>CAIXXC010000219.1 GCA_903923205.1 uncultured Rhodospirillales bacterium | reverse complement strand
GTCGACGAGATTCTTTTCCTCGGTCGGGTCGGGATGATGGGCCGGAAAGGTGCCGTCGATGACCTCGTTCAGAAGGATATGCGTGCCGGGCAGCTTTTCGGTCAGCTTAACCAACACCTCGCCTGTCGCACCATTGCCGGCATCCCAAACCACTTTGAGGGGGCGGATACCGTCATAGTCTTGCAGCAAGCGGGCGACATATTCGGCCTCGACATCAACCTCGCGTGCCGTCCCCTTGCCCAAAGCCCAGGCCCCGGCAGCGCCGAGCGACCCAATACGCTGAATGTCTTTCCCATAGAACGACTTCTTTCCGATCATCATCTTGAAGCCGTTATGGGTCGGCGGATTGTGCGACCCCGTTATCATGATGCCGCCGTCAACATTCTGGGTGTTGGTCGCGTAGTAGAGTTTCGGCGTCGGTCCAAGGCCGATCCTGACCGCATCGATTCCAGCGTCGAGCAGCCCCTGGACAACGGCCGCCTCGAGCATCGTCGACGACAATCGGCCGTCATAGCCGACTGCTGCCGCCTTTCCCCCGACCTCGGCGAGGATCGTGCCGAAGCCACGCCCGATGGCATAGGCATCCTCTACCTTCAGCGTCTGCCCCACCACGCCACGAATGTCATATTCGCGCAGAATGGTCGGGTCGAACTGATGCGAAGTCGCCTGGGACAGTACTTGAGAGGACATGGAAGCTCCGAACCGGGGAAACAATATTAGTTGAACAACTCGGAGACGATCCGGCGCAACGCCGGTGCGACGTCTTCGCGGGCAAGCCCGAAGGCGAGATTGGCCTCAAGAAAGCCGAAGCGATCGCCACAATCATAACGCTTGCCTTCGAAGCGATAGCCGTGGAACGGCGTCTGCCCGATCAGCTTGACCATGCCGTCCGTGAGCTGGATCTCACCACCGGCACCACGCTCCGTGGTCTCCAGATGACCGAAGACCTCTGGCGGCAGGATATAGCGGCCAATGATCGACAAGGTCGAAGGCGCGACTTCGGGCGCCGGCTTTTCGACCAGACCACGCACGGAAATAAGCTTGCCATAATCATGGTCGATATTGAGAACGCCATATCGGCGGGTCTGATGCCTCGGGACTTCCTGGACGGCAACGAGGGCACCACCCACTTCTTCCCATGCTTCGACCATCTGCTTGAGGCAGGGCGTCTGCGACAGGACCAGATCATCGGGCAGGATGACGGCAAAGGGCTCGTTGCCGACCGCTCGTTTAGCGCAGAGCACAGCATGGCCAAGCCCCATGGGGAGATGCTGCCGCGTCGTCACGACCTGACCAGGGTCGGGCAACCACCGCTGCAAATCCTCAAGCTCCTTGGTTTTGCCGCGAGCCATGAGAGTCTGTGTGAGCTCAAAACTATGATCGAAATGTTCGATCAGAGATGTCTTGCCACGACCCGAGACAAAGATAAACTCTTCGATCCCCGCCGCACGAGCTTCCTCGACCGCGTACTGGATGACAGGGCGATCGACGACTGTCAGCATCTCCTTCGGGATGGCCTTGGTCGCGGGCAGGAACCTTGTCCCAAGGCCTGCCACCGGAAATACCGCCTTACGAACTTTCTGAGCCATCATCCGTCCTTGATCATGTGAGGAACGCGCAGGAGGCAAGGTGCCGTTTCCTCATGAGCCGTATCACCACTTGCCCCAGTGTGATCGCGATGTCGCGAATTACTACTCCAAATTCTTGAAAATTTCTTACGATTTCAATCCCAATGACAACGAGAGCGATAGAAAGACACACCCATCATGCCCGCGAATTACGGATGGCGGCGATAAGTGCCGAGCGCCGGAAGAAAACCCAAACATCGGGCATTGCGGTCGGGCGCCTCGCTCCCTATATTCGGGCTGTCGGGAAACCGACTATGGTGATAAACGGCGTATGGAATAATCGTTACGGACCCGGGGGCAGTACCCGGCGCCTCCACCATTACAGGGTCGTGGAACGGTTTAGGGTCCACGGTCTTTCAGGGGGCGATCCAGCTTCGACGTGCGTGGTAAAGATCCGCCTTTTGCCCGGCATGATACCGCCGTTATCGGGTCAAATCCTAAGTGCGAACGATAACTCTGTAGCACTCGCTGCCTAATCATTAGGTAAGCGCGGTTCGGGGGGCACCGGGCAACAGAAGCCCCCCACTTCCAGCCTTCCGCCCGATACGATAGTGTCGCGACCAATTACCTACCGGAGGCTTCTATCTTGACCACATCCACTTCAGAGCAACAGTCCCTGCTTGACGCCCGCTATCAGGACGGCTCAGCGCCCCGCGTCAGCCAGTGGAGTCCGATTCTGGAGTCTCTGCTTGCCCATCACTCGGTCCGCAAGTACCTCCCCAAAGCATTGCCCGGAGGCACGCTCGAGCTGCTCGTCGCGGCGGCGCAATCAGCGGCCACGTCGTCGAATCTCCAGACCTGGAGCGTGGTCGCAATTGAAGACCCGGCGCGCAAGGCGATGTTCGCCGGCCTCTGCAACAACCAGAAGCACGTCGCCGACTGCCCCCTCTTCCTGATCTGGCTCGCCGATCTTGGTCGCGCCGCCTGCCTCGGTCAGGAACGGGACGCGGTGATCGACGCGATCGATTATTCGGATATCTTTTTGGCCAGCATCGTCGATGCCGCATTGGCCGCACAGAACGCGGTCGCTACGGCGGAATCGCTGGGACTTGGCTCGGTCTATATCGGCGGCATCCGCAATCATATCGAGACCGTTGCGGCGGAACTGAAGCTGCCGCCGATGGTGACGCCCGTATTCGGGCTCTGCATCGGTTATCCAGACCCGACCGAAACGGCCTCCGTCAAACCTCGCCTCCCCCAGGCCGCCGTGTTACATCACGACGTCTATTCTTGGCCGCAGCAGAAGCCCGCGATTGAGGCCTACGACAAAACCCTGAAAGCCTATTTCGATGGCCAGGGCATGCAGACCGGCGGCTGGACCAAGAGCGTCATCAGCCGACTGCGCGGCATTGAGCAGCTCACCGGTCGCGAGGGCTTGAAGGCGTCATTCCGTAAATTCGGATTCAAGATGAAGTAGCGCCGTTCGACTTAGATCGGCGGCTGTACCGGCTTCTTCCCGCTCAGCAGTTTGTTGAGGAACTGGTTCGCCGCGTCGTAGGTTTTTGGCTGCGTCTTATGCTGGCTTGCCGATTTATCGGCGGCGGTCTTGGCCCCCTTCTCGCCCTTCTTCTTCTCATGCGAGCTACCGGAATCTCCGGATGAATCGTCCTCTTCCCCACTGGAGTCGGCGCTCTGGCCTGAGCCTTTGCTGACTTTTGGATTGGTCGCATTGGTCGGCACGTTCAGGCTGGCGAGTTGGACAACGGCATTCGTCACGGGCTTGCCATTATAGATATTATCGCCAGCCGCGGGATCGCCGCCGTTAAATGTGACCGGCGCGGGAGAATTGTAAGTGTTATGAGCCGTCGTTGTGCCGGTGACGGTGATGTTCGTCGCCGTGACCGTCGTGCCCGTGATCGTAGGCGCTGTGATGTTGGCGACACCCGATGTGATGGTCGAGCCGGTAATCGTCTGCGTCGCGCTGACATCCGCCGACCGTGTGGCCGTGAACGACGAGTTTGTAACATCGGCCGCTGCGACCTGGACATTATTGCCGGCGATAACTGTCGCGCCTGTAACCGTCGCTGCGTTGATAGAGGCATCGTTACCCGCAACGATACGCCCTTCGACAGTCGTCGCGATGATCGAAACATCGCCATCCGACTCAAGCGAATGAGTCCCTGTGCTGAGCGTCCCGGAAATGTTCTGGTCGGCAAAGAGATGCGTGTATAAGCCGGCGTATACCGGGTTGTTGTATATATCGATACCGAGTTGGTTTGGATTTACCGAGACGTTGCGCGCCTGGGTGATCATCAAGAAAGGCAGGTACAGGGCGGTCGATACGATATTGCCATTGGCGTCTTTAACGGGCGTGCCGACGAGTTGCTCGAAGTTGATATCCCCCGTCGTGTTCAGGACGAGGCCGTCGCTCTGGCTCGCGATAGCTGTGTTATCAGGGGTAAACTGGGCGTTGACGGTACCGTCGAACTGAATTGTGCCGACCCCGGCATCGATCGTGGTCGCCCCTGTCAGGACAACGCTACCCTTAAGCTCGATCCCGTTACCGCCAAAGACAATTCCATTCACATCGATCGCGCTCGTGCTGTCGCCGATCACGAGGGGTGTCGAGGCTCCCAAGGCCGTGAGCAAGCCCTGTCCGATCGTGAGGAGATCTCCCGTCGCTGACCCGAGGCCGATTGTGCCGTGGAGATTGAGTGTATCGAAGGTGATCCCGCCGTTGGCGTTGACGATTGCACCCGTCCCTGCACTCACGACATTGTCGTAGATCGCGATGTTACCGCTGGCGTCGAGCGACCCAAGGGTAAGCGCGCTCGCGTCGGCCAGGGTCACACTCCCAAAGCCATTACCAGCATTGGCCAGAGCGCCGATGGCATTGCTGGAATTGGCAAGGAGTGCCGCACCACTGCCGTCCAGCAGCAACTGACCGGCCGTGATCGCCTGAGTCTGGTCGATCGTGCCGCCATTGCCAACGAGGACCAGAGCGCCGCTGCCGGTATTCACGGTTTCGTCGATTGTGAACGTCCCCGAATTTGCCGGTTGCAGCACCAGCGAGTACCCAGTCGGCACCGTAACCACGCCATTTGCAACGGTGCCGTTAGGCAGCAAGCCCAGTTCGCCACTGAGCGAGGACAATGCCGCCGATAGCGTGCCCGAGCTTGTCCTCAGACTTGCCGAGTTTTGGTAGAGATTAAGGCTGGGGAGTGTGCTCGCCGGACCGTCATAGAACGAGATGCCGCTGTAGCCGGAAGAGGAATCGAAATATACCGCAGCCTCGAAAGAGGTCGTGGCCAATGCCGTTGTGACGTTGAAGCTGTAACGACCAGATCCGTCCGTCACGACGACGACGTTCGGATTGAACGCCGCACCATTAAGGCGAAGATCGACGCGGATGTTTGAGCCCAACGACAAGCCATCATAGGCATCGAAGGCGATGCCGGAAATCGTGTAGGTGTTGACGTTCGTCTGGATGACCGTGAAATTCGCCGGCAGGGTGTAGCCATTGGCCACGCTGACGCTTGGCGCGCTGATCGTGACGGGAAGACCCGCAAAAGCTGCCAGCGCAGCCGCGGAGAAGCCGCCGCTCGCGGACCCCACAGACACGGGCTGCGTTGCAATCAATGTCACGGATGACGCGCTGATCGTCGGGGCGCCGGTTCCCGAGAGTGAGAGATTATCGGTGCTGATGCTGAACGCGCCGGGAACCGAAATCTGAGAACCGGAATCCAGCACGACGGTTCCATTGACCGCCGAACCTGTATCGAGCGTGATCCCACCCGAAGTCGCCGTCAGGAGCCCGCTAACCGTGATCGAGGCCGGATCGATCATAATTGTTCCGGCGGTGATTCCGCCCCCGGACGCCAGGCTGAACCCGCTTCCGCTCGCGGTTTCGGTGACCGTAAAGATCGAGCCGATCCCCGTCACAGTGAGAAAGCCAGAGACTTGGACAGAGGTACCAAGCAGGGTCAGCGAGTCGGCAACCGTGACAGGAGCAAGCGAGGTACCTCCAGAGACAATCACCGTTGATGAGGAATCACCGATCGTCAGATCAGCCCCCAGGGCGTTAAGTTCGCTCTGGCTGAGGCTGATCAGCCCCGCCGCCGTCCCAAGACCGATCGTTGTACCGGAAGAACTGGTGTCAACGCGAACAGCACTGGTTGTCATGCTGACGCCGGCAGGGGTCGGCATATTCAGCGTGTCCGTATAAATATCGATCTCTGTTCCGCTGTTGAGCACAGCGCCGGCATCAATCGTCAGCGAGCCCCCGGCGCCCGAGTTGAGCACGATCGTCGAGCTTGCGGCAAACAAGCCATCGATCGTTATACCGATACCGGTGCTGGAATTTTGCGAGTTAACAGCAATATATCCGTCAGTGATTGAGGCACCCGCACTCTCGGTAAAGCTTCCTCCCGGTACGATGTTGAAGCTCGTCCCATAGGAACTGGTGCCGATGAGCGTCCCATTAACGGTCACGGTATTGCCGTCGACGGTCATGTAATACCCAGACACCAGGGTACCGCCGAGCGTCACGGAGTTTCCGATCAGAACCGACGAACCGGGCAGAGAAACGTTCCCGCTGGTCACGATTGTGGTGGAGCTGTCGCCGACGGTGAATCCTGCGCCACCATCAAGGAAACCAAGCAGCCCTTGTGTCAGTTGCAACGTTCCTGCTGCTGTGCCAAGGCCGATTGAGCTGCCTGTTTGAGAGGCGACGACCGTCACCGAGGTCCCCGAATGGAGTGCAGCGCCGCTCAGCGCCGTAATCGCGTTGGATTGCAGGGATAATACGGGTGTGTAGATCAGGGCGCTTGTCCCGAACGTCAGCGATGGCGCGTCAAAGGATGCAAGCGAAGACGCCGTGAAGCTATCCACTTCAAGCGCGGACGCATCGACGATATAGGCGGCGACAATGCTGGATGTGGTTGGGGACAACAGCCCGACACTGCCAATTTGGTTGGATTGGTTGGTGAGGATGAAATCTGCGGCCGTGCCGTCCAGGAGAAGCGATCCGGCGGTAATCCCGGCGCTCTGGTATACAGTCGAACCCGTCGAGGAAAGCAGGAGCTGGCCGCTGCCGGTGCTGATGGTGTCATCGACCGTGAAACTACCGGCAGAAGCGTATACCGACATGCCAAGATTGTTGGCTGTGGTGATAACACCGGCTGAGATCGACAGGATGCTCCCAACCGACGCCCCCGCGCCGGAGAGCGCACCGGCCAAGGAGGCCACTGCGGTTGATAGATTGGCGCTGGTGGTTCGAAGAACAACTTCGTTCTCGTAAATCGGCAGCCCGGCGTAGGGCAGAGTGACGGTGTCATAGGCCGTTAAGCCAACGAGACCATTGCCTGAGAGATAGCCAATGATTTCGTGATTGCCCGCAGCAGAAGGGATCGCCGTCGCTGCGAACAAGACACTGTAGGCGCCACCGCTGCCGCTGGTTGCGCTGCCGACTGCCACGCCGTCAACGATGATGTTGACGCCCGCACCAGAAACGGCGCTGCTACCAGCGTATACATTGCCCGAGACGATCTCGTTACCTGCCGGGGTCGGTACCCCCACCGGCGCATTTTGCCAGTAGAGACTCGGCAAACTTCCGGCACCCGTAACCCAGGTATCAGCCGGAAAGCCGGTTGGTCGGCCTCCGCTGGTCAGCTGTGCCGTCGTCAATCCGGTGGCCCCGGAGGGATCGGCGGAGACGACACCGGTCGTCTCTCTATCCCAGTAGGAAGCGCTGGCCACCACGCTGCTCGCCCCGGTCAATCCACCAATCGCCGACGCGCCTGCGGAGATCGAGATTGTACCGGCTGCGTAGGAGGTGATGATCGAGCCCGCGTTATGGCCAACCAACCCGCCAACGGTGTTACCGCCGCCGGTGCTTACGCTCGTCGTGCTGTAGACATTGGCCAAGATCGCGCTGAAATTCTCACCTGCGAAGCCGCCGACGGCGGCATCGCCCAGCGCGACGACGCTGCCACTGGCGTAGGAATTGATGATCGCACCGCCGCTTACCGTCCCCACGAAACCGCCGAGCGCGATTGCGCCGCTGGCGACGGTGACGATCCCGCTTGCGTATGAATTGGTGATCGTCCCGCCAGTGTTCTGGCCGGCCAACCCGCCAATTTTGTAGCTGTTGGTCGGGCCGTTGACGTTGGCGGAGCTGTAGGAGTTGGAAATGCTACCCTGATTGTCGCCGACCAGGCCGCCAACGAAGTAGGAGGCGTTGATGCTCGCCGATACCGTTCCGGTGACGTAGGAGTTTGTGATCGTTCCCAGGTTCACACCTGCCAGGATCCCAACGTCGACATTGCCGAGGACATTGGCGTTCAGAATACCAAGATTGGAGACGACGCCGGACGAACCGATCTCACCGAACAAGCCGATATAGTAACTTGAAACGTAACTGATATTCAGGCCCGTAATCGTGTGGCCGTTCCCATCGAAGATGCCGGTGAACGGTGACGAGGGTATCCCGATGGGTGAGGCGTAACCGCTCGCGGCGGAAATATTGTGGTTGAGCACGTAATGCGCCGCAAGATTGCTTGAGGAGGCAATGCTCAAAACGTCATTCATCGAGTCAACAAGCAATACCGCCTGAACCGGCTGCGAACTCGAAACATGGCCAGCGAAATAGGATGGGCCCGCATAATTCGCGGTATATCCATAGGGATGATAGGACACGCTTACCGTGCCGCTGGTGCTGAGCTGAGCTGAGTTCGTGTAGAAAACCAGCGACGAAGAATAGCTGCTCGAAGTTCCGGCTGTATCTGTGTTGAATATCGTTGATCCGCCACCGTAGACGGTAATGAGCCCGTTAAGAGAGGCGGCCCCTGCGGTATTAACAGTCAGGTTCCCGGTCAAGGTCATGGCGGGCAATGTAGCGCTCCCACCAGTGAGCGACACCGAGCCGAGATTGGTCGTCCCGCCGAGAGTACCCAAACTCAGTGATCCGGTCCCGGCATTCAGCGTGAGATCATAGGCGCCATCGACACTGCCAACCGAGATCGTGCCATTATGCGCCGAGGTGTTGATGGCCGCATTACCCGTCAACACGACGCCATGGTTGCCGGAATAGTAACTGATCAGGCTGGCGCTCGCGGCGGTGACTGTGCCGGTCAGATAGATAGCCCCCGTCGTGCCGTAATTGACATTGTAGAGTGTCAATCCCCCCGTAACCGTGAGGTCGCCACCGATAGTGATACCCGTGGTCTGGCCGCCGTAATAGGAATAGGTGCTAAGTCCGACCGAGCCATACAAGCTAAGCCCGGCTAAGGTCGCAATAGAGGCGTTTGTCGACGAATCATCGTAGAGGCTGAATTGAGTATTGCCACCTCCCTGGCCAAGGCCAAGGGCGACAAGAGTACTCGACGACCCGGCCGTGATTTCAAGCGAATTCCCGCCCGATCCCAACGCGGCAGTACCAATGCCAACGCCGCCGCCGCTGTAGTCGATGGTCAGGCTCGACGCCGTGATGACAGCACTTGATCCGGTTGGCAGCGCGAGGGATGAGGCAGCCGAAAAATACACGGAAGTCGCGCTGATCAGAACAGGATCGAGGGTCAGCGAATAGCCGTCCGTGATCGATACGTTCTTGCCCAGCACCGTCCCGTTTATCGTCGTGCCGTAGCCGCTGGTTTGGGGCGGCGAGTTGTAGATATCGATCAATCCATACTGATCACTGATCGTCGCCCCCGCAGCTAGGACCAGCGTCTGATCAGCGGCGATCGTGATTGAACCGTAGGCGTTGCTGCTTGGCGCCGTATCGATCAGTGTGCCCGTGATCGTGATCGTACTGGCACCATAATAATAACTCGAAAAACTGCCCGTGCCGTTGAAACTGATCGTGCCGCCAAGGTTAAGCCCGGCGACGTAGCCGGACTCCAAATCCAGGGACCCGGCAAAATTCAGCGTGCCGCTGGTCGTGATGGACCCGCCGGTCGCATAGTCGACAAGAGCGAACCCGCTCGTGGCCGAAAAGGCATCGAGATTGGCCATCACCGTCGGGGTGAGATTAAGGTCACCGCTAATGAGAGTGGGGTTCCCGATCTGGGCCGCGCCACCGCTATAAAACAGAGCAAGACTTGTTACGTTTTCGACGATCTGTACCGGGGTTGTGGGGAACGAATAAGCGGTCCCGGCCGAAAGCACAATCGTCGCCGCATTGATCAATGCCGTCGCATCGAGGGTGACATTGGGAGCGACGATATCGACGTACCCCGCCGCAAGCGCCCCGCCGATTTCGGCGGTCGCGGTCGTGTAATAACTATTGGCCGAGATGTCGATCGTGCTTGCCGCCCCTGCCGTGACACTCACACCGGGGCCGACAGTGACATTGTCATAGCCGAATAAGCGAATGCCCCCAGTGTTGCTGATCGAGCCGTCGATCAGCAAAGAACTCCCCGTATAGTAGCCACTGGAAAACGAACCCGCCCCGTTCAGACTTAAAGGGCCGCCTATCGTCAGCGCATTGCCAGCGAGCAGGAACACGCTCCCGGGGAAGTGCAGGCTCCCGGCCGTCGTGATTGTTCCCGTCGTATAATTGGAAGCGGTGTTGATTTCGAAGAGCGCGCTTAATCCCCCGGTCGTCGATCCGTAACCGAGCGCGGTCAGTACTCCTTGATTGAGGTTGAGGTCGCCATTGACCGACGTGGCCTGGCTGATTTCAACCGGACCGCCGCCATAGGCAATCGTCAGACTCGGCGATGTCACAATTTCTTGTGCACCAGATGGCAGGACGAGGCTGCCACTGGAACTGAAATACGCCGACACGGTCGCCGTGATCGCGACGGGGTTCAGGGTAAGGGCATAGGTGTCCGTGATCGACACGTTGGCCGCGTTCAGAGCGCCGTTGATCGTAGTCCCTGCCCCAACGGTGGTCACCGCAGGTGCGTCATAAAGCGTGATCATACCGCCGACATCACTGATCGAAGCCCCTGCGGCCATTGTCAGCGAGTTTCCGGCATTGATCGCGATACGAGAGTTGAGCGACGTCGGCGCCGTATCGATTATGGTGCCGTTAATCGCGATCGACCCGTCGTAGTAATAATAATAATTGACGAGGTTGCTATTGAACGCCGCCGAGCCGTTGATGTTGATCGTGCCATCCAGCGTCAAGGTGGCCCCATACCCAGCGATCAAGCTTAAGCCACCGGCAAAGCTCAACGTGCCGTCGGTCGCAACGTTGCCGCCCGAAACCGCTGAGTCGTAAACGGCGAAATAACTGGTTGCGCCGCCGGATAGGACGCCCAACTCACTCAGGATCGTCGGCGTCAGGGCAAGCCCGCTCGTGGCACTCGAGCCGACTTCGACTGGCCCTCCTCCATAACTGAGAAATAACGACGGCGATGTGACGAGGCGCGGCGCGCTATTCGACAATGTCGTCGGCAGGATCAGACTCGTTCCCGCGACGAGAGAGACATTGTAGAGCCCAGCGATCTGCGCCGTTGATGCGAGCGAAAGACCGTAATTATCACTCAAATAGACGTAGCCGCCGGATATTGTTCCCTCGATCGTCGTCCCCGCGCCGGTATTTGTGCTGGCGTTGTAGTCCGTCAGGCTTACGGACCCGAGCGGGAAAGACAGGGAACCAGTGATGGCCAGATCGATGCCGTGGGCAGCTGACAGGGATACCGTGGCGTAGTAAGGGCTGCCCGAAACGCTTCCCGATACTTCTATCGATCCGGTCGGAGCGGAAAAGGATCCGTATCCCGGAACATTGATCGCCCCCCCCAATGTCAGCGTGGCACCGGCGCCCGCCACGAGGCTAACGGTCCCAGGGAAGTTCAGGGGTCCGTCTGTCGTGATCGCGCCCCCAGACGCCGCAGTGTCAACCACCGAGAAGAGACTCGTGGCACCGCCAGATACGGCACCTAGCTCCGCCAGGATCGTTGGCGTCAGGTCGAGGCCACTGGTGGCAATGCTGCCAAGTTCGATCGGGCCCCCGCCGTAGCTCAAGTCGAGTGAGGGCGTGGCGATCAGCGTCGTGGTACCGTTGGTGAGCGTTGTCGGCAGGGTCAAGCCGGTACCCGCCGATATCCAGGCACCGTATGTCGCGGTAAGTTTCGCCGAAGAGGCCATGGCGACTGAGTAATTATCGATCAGCGTCAGGTAGCCAGCCGATATCGTTCCTTCGATGCTGGTCCCGGGCCCGGGGCTGACCCCAGTATTATTATCGATTAAGTTCGTTGGACCATTCGTGTTCGAGATGAGGCCACCCGCCGCAAGATCAATGCTGTAACCGGCAACGATCGAAATCGGCGTATAATAGGAGGCACCGCCGCTGAGGCTGCCGGTAATTTCAACGCTCCCGCCTGGCGAACCAAAATAGCCCGACTGCGCGACAGTGATGGTACCGCCAAGGGTCAGTGTCGCCGCATTCCCCTGAACGAGGGACAAAGAATGGGCGAAGGATAGGCTACCCGAGGTGGTGATTGCCCCGTTGCTGGCATCGGTCGCGTATACTGCAAAGAGGCTTGAGAGCCCCGTGGCGGAACCATATCCGAGTTGAATCAGCGCCGCCGGCGTCAAATTCAAATCGCCGTTTACCGCTGGGCCGCCGATCTCGATCGCGCCGCCGCCGTAATTCAGGGTCAGGCTCGGGGAATTGACGATCTGGGCAGACCCAGTTGCGATCGAGAAGCCGTTAGACGCAAGCAGGGTCGCATAATAGGTTGCATGGAGCGAGGCTGCGGCACCCAATGTCAGATATGATGACGTCAGCGTAATGTACCCGCTCGTCAGCGACCCCTCGATGTCGGTGACCGGCATCTCCGTCACGTAGTAAGTGTCATCCGTGATCGTGGCGTAGGATGATGTGTAAATCGATCCGCCGGCGGCCACGGTGAGCGCGCTTGAGGCCAACAGGCTGATGCCATAGCCAGCGGTATTGCTGACGGAACCAGTGATTGTAAGATGCGGGGCATCAAGAACGGTTGGGCCGGATATCGTTACGGCACCAGACACCGTGAGGCTAGCGCCATCGCTGAGGGAAATACCGTAGGCATTGATCGTCCCGCCATAACTGGAGCCGGTACTGCCAGTGCTGAGGGAATCACTCGTGTAGAGATAGCCGCTTGTCGTCGAGACGACCGCAGACGAGGCAATGGAGACGCCATTGCCCGAAGCGAGGCTGATCGTCGCGTAGTTACTGTTCACGATCTTGGCGCCGGCGGCGATGATCACCGCGCCGGTTGCATTCATCGAAAGGCCCGCGCTCGTCGTCCATGCAATACCGTTGGGTGCCGTGCCTCCCGCTGCATCGACGATAATATCGCCTGCGGTATCGGTCGCGTTCTGTGTCCCGAATCCGCCCGTGGGCGCGCCGCTGGCCGTGGTCGTCAGGCTAACGCTGGTACCGGCGTTAAGGGCCGTGTTAAGCGTCGCCTGATCGGTATCGGTGAGTTCCAGACTTATAGGATCTAGTAGCCAACTATTTGCCTGAACGCTGATCCCACCGAAATCAAGCTGGTGGCCCGAGGTCTCGACCAGACCGCCGGGCATTGCGCCAACCGCCGTGATCGAACCGTTGGCCTTGGTGATCCCATCCGACCATACGGCAACCGTGCCACCGGCCCCCGTCGTGCCATCGGCCGAG
>CAIXXC010000218.1 GCA_903923205.1 uncultured Rhodospirillales bacterium | reverse complement strand
GGTCACATTATAAGAATAAACTCAAGGGAGCCGTTAAGCCATGTGGACATGTACGAATAACAATGGCGTCGTGACCGCCGTCTACCATAACCCGCCGATGAACTACTTCACGGCGGCGGCCATTGGCGAACTCGACGCTTTGGTTGAGTCCTGGCGTGATCCGTCGGTCCGCGCGGTGATCTTCACCGGCGCGATCAAGGGCAAGTTCATCACCCATTACAGCGTCGAGGAACTGGCCTACCTCGCCGAAGATCATGCCCGGCTCGGCACGAAGGAGAGCAACTGCAGCAAGGATTACCATACCTTCCTGCACAAGCTCCGCGACCTGGGCAAGCCGGTTATCAGCGCCATCAACGGTGACGCCATGGGTGGCGGGTTCGAATTCACACTGTTCTCGGACATTCGCATCATGTCTCGCGGCGATCATCGCATCGGCCTCCCGGAGGTCCGCCTCGGCATCCTGCCGGGTGGCTGCGGCACGCAACAACTGCCACGCCAGATCGGCCTCGCCAAGGCGACGGAATTCATCCTCCGCGGCCGGGTCGTAAACCCGGAAACAGCGCTGTCGCTGGGGCTGGTTCACGAACTGGCGGACGATGCGCTGGTGCGGGCGCAGGAAATTGCAGCGGATATGATCACGTTGAGCGCGGAAGCGCTGAACGAGGCCAAGCGTTCGATCTACGAGGGCTATGACATGCCGCTGCGCCAGGGCCTCGACAATGAATCGGTTCGCTTCATCAACACGATGAAGACCGCGGAAGGCCTCCGCATCATGCAGGACTATATTGCCGTTCCCCTGGCCGAACGACGCGACTGGATCGACAAGGCGCGCTGATCACCCCGATTTCTGGGGCCGAAGGGATGGCGACATCCATCGGCCCCAGCCTCTCGCCTTTACTTTCTTTGCCAGAATGGAATCATCGCAATGATCAAGCTCGTCTTCTGTGTCCGCCGCCGCCCCGACATCACGCCCGAAGCGTTCTACGATTATTGGCTGAACACCCACGGCCCGAAAGTGCGCTCTGTCGCGGAGAAAATCGGCGCCTGGAAATATATCCAAAGCCATACCTGCGAGCCGGAGATAAACCAGGCGCTCCTGGAATCACGCAATCTGCAACCGCCCTATGACGGCATCACCGAAGTTTGGTGGGATGATGCGGAGGCCTTGAATCGGCGTTTTGGCTCCGATGAGGGAAAGATCGCAGGACAGTTCCTGATCGAAGATGAGCAGAAATTCATTGATCTCGCGAATTCACGCGTTTTCATGACCAAGGAACACCTGATCTTCGACCTCCGCGGCTAGCTCCTGAGCCAGACGCTTGTGCGATCCGAAGGCGGGCATCGCTCCTGCGCGATGGGTCGGCTACTCCAATGCCGACCCATCGCACTCCGGAGCCCGCCGGACCGAAAGGCGACGGGGCCTTTTAATGTACCGCCCCCACAGGCGGCATGAACCGAACCTGGCAAGAGCTTAAATAAAGCCGCAGACCTGTCTGCATCGCCAGGAGAAGTCTCCAGCCACGGTGATGCGGTGGCTCGGTGACCCGTCATTTACCACCACTCCTTACGCCGACCGGCAGATGCTGAAACGTCGCCGATGTCAGCGTTGTATAAAGTGACGGTGGAATCGATGATCTTCCCCGGCAACCTTCACGTTATCTCAATTACGACAAAATCGTACATTATTTTGTTAGATTCAGGTATAAAGGCGCATTGGAGGTTACAAATTATGTCAAAAAGCGCCACGATCGCCATGCTTAGATCAGATGATCAGCGGGGAAGGTTTAGCGAAGCACAGCTCCACACCGCAGACAAAGTTGTCGGCAGCCAAATAAGATTCCGTCGAATTTCCCTCGGTTTATCCCAACAGGCTGTTAGTGAAATCATGGGACTTACCTTCCAGCAGTTGCAGAAGTACGAGCATGGCACGAATCGCGTTAGTGCCTCTCGTCTTTACCAACTCGCGCGAATTCTTCATGTTCCCGTCTCCTTCTTCTTCGAGCCGGTCGATGCTGAGCTCGGGGTCTCGGGCAAACACGTCGAAATCCCGGGCCCAGAGCTTCCAGCAGGAGTGATGAATCGAAAGAAGACGATAGACCTCGTCCGCTCTTTCTATGCGATCAAAAACAGCAATGAGCGCGAAGCCGCATTCAAGTTGATCGCGACGCTGGCCGCGACATCTGGCGGCGAAGGATAAGGCGGTCGTCGCGATCGGGCCGCAAGGTCAGTCGCGACCTGCTCAGCTACGCCCGTAGACGGGAACGACGCAGCCGCGAACAGTCTTGTTCGCGGGCGAGACGAGTGTCCGAATGACGTCGGCAACGTCACGGACACGGATCCAACGAGTGAAATCAGCATCAGGCATGGACGCGCGGTTGGCCGGGGTATCCAGTATCGAAGGCGCCACCGCATTAACCCAAATCCCTTCCCCCGCCAGTTCCTCGCCCAAGCTTTGGGTCATTGCCGCGACCGCAGCCTTGGCGACCGTGTAGGCGACGGCACCTGCGCCGAGCCTGGGCTCAAGGGCCTGCCGAGCCGAGATATTCACGATCCTGCCACCGATCAGGTCGCTTCCGGGGACTACAGGGCGCGTCCTGAACGAGCGTACGGCTTCGCGCGCGCACAGGAATGAGGTCAGGGTATTCATCCTGAACTGGTGTTCAAAATCAGCCGCCGAAATATCGACCAGGGGAGCCATGCCGAAGCCGCCGGCGATCTGGATTGACGCCCAGAGCGGCGGCACTTCGGCATAGAAGTCGTTGACCGCCGCCTCGTTGGTGAGATCAACGCCCCGGGCGATATGCACACGAGGGTGCCCGGTAAACGGAAATCCGTTCATTTCTTCCGCGACGAGGTTCGGTATGTGACAGACCGCGCCGCTCTCTATCAGTGTCTCGACGACCGCTCGGCCCAAGGCGCCGGTGCCACCGGAGACGACGATATGAGCGCCATGAAATTCCTTGCTCACTCCAAAGCCTCCTGTGTTTGACGCAGCGCAGTCCATCCGTTGTAGCGCCTGGCATCACCCCCGGCAATGACCACGTCCGTGCCCATTGGTCACGCTAGAGCGCTACCGTCGCCTGCGCCAGCCAGCTGCGGGCGTGTGTATCGTCGCCAAGCAGTGGCGAGACGCTTGCCCACACCCGTTCGTGATAATCGTTGAGCCAGGCAATTTCAGCGACGGTCATCAAGCTGCGGGCAATCGGCGTCGTATCGATCGGGCATAGGGTAAGGGTCTCGAAAGCAAGCATCGATCGCTCTGCGCCCGACGGATTGGCCGGCACGACGGCAACGAGATTTTCGATCCGGATACCAAACGCGCCGGGCTTATAGTAGCCCGGCTCGTTCGAGACGACCATACCGGGCAGCAAGGCTTGACCATCCTTGCTCTGGTAATGAATCCGCTGCGGCCCCTCGTGAACGCCGAGATAATGTCCCACACCGTGGCCGGTCCCATGATCATAGGTGAGGCCTGCCTGCCAGAGCGCTGATCGCGCCAGGACATCAAGCGCGGCACCACCCGTGCCAACCGGGAATACCGCGGAAGCCAAGGCGATATGCCCCTTGAGGACGCGGGTATAACGATCCTTCATCTCGTCACTCGGCGTACCAAGTGCAATCGTGCGCGTGATATCTGTGGTGCCGTCGAGATATTGCGCCCCCGAATCAAGCAGGTAGAGCGAGCCTTCTTCGAGTGCCCGCTCTGTCTCCGCAGAAGCCCGGTAATGAATAATCGCGCCGTTGGGGCCGGCCCCTGAGATCGTATCGAAGCTCAGCCCACGAAACCCCTCCCCTTCGGCTCTGAAGGCTTCAAGCCGGTCCGAGGCTTCGATCTCCCTCAGGGTTTTGGTTGGCAAGGTCTCCGCAAGCCAGGCAAGGAACCTTACCATCGCGGCGCCGTCACGGCGATGTGCAGCGCGGATGCCATCGAGTTCAACCGCGTTCTTGCACGCCTTGGGCAGGCGGACGGGATCGGAGGCCAGGTCGAGTGTCGCGCCTGCTTGCGCCAGCCGCTGGACGATCCACGCGGCGACAGTCGCGGGATCGACAAGAACCCGGAGTCCGGCGAACCTGTCCAGACTTTTGCCGAGCATTCCGGGATCATGGATCGTGACCTCGGCTCCAAGATGATCGACAACACCCGGCAGCAATTTGCGACAATCGATGAAAAGATCGACGCGCGCATTTTCGTGAAGGATCGCGAAGGACAGCGGCAATGGCGTGTGCGGCACATCGCTGCCGCGGATATTAAGCAGCCAGGCGATGCTGTCAGGCGCACTCAGCACAGCGGCCTGACAGGCTTGGCGCTTTAGAGTTTCTGAGATCTGCCGGCGTTTTTCGGCAGCCTCCTGGCCTGCTCGCCCGGCGCCAAAAACCATCACCGGCCCAATGGGCGCTGCGGGACGATCCAGCCAGGCGCTATCAACCGGATTGCTTGAAACGGCCACAAGTTGAGCGCCGGCCGTTTCAGCGACCTTATGATAGCGTGTCACCTGATCCGGGGTTAGCAACCAGGGATCGTAGCCGAGACGCTGACCGACCAGAAGGGTTTCTGCGAGCCAGGATTCCGGCGGCGCCTCGAGACTATGGCGGAGCACATAGGATGCTGCATCGACCTGTGCCTTCGCCTGAAGCGTATAGCGCCCATCGGTGAAAACCACAGCGCGATCCGCCATGACAATGGCAAGCCCCGCCGATCCGGTGAACCCGGTCAGCCAGGCTAGTCTCTCGTTGCAGGCTGGCACGTATTCATTCTGGTATTCATCCGCACGCGGTACAATGAAACCATCAACGCCGAGTTCCGCCATGATCGCGCGTACCGCAGCAAGTCTGACCGATCGATCGACGGCGTCGTGAATCGGCGCTTCGGCGAGCATGTGCTTCAGCGCCACGAGTTGCGCCTCCAGGGCAGGCGATACATCGGCCGCGACAAGACCAATCCAGGAACAATCCCCCTTAGGCAACGCGGCTGAATTGATGCCCCGCAGCAACGCGATCACACCGGCGCAATCAAACGGAGAGCGAGCGACCTGGAGCAAACGCTCGAGGACCGCATCACCCTGATAGACACTGCGGCAGGCTGAATTGTCTGTCATCGTACTCACCCGGTTCGCATCAATAAGAGATAAGTGTTCGACCGCGACCGAGAACTCAAGAGCCCTATTGATCCAGGGCGGGCGGAAGTCGGCAACAGGTGGTCGCATACTGGGGCAGAAACGCAACATCCGCCGGAAATGCCAACCCCGCCCTGATCCTTGACCGGAGCGCGATTGATCTTGTCCCGTCACGACCTTAATCAATGAGCTGTAGCAATATCGCGGTGATCCGATTGCGGGTTACCAGTTCGTGCCGCCTGAAGATTCTGGAAGAAATCGAACCTCATGAAGTCGCGTGCAGTCCTGTACTTTTCTCTGGCAGTCTTATGCACCGGGGGGATCGATCTCGCGACCGCCGCGACAGATCCGCTCGCGCCGTCGATTGTCCAGACACCTTCTGCTGTCGTCGCGCCCGAACTCACCCCCGCACCCGTGGCCGTGCCCGCACCCGCACCCGCGCCCAAGGCAACCACGCCAGCAGCGGCGGTTGCGCCCAGGCCACTCGATGATCGACAAATTCTGCAGCGGACGATGGCCCAACTGCAGCTCGCCCCCAAGGCCGGCCTGTTTCGGCTCAATGACGCCAAATCGATCAAACCGGGTGAGTCCAGCGGCCAGATCCCGACCCTGCGCGCGGCCATGGTCGCATTTGGCTACTTGCCGTCAGATACGAAGCAGCCGCCAACCGGTGCCGGGGACGCGGACAGCTACCGGGAACCCCTGGTCAGTGCGGTCAAGCGCTTTCAACTCGAAGTCGGCCTCCAAGATGACGGCGTCATTGGCAATGCCACCCGCCGTGCCCTCCGGGCGATGGATGGCGACCGTATCTTGATGATCCAGCAAAGCCTGAGCCAGCCGGAGCCTCGACACGGCAAGCGCTTTATCGAGATCAATGTCGCGGCAGGCCTCGCCTATGCTTTCAAGGACGGCCAACCGGTCCTCGTCAGCCGTGTCGTTGTCGGCAAGCCGACCAATCAGACCCCGCTCTTTTCAGCGCGAATCCAGTCGGTCACGTTAAATCCAATCTGGGTCGCGCCGGAAAGCATTGTCGAGAAGGAGTTCGGCGGTAACGCCCATGTCGCTAAGCCCGGCCCCGATAATCCTCTTGGCAAAATTCGGATCGACATGCCGAATCGGTACGAGATTTTTCTCCACAGCACCAACCAGCCACGCTTTTTCAGTCATAACATCCGCCCCTTCAGCCATGGCTGCATCCGCGTCGAGCAGATTCAGGCGCTAGCCCGATGGCTCGTCGGCGATCAAGCGTGGGCGGCGGCCGGCGCGGATAGCGCGCTCGCCGGACTCAAAACGCTGAAAATTCCGCTCTCCGAATCGGTTCCGATCTATCTTCAGTATCGGACCGCGACCGTGTCTTCGACCGGGCAGGTCATCTACCATGCCGACCCGTATCAGCTTGCCGTGGCACCACAAGCAGCCCCGACAGGCGTAATGACGCCGGGTGCCGGCGCAACCGGCATGGCCATCGCAACCGCGTCTGGAATACCGACAGCGAATCGGCAGGTCACCGCGGTCCGACCCGCCGCCCCGAATTCTCCTCCGACCGGCGGACAGACCGCTGCGGCGGATACCCTGCCTCCCTCACATCATTAAAAAAATTCCGCCTGCGCCTTTTTTGCCTCATTCCGCTTGAAACCCTTCGCCAGATCTGTTTGCTTCGCAGACGGGGATCATTTTAAAACACGCTGCGGGGGACAATTTGGCGGAAGATATTTCGCGACGGGGGCTCTTTGGCTTGGCGATGGGTGCGGCTGCGACGGTCAGCTTCGCGAGCCCCGCGCTCGCGAAGCACGGCACTAGCCACATCAAGCATGTCCACCATAAGATCCACGCGCACCCTGCGGTGCCCGAACGCCAGATCAGCTTGATCAATATCCATACCCAGGAGAGGACATCCCTGGTGTATTGGCGGCACGGCAAATATCTGACCCCCGCATTGCATCACATCAACCACGTTATGCGCGACAACCATAACAACCGCATTCACCACATGGACCCCCGCCTTCTGGATCTGCTGCATGACCTGCATCGCAATCTCGGCGGCAGCGAGCCGTTTGATCTGATCTGCGGCTACCGCTCTCCCCAGACCAACGCGTGGCTGCGACGCCACACCGGCGGCGTTGCGGTGAATTCGCTCCACCTCAAAGGCCAGGCGGCTGACGTCCAACTACCCGGGGTATCACTGGAGCGGTTGCATAACACCGCCCTCCACATGGCACGTGGTGGTGTCGGCTATTACCCGCGATCGGATTTTGTGCATGTCGATACCGGCAAGGTGCGGCAGTGGGAGTTCGGCTGACCAGTGCCGCAGCACGGCTTTGGGTCGGGGCGCCGGGGCGATGACCGCATTGACGCAGGTCTGTTGACTTCCGCGCGACAGTAACCACCTCTGCGGTGGCTTTTCATCCACAACCAACGTGACAGGATCGTCAGCGTTGAGCGACCGCAGGAACACCGCCCTTTGGAGTGTCGGCGCACCAAGCTCGGTGTCCGAACTCGACCGCCGCAGCCGCGAAATCTTCCGGCTCGTGGTGGACGCCTATTTCGCGACCGGCATACCCGTCGGCTCGCGGACGGTATCGCGCCGTCTTGAAACTGGGCTCTCCCCGGCAACGATCCGAAATGTCATGGCGGATCTTGAAGAAATCGGACTTCTTTACGCACCCCATACATCGGCAGGCAGGTTGCCGACCGAGGCGGGCCTGCGTTTGTTTGTGGACGGGCTTTTGGAGATCGGCGGTTTGTCGCAGGATGAGCGTACCGGACTCGACGCCCAATGCGTGGCGTCGGGCCGCTCGTTGTCCCGTGTCCTCGAGGAGGCAACCTCCGCCCTTTCGGGGCTGTCTCAGTGCGCCGGTCTTGTCTTGGCGCCGAAAACCGAGCGGGCGCTAAAACATCTTGAATTTGTCGCTCTTGGACCCGGTCGTGCGCTCGTCGTGATGGTGACCGAAGATGGCTTGGTCGAGAACAGGGTTATCGATGTCCCGCTTGGCCTACCATCTTCGGCGATTGTCCAGGCGGGCAATTTCCTCGCCAGCCGCATTGTCGGCCACACGCTTGAGGAGACGCGGGCGAGTATCGGCGCCGAACTCGACGCCAACCGGGCTGAGCTCGACGAAGCGGCACGACGGCTGATCGAAGCAGGGCTTGCGGATTGGAGCGGCGATGAAGTAAGTCGCTCGCTAATCGTGCGCGGGCAGGCAAACCTGCTTGGCGACATCACGGCGATCGAGGATCTGGAGCGTGTAAGGCTCCTGTTTGAGATGCTGGAGACCAAGGAGACCCTGATGCGTTTGGTGGAAGCCACCAATCGCGGCGACGGGGTGCAAATCTTCATCGGCTCGGCCAACCCGCTGTTCGGGGTTGCGGGGTGTTCGGTGGTGGTGGCGCCCTATCGCAACAGTCGCGAGCAAATTGTCGGTGCGATCGGTGTGATCGGCCCGACGAGGATCAACTATGCCCGGATCATTCCCATGGTCGATTACACCGCCAAGGTGATCGGCCGGTTCATTGGTTAAGCAGGACAAAATTTAGATGACCGACAAGAACAACCCGACCGAACCAGACCTCAACGAGACCGCCGGCGGTGAAGTGGATCCCGCAGCGCGGATCGCCGAGTTGGAAGCTGAGATCGTTGCCCTCAAAGATCAGCATCTGCGGGCGCTGGCAGAGGTCGAAAACGTCCGCCGCCGGACCACCAGGGAGCGCGAAGACGCCGTGCGCTATGCCGCGGCAAGTGTCGCGCGTGACCTTCTCTCCGTGGCGGACAACCTGCGCCGCGCCCAAGAGAGCGTCCCCGAGGCCGATGGTCAAAGCGAGGTGGTCAAGACCTTGATCGAGGGCGTCGCCGCGACGGAGCGCGAATTGCTGGCGTCGTTCGAGCGCAATGCCATCAAACAGGTAAGCCCGCTCGACCAGAAATTCGACCATAACTTCCATCAGGCCATCTTCGAGGTTGAGAACACCGGCAAGCCTGCTGGAACCGTCGTCCAGGTCCTGCAACCGGGATACGTGCTGCATGATCGACTGTTGCGGCCGGCCATGGTCGGCGTCGCCAAGGGTGGCGCTGAGGGCGATGCCGGCGACAGTCTGCATCAACCCGTCGACACTTCGGCCTAGGGATTTTTCGCAAAGCGGAAATGTTTCAGCGCCGCCTGTTGCAGGGGAAACCCTGGCTCCATATATAACCGGGCAGTGAACACGGTCTTCGTCGTTCCAGGAGCCTACCCGGGGGATCCACCGGTGCCATATTGGGCCAGAGGATCCTGCTAACCTTGAGAGGACTACATGAGCAAAGTAATCGGTATTGATCTCGGCACCACGAATTCCTGCGTGTCGGTCATGGAAGGCAAGAGCGCCAAGGTCATCGAGAATAGCGAAGGCGCGCGCACCACGCCATCGATGGTCGCCTTCACGGAGGGCGGTGAGCGTCTTGTTGGTCAGTCGGCCAAGCGCCAGGCAGTCACCAATCCTGAAAACACATTCTTCGCCATCAAGCGTCTGATCGGTCGCCGCTTCACCGACCCGACCGTCAAGAAGGATCAGGGCCTCGTCCCCTACAAGATCATCGCCGCAGACAATGGCGACGCCTGGGTCGATAGCCGTGGCAGCAAATACGCGCCCTCGCAGATCAGCGCCTTCATCCTGCAAAAGATGAAGGAAACCGCTGAAGCCTATCTTGGCGAGACGGTCACCCAGGCGGTCATCACCGTACCGGCGTACTTCAATGACAGTCAGCGCCAGGCCACCAAGGACGCAG
>CAIXXC010000217.1 GCA_903923205.1 uncultured Rhodospirillales bacterium | reverse complement strand
CCAAACAACTGCACGTTTTGGAAGGTGCGCGCAATGCCCGACAAGGCAATGTCTGACGAGGTGCGCCCGACCACCGAGCGACCTTCAAATTCGATGCTGCCAGCCGTGGGCACATAGATGCCGGTGAGCACGTTCATCATGGTCGATTTGCCGGAGCCGTTGGGGCCAATCAGGCCGTGAATCGTGCCGCGTTTGATGCGCAAGTCAACTTGGTTGATGGCTTTCAAGCCGCCGAACTGCATCAAAATTTGCTGACCCACCAGCAGGTCTTCTTGGCCTGTTTTGGCAGAGCGAATGACTGACGCTTGATCGTTCACAACTGCAGCCGCGTGCGTGACTTCGCCTTGGGTGCGCAGCGACAACAAATGCCGCACAAAGCCCACGATGCCGTCTTGCAAGTAATAGACGACGAACAAAATCATCAGACCAAAAATCGACAAGCGCCAATCGGTGATGTTCTCCAA
This sequence comes from uncultured Rhodospirillales bacterium, assembly GCA_903923205.1. GTDB lineage: Bacteria > Pseudomonadota > Alphaproteobacteria > ATCC43930 > CGMCC-115725 > CAIXXC01. The sequence goes on along the minus strand of CAIXXC010000217.1, from coordinate 19,215 downwards.
CTGGTAGGAGAACGCCGACAAGGCCGCTGTTCCCAGCACAGGCACAGCCATGGCTTTGACGCTGGTCACACGGCGCGACACCGCCAGCAAAGCGCCGACAAACATGAGCACAGCCAGACCTGTGGAGACGGTGCGGAACATGTCCAAATCGTCCAACAACTTGGGCAAGAGCACGATGATGGTTGCGCCCAGCAAGGCACCCAAACGGGTTTTGCGCCCACCCATGATGATGGCCAGCAAGAACATGACCGTCAGTTCGTTGTTGTAGGTATTGGGCGAAATGTATTGCTCAGAATACGCATACAAACAACCCGCCAAACCTGCAAAGCCCGCGCTGATGACAAACGCATACACCTTGTATTTGTAGACCGACACGCCCATGCAATCGGAAGCCACAGGGCTGCCGCGCAGGGCTTCGAAGGCGCGTCCCAACTGCGAGCGCAACACGCGATGCACCACCACCAGCGACAAGGCCAACATGGCGCACACCACCCAGTAAAAGCTTTGCTCATCCAGCTTGACGCCCAACAAATAGGGCTTGGTCAGCTTGATGCCCATGGGGCCTTCGGTGAGAAAGCTCATTTCGTTGATCAAAATCTGGATGATCGTGCCAAAGGCCAACGTCACCATCGCCAAATACGGACCCGACACGCGCAGCGCTGGCAAGGCCAGCACTGCGCCAAATAAGGCGGTGACGGCAATGCTCACGGGCAAGATCACCAAAAACGGCGCACCCAGCTTGAAGAACAGCACACCGGCGGTGTACGCGCCGATGCCAAACAAGCCCGCATGTCCCAAAGACACCTGGCCTGTGTAGCCCACCACAATGTCCAAGCCGAACAACAGCACGGCGTAGATCATGATCGTTTCGACCAAGTGGATGTAATAAGGGTTGTGTGTGAACACGGGCACCAAGGCCAACACAATGAAGCCGACCAATGCGGCCAATACAGTTTTGCGATTCATGGTCAGACTTTCTTGATCGCAGATTTACCAAACAGCCCAGCCGGTTTGACCGCCAAGACCAAGAGCAACAACACCAAACCGGGCACATCTTTGTAGCCAGTCGAGAGGTAAAACCCCGTCGTGGTCTCGGCCACGCCCAAAATAATGCCGCCCACAATGATGCCCATGCCGCTGGTCAAACCACCGATGATGGCCACCGCAAACGCTTTGAGTCCCAGCACCGAACCCATGGTCGCGCCGGTCAAAGTCAAAGGCGCAATCAGCACGCCCGCGAAGGCTGCCGTGAGTGACGACAGCGCATAAGAAAAGGTGATCACCAAACCTGTGTTGATGCCCATCAGCTTGGCCGCATCGCGGTCATTGAAGGTGGCGACCACGGCTTTGCCGTAAATGGTTTTGCGGTTGAAAAACTCGACGGCCAGCATCATCAGCAACGCGCCAGCAATGACCAACAACTCCATGGGCAGCACATTAGCGCCCAGCAATTTGATGGGGGCTTCGGGCAGCGGGGAAGGAAATTTCAAATCGTCACGGCCCCAAATGTTTTCGGCCACGTTCTTGAAAATAATGCCCAGCGCAATGGTGGACATGATCCAACCAAACTCGCTTTTGATTTTGATGGCGGGGCGCACACCCACACGCTCGACCAAGGCACCTTGCATCAAGCCAAACACACCCACCACGGGCAAAGCCAACCAGTAATTCATGCCAAAGCTGTCCACCAAAGTCAGGCCGACCAAAGCGCCCAGCATCAAAGCTTCGCCTTGACCAAAGTTCAGCGTGTCCGAGGTGGCAAAGGTGAGCTGATAACCAAACGCGATGACCGCGTAGATCATGCCCAGCGCGATACCGCTGTAGATGAGTTGCAGCAAGATTTCCATAGTGCGCTTTTGTTGTTATGAGAAGAGAAATTCAGAGAAAAAAGCACCGCATCTTTGACAATGCGGCGCTTTGTTCAAACGAGGCAATTATTTTTTGGCGTCTTTTTTGACCACCTTGGTGCGAATGTCAGAGCCTTTTTTGGCGTCTTCTTCATACGCATACACCACGCGCGAGCCTTTGACTTCGCCAAACACAGGAATGTTGGCGGTGATGGCTTCGTGGTCGTCGTGGGTGAAAGGCTTGTCGTACACAGTCACAACGCCTTCCACCTTGGTTTGCAGGTTTTCCAAAGCTTCACGTACTTTGATGCCGTCCGTGGTGCCGGCTTGTTTGAAAGCTGCTGCCAAGAGGTAAATCGAGTCGTAGCCTTGCGCGGCAGACACAGGTGAGTCAATGCGGTTGTTTTTGGGCTTGAAGGTTTTCAAGTACGCATCAATGAAGGCTTTGCGTTTGATGGTGTTGGGTTCTTGAATGAAGGTTTGGGGCATGCGTGCGCCCTCGCCGCCAGGACCTGCGTTGTCAATGTAGTTGGCCATGGACAAAGTCCAGCTTCCGATCATGGGCACTTTCCAGCCCAGCTTGGTCATGCCGTTGGCGATTTGTGCCAACTCGGGGCCAATGCCGTAAGTCAGCACCACTTCAGCGCCAGCCTCTTTGGCTTTGAGCAACTGGGCGGTCATGTCCACGTCTTTGATGTTGAATTTTTCAACAGCCACGGCTTTGACGCCTTTGGCGGCTAAGGCTTTTTCCAAGTCTTCACGACCGAGCTGGCCGTAGTTGGTGGAGTCCGACAAAATCGCGACTTTCTTGAAACCACGGCGTGTGATGGCTTCTTCCACGATCATGGGCGCTTGGATGCTGTCATGCGCGGCGTTGCGGAAAATATAGTTGTCGGGGAACTCAGGCGCTTTGAACTGCTGGGTCACGATGGAGCCGGTCGCCACGTTGTTGAAGACAGGAATCTTGGCTTCTTGATAAAAGCGTTGCGAGGCCAAAGCCACGCCGGTATTGATAAAGCCGACCGTCGCAACGACTTGTTCTTTGTTGATCAGCTCTTGCGCAATTTGCACACCACGCTCGTTTTTGGCTTCGTCGTCACGCTCCACCAATTGGAGTTGTTTGCCCAGCACGCCGCCGGCTTTGTTGATTTCGGCCACGGCCAGCTTGACGCCGTCGCGCATGCTCACGCCCATGGACGAAGAGCCACCGGTGTAGGGGCCAGTCACGCCAATTTTGATGGCGTCAGCTGCATAAGAAATACCAGCCGCGAACATGACCGAAGCCAGAGCGGTTAATTTGAGAGTGCGAATCATGAAGGTCTCCTACAACCAAATGTTTGTGAAATGACAGGCGCCATTCTCTTCGTCTAGGACATATCGCGCCATCCCATTTCACTAAGTAGAAATACGATGCCGTCACCCTGGCGACTAGTAAAAACCCTTGTATTTACGTTAACTTACAGCAACTTACAAGAACAAGGCTCAGAATCGATTCGTTACCGCTATGATTGACGTTTACGTAAACGTCAATCAGACATTGCCTGCCGCCCCCGTTTTTTGGAGCCTTCTCATGACCGATTTGTCCGCCGAATTCAAAGCCCTGGCCAATTACAAACCCACGCAAAAGGTGCGCTTTGTCACCGCAGCGAGTTTGTTTGACGGCCACGATGCAGCCATCAACATCATGCGCCGCATCTTGCAAGGCATGGGCGCGGAGGTCATCCATTTGGGGCACAACCGTTCGGTGGATGAAGTCGTCACCGCAGCGCTGCAAGAGGATGTGCAAGGCATTGCCATCAGCTCTTATCAAGGCGGGCATGTGGAGTATTTCAAATACATGGTCGATTTGCTGCGCCAGCGCGGGGGCGCACATATTCAGGTGTTTGGCGGCGGCGGCGGGGTGATCGTGCCGCCAGAAATCAAAGAACTGCAAGCCTATGGCGTGACGCGCATCTACAGCCCCGAAGACGGCCAGCGCATGGGCTTGCAAGGCATGATCGGCGAGATGATCATGCGCTGCGACAAAGATTTGTCCGAACACGCACCCACCACGCTCAAGGCCATCCAAGGCCACGACGACATGGCGTGGCGCAAATTGGCGCAGCTCATCACGGCACTCGAAAACGGCGCAGCTTCTACCGACGCCAACTTACTGACCGCCCTTCGCCAAGAAGCGCAAAGCAAAAAAGTGCCCGTGTTGGGCATCACCGGCACCGGCGGCGCGGGTAAATCTTCGCTCACCGACGAGTTGGTGCGCCGCTTGCGTTTGGACCAAGAAGACAGCTTGCGCATTGCCGTTATCTCCATTGATCCTTCACGCCGCAAAAGCGGTGGCGCGCTGCTGGGCGACCGCATTCGCATGAATGCCATCTCGCCTTGGCGCAACGGCCAGCGCGTGTTCATGCGCAGCTTGGCGACGCGCGACTTTGGCAGCGAAATCAGCGCGGCTCTGCCCGATGTGCTGGCCGCAACCAAATGCGCGGGTTTTGACCTCATCATTGTGGAGACCTCGGGCATTGGACAAGGCGATGCCGCCATCGTGCCGCATGTGGACGTGCCCATGTATGTCATGACGCCCGAATTTGGCGCAGCCAGCCAGCTCGAAAAAATCGACATGCTCGACTTTGCCGAGTTCGTTGCCATCAACAAGTTTGACCGCAAAGGCGCCAGCGACGCGCTGCGCGATGTGGCCAAACAAGTGCAGCGCAACAAAGAAGCTTGGCACACACCCACCGAACACATGCCCGTCTTTGGCACCATGGCCGCACGCTTCAACGACGATGGCGTGACCGCGCTCTACCAAGCCCTCAAAGTGCGCTTGACTGAACTGGGCTTGAACTTCAAGCCCGGTCGCCTGCCCTTGGTAGACGTGCGCCACAGCACCAACCAAACGCCCATCGTGCCCTCGGCACGCACACGCTATTTGGCCGAAATCAGCGACACCGTGCGCGGCTACAAAAAACGTGCGCGCTCACAAGCCAAACTGGCGCGTGAAATTCAGCAATTGCGCGCTGCCGCCGACATGCTGCGCGAAGGCAAACCCGAACGCGCCCGCGCTGCCGAAGCCGCCATCGACTTGGCCGTGGCACGCGAAGAAGGCTTGGGTGCGACCGAGCGCAAACTTCTCGCTCAATGGCCTGCCATGCAGCAAGCTTATGCGGGCGATGAATACGTGGTGAAGATTCGTGACAAAGAAATTCGCACCGCGCTCACAACCCAATCACTCAGCGGCACAACCATCCGCAAAGTAGCGCTGCCGCAGTACGAAGACCACGGCGAAATTTTGAAATGGCTCATGCTCGACAACGTGCCGGGCAGCTATCCCTACACCGCCGGCACCTTCGCCTTCAAACGCGAAGGCGAAGACCCGACCCGCATGTTTGCGGGCGAAGGCGATCCATTTCGCACCAACCGCCGCTTCAAGCTCGTGAGCGAAGGCCTGCCCGCCAAGCGTTTGTCTACGGCGTTTGACTCGGTCACGCTGTACGGCAACGACCCTGACCCACGCCCCGACATCTACGGCAAAGTGGGCAACTCGGGCGTGAACGTCGCCACGCTGGACGACATGAAAGTGCTCTACGACGGCTTTGACCTGTGCTCGCCCACCACCAGCGTGTCCATGACCATCAACGGCCCCGCACCGTCGATTTTGGCCATGTTCATGAACACCGCCATCGACCAAAACTTGGCCAAATTCAAGGCCGACAATGGCCGCGACCCGACCGACACCGAAGCCGCCAAAATCAAAGAATGGGTGCTGCAAAACGTGCGCGGCACGGTGCAAGCTGACATTTTGAAAGAAGACCAAGGGCAAAACACATGTCTGTTCAGCACGGAGTTTTCGCTCAAGGTCATGGGCGACATTGCCGAATACTTTGTGCACAACCAAGTGCGCAACTTCTACAGTGTGTCCATCAGCGGCTACCACATTGCCGAAGCAGGCGCGAACCCAATTTCTCAGTTGGCCTTCACCTTGTCCAACGGCTTTACTTTTGTTGAAGCCTATTTGGCGCGCGGCATGCACATTGACGACTTCGCGCCCAACTTGTCTTTCTTCTTCAGCAACGGCATGGACCCCGAATACACCGTCATGGGTCGGGTGGCGCGACGCATTTGGGCGGTCGCCATGAAAGAGAAATACGGTGCCAACGAACGCTCACAAAAGCTCAAGTACCACATTCAGACTTCGGGCCGTTCACTGCATGCGCAAGAGATTCAGTTCAACGACATCCGCACCACGCTGCAAGCGCTGATCGCCATTTACGACAACTGCAACAGCTTGCACACCAATGCGTTTGACGAAGCCATCACCACGCCCACCGAAGATTCGGTGCGCCGCGCCATGGCGATTCAGCTCATCATCAACCGCGAGTGGGGCTTGGCGAAAAACGAAAACCCCAACCAAGGCGCGTTCATCATTGAAGAACTCACCGAGTTGGTGGAAGAAGCCGTGCTGGCCGAGTTCGAAAAAATTGCCGAACGCGGCGGCGTGTTGGGTGCAATGGAAACCGGCTACCAACGCGGCCGCATCCAAGACGAGTCCATGACCTATGAAATGCTCAAGCACACCGGCGAGCTGCCCATCATTGGCGTCAACACCTTCCGCAACCCCAAAGGCGACACCACGCCCGAGGTGCTGGAATTGGCACGTTCTACCGAGGAAGAAAAACAGTCGCAACTCACACGCCTGCAAGACTTCCAACATCGCCATGCCGCACAAGCCGCCGTCCAACTGCAACGCTTGCAGCAAGCCGTGATTGACAACACCAATGTGTTTGCCGTGTTGATGGACGCTGTGCGGGTGTGTTCGCTGGGACAAATCACCCATGCGCTGTTTGAGGTGGGTGGGCAGTATCGACGCAATATGTAATTTACATCCGAGATTTATCCTTGCATTTTAAATATGGCATGTTTAAAATGCAAGGATGTTTGAACGACTTGCTTTTGCCGAAATTCAACAGCTACTGAGCTGGAGTCCAGCCGTTGCCTTATTGGGTGCGCGCCAAATTGGCAAGACCACGCTGGCCAAGCAAGTCGCACACAGTTTTCCCGACGCGATTTATTTGGATTTGGAAACGCCGCAGGCACGCGCAAGGCTTCTAAATCCTGAGTTATTTTTCCAAGCCAACCGTCAGCGTCTGATTGTGTTGGATGAAGTCCAACACATGCCCGAGATCTTCTCCGTGCTACGCGGCGAAATCGATCACGACCGCCGAAACGGCAGATTTCTCATTCTTGGATCCGCATCTTTTCAACTGTTACAACAGTCCCAGTCCTTAGCAGGTCGCTTGACTTTGGTAGATATGGCGCCACTGCTTTTGAGCGAGGTCTACACCGATTTCCCAAGCATCCAAACCCATTGGCTTCGGGGCGGATTTCCCAACAGCTTTTCAGCACCCAGTGATGCGGCCTCATGGCACTGGCGTGACAGTTTTGTGCGACATTTCCTCGACACCGATTTGCCCGCGCTGGGCATACAAGTCAATCCTGAACTCATGCGTCGGTTTTGGCGCATGACAGCGCATTTGCACGGGCAGTTGTTCAACGCATCAAGCATCGCGGCCTCTTTGGGTTTGTCTGCACCCACCATTGCGCGCTATCTGGATCACTTGGTTCAAAGTCTGATGCTGCGAAAACTCGAGCCCTTCCATGCCAACCTTGGCAAGCGTTTGGTGAAGTCACCCAAAATCTATGTGCGTGACAGCGGCTTGTTGCACTACTTGCTTGGCATCCGCGAGGTCAACGATTTGTTGGGGCATCCGCAAACGGGTGCGTCTTGGGAAGGTTTTTGCATCGAGCAAATTTGCAATCACGCACCCTTGGGTTCGCAGGTGTCCTTTTACAGAACTGCCGCAGGCGCTGAGCTTGACGTGGTGGTGGAAACTGGCCAACAACGACTTGGTTTTGAGGTCAAATTCTCAAGCGTTCCCAAAGTCACCAAAGGCTTTTGGCAAGCCTGCGATGATGTCAACGTAGATGCCGCTTATGTGCTTGCCCCTGTTCAAGAAACTTGGTCAATGACAGACACGGTTCACGTCATTTCACCTATTCAATTACCCACACTGTTGAAACGATATTCCTCATGAGCATACGCCCACCCTTCACGCCTCCCAGCCGCCACAGCGACGCCGACAGCGCTTTGGCGCAAGTCCAAGCGCTCTACACCGCCAGCATTGAGCATTTGCGCCAATGCATGCGCCGCTTTGTCGATGGTGAAAACTTCAGCCAGCGTGTGCGGGCCTACTACCCCTTTGTGCGCATTCACACCGAACGCAACACGCCCGCCAAAATCACCGACACCGCACAACTGAGCTATGGCTTTGTGGCTGGACCTGGTCGCTTTGAGGCCACGTTCACTCGACCCGATTTGTTTGCCGCCTACTTGCACGAGCAATTTCGCTTGCTGCTGCAAAACCACGGTGGCGAGTTGGAGGTGGGCATCAGCAACCAACCGATTCCCGTGCATTTTTCGTTTGCCGACAGCGACCACATTGAAGGCGAGATGAGCGCGGAGCGCCGCCAACTCATGCGCGAAGTGTTCGACCTGCCCGACCTCAGTGCCATGGACGACAGCATTGCCAACGGTACGTTTCAAACCGAGGCGTCTGCGGTGCAGCCTTTGTCGCTGTTCACTGCCGCGCGCATGGACTATTCGCTGCAACGCCTGCGCCACTACAGCGGCACCAGCCCAGAGCATTTTCAGAACTATGTGTTGTTCACCAACTACCAGTTCTACATCGACGAATTTGTGCGCTTAGGCCACGAAGCCATGCAAGACGCCAGCAGCGACTACATCGCGTTTGTCGAACCGGGCAACGTCATCACCCGACGCGTGGGTTTGAGTGCTGAAGCCATTGACGCGTTGGGCAAGGCACCTCCGCGCTTGCCGCAAATGCCGGCCTATCACTTGGTGCGCGCCGATCACAGCGGCATCAGCATGGTCAACATTGGTGTGGGACCGGCCAACGCCAAGAACATCACCGACCATGTGGCCGTGCTGCGCCCGCACGCTTGGCTGATGCTGGGCCACTGCGCGGGTTTGCGCAACACGCAACAGTTGGGCGACTATGTGTTGGCGCACGGTTATGTGCGCGAAGACCACGTGCTGGACGAAGAGTTGCCGCTGTGGGTACCGATTCCCGCCTTGGCCGAAGTGCAAGTGGCGCTGGAGCAAGCCGTGGCCGATGTCACCCAATGCCAAGGCGCGGAGCTCAAACGCATCATGCGCACAGGCACAGTGGCGAGCACCGACAACCGCAATTGGGAGCTACTACCCGACAACACGCCACAACGCCGTTTCAGCCAAAGCCGCGCCGTAGCCCTCGATATGGAAAGCGCCACCATTGCCGCCAATGGTTTTCGATTCCGCGTACCTTATGGCACCTTGCTGTGTGTGAGCGACAAACCGCTGCATGGCGAAATCAAGCTCCCCGGCATGGCCAACCACTTCTACCGCGAACGGGTAGACCAGCATTTGCGCATTGGCATGAGGGCCGTAGAGTTGCTACGTGCGCAAGGCTTGGCAAAGCTACATAGTCGGAAATTGCGCAGCTTTGCAGAGGTTGCGTTTCAGTAAAAGCGGGGGGCTTTAGGCGACAACACGGTCACCCATCTTTTCGCCTAAGCGCACTGGCTTGCTGGCCAGCCATTCTTGCGAAAAATGCACCGTGTCTTTGGGCCACAGCATCACCACCGTAGAGCCGAGCAAAAAGCGCCCCATTTCTTGCCCTTGCGCAAAATCTATAGGTTCAGCGTCGTAATGCCACTCGCGCACCGTGGCTGATCGCGGCGGGTTGACCACGCCATGCCATGTGGTCGCCATGCTGCCCACAATGGTTGCGCCAACCAACACCAAGGCGAATTGTTTGGCTGATTCATCGCCCTTGGCGGGCAAGTCAAACACACACACCACGCGTTCGTTACGGGCAAACAAACCCGGCACACCCCGCGCCGTGGCAGGGTTGACCGAGAACAACTCACCCGGCACATGCACCATGCGGCGTAAGCGCCCTGCTCTGGGCATGTGGATGCGGTGGTAGTCCTTGGGGCTTAAATAAATCGTGGCGAAATCGCCATCTTCAAACTGCGCGGCGAGTTCGGCATTGCCACCGAGCAATGCGCGTGTGGAATAGCTGTGCCCTTTGGCCTGAAAAATTTGATCGCCTGCAATGCGCCCCAGCTGGCTGATGGCGCCGTCGACAGGGCACACAAAATCGGCTTCGGCCAATGGGCGGGCATCGGGACGCAAAGCGCGGGTGAAAAATTCGTTGAAGCTGGCGTATTGGGTGACGTCTGGCTGCGCAGCCTCCAGCATGTTGACGCCGTAGCGACGTATGAACCAACGGATCAGCCCGTGCGTCCAAGCGCCCCGCTGTGCATTGGCGACAAACCCAGCAAACACAGTAAGTGCAAGCTTGGGAGCGGCATGCTGCAACAAGATAAATAATTTTTCAATCATCCTGCCGATTTTAGGTGGTGCAGATTGGCGGGCGCTTAAGCCAATAACAACAGACTGAAAACCAAAGCAATGGCAGCTACAAAAATCAATACTGTGGGAGAAACACCTTTGGTGGCCTCCAAATCCTCTTTGTACAACTCAAACACAATCTCGCCTTTGGCAAACACCCGTACCACCTTGTGACTGCACAACTGAACTGAGATGGGGGTGCCTTCAGGATAAGGGAACAATTTTTCATACGCCAAGTTGTATTCGGGTTTGTATTCATCCGAGCCTTCAACGGCTCGACCCAACAACAAGCGATTGCGCTTGTCAATTTTCAACAGCAAAGTGCCGTCCAAGTTTTGAGATAAAACGCCGTTTTGAGTCACTGTTTCGCAAGGCAAAGCAGCCTGCAAAGCGACATGTTTTGTTATAAAAACATAAAAACTCGCGCAAGAAATCAACAACATCAAGGTCGCTATCAAATAGCGTAGATTAGAACTTTGCATTCTGAGAAAGTTGTTTGGGTTAATAACGCATTGTTCTATTTGTGAATTTCTGTGAATTGAGTGCAAATTAAATTGTTTGCGTCAACTATTCATATTTTTCGCCGATCCAGTAATTTCGGCAAAATGCGGACATGAACCCACTCTTCGAATGCAAAAACCTGGTCAAGCGCTACGGTGATGCCACCGTCGTCAATGACGTGTCCTTCCAAATCGCCCCCGGCGAATGCTTGGGCGTGATTGGCCCCAATGGCGCTGGCAAAACCACCACGCTGCGCATGTGCTTGGGGCTGTCCAGCCCGGAGTCGGGCAGCGTTCATGCCTTTGGCTTACAAATGCCGCAAGACGCACTCGCCATCAAAGCCCGCTTGGGCGTGGTCAGCCAGTTCGACACGCTCGACCCCGATTTCACCTGCGCCGAAAACCTGATGGTCTTTGGCCGTTACTTCGGCATGAAAAAAGCCGAGATTGCGCAACGCATTCCGCAATTGCTGGAGTTTGCTGCCCTCACCCACAAAGCCGATGCCAAACCCGGCCAGCTCTCAGGCGGCATGAAGCGACGCTTGAGCTTGGCGCGCGCCCTCATCAACAACCCCGATGTTTTGTTGCTCGACGAGCCCACCACCGGCCTCGACCCGCAAGCGCGCCATTTGATGTGGGAGCGTTTGCAACAATTGCTGCAACAAGGCAAGTCCATCTTGCTGACCACCCACTTCATGGACGAAGCGGAACGGCTGTGTGACCGCCTCTTGGTGCTCGATCACGGCCAAAAAATTGCCGAAGGCACACCGCGCGATTTGATCACCCAACACCTCGAACCCGATGTGGTGGAAGTGTTCGGCAACGGCGCAATGGCCTTGCTCGACAGCCCCTTGCGCAGCTTGGCGCAGCGCGTGGAAACCAGTGGCGAGACCGTGTTTTTCTACACCGTAGACGCTGCGCCTTTGCTGCAAGCGCTCAATGCCCATGCGGGTTTGCGCACTTTGCACCGTCCTGCCAATTTGGAAGATTTGTTTTTGAAACTCACCGGACGCCAAATCCGCGAAGAAGGTTAAACCATGCACAACGCGTTTCGTTTTTGGCCGGTCTTCATGCGCAATTTATTAGTCTGGCGCAAGCTGGCGATTCCCAGCCTCGTGGCCAACATTGCCGAACCTTTGATGTGGCTGGTCGCTTTTGGTTATGGCATGGGTGCCTTGGTTGGCGAGGTGTCGCTGGATGGGCAAAAAGTGCCATACATCTTGTTTTTGGCGAGTGGCTCGATTTGCATGAGCGCCATGAACGCCGCCACATTTGAGGCTTTGTACTCAGCCTTTTCGCGCATGCATGTGCAAAAGACCTGGGACGGCATCATGAACGCGCCGGTCAACCTGGACGACATCGTGCTGGCCGAATTGCTGTGGGCGGCGTTCAAGTCGCTGTTCACGGTGACGGCGATCCTGGGCGTCATGCTCGCGCTGGGCATCAGCTACTCGCCGAAGTTACTGGTGGCCTGGCCCGTGCTGCTTGGCGTGGGCATCACCTTCAGCTGCCTGGCGCTGATCTTCAACGCGCTGGCCAAGGGCTACGACTTCTTCACCTATTACTTCACGCTGTTTCTCACGCCCATGATGTTCCTGAGCGGCATCTTCTTCCCGCTCGAGCAGCTGCCGCCGATCGTGCGCTCGGTCTCGCAATGGCTGCCGCTGACCAATGCTGTCGATCTGGTGCGTCCGCTGTTCATGGACCAGTGGCCCGATCAGGCGCTGCGCCATGCGTTGGTGCTGCTGGTCTACGCGACGATCGGTTTCTGGGTTGCGCTGGCACTGACGCGCAAGCGCTTTAGAGGGTAGAGCCTCAGTTTGTCGTGCTGGCGCAAGTTGTCATGCCGGACTTGATCCGGGATCCAGTGCCACGGTGTCACTGCGCGGCCTTGATCATGTCTGCCGCCTTTTCCGCAATCATGATCACCGGCGCGTTGGTGTTGCCGCTGACCAGGCGCGGCATGATGGACGCATCCACGACGCGCAGGCCTTGCAGCCCGTGCACGCGCAACTGCGCATCGACCACGTCGAGCGCGCCGGACCCCATGCGGCAGGTGCCTGAAGGGTGGTAGATGGTGTCGGCATGGTCGCGGATGAACTGCTCGATCTGCGCGTCGCTCTGGGCGCTTGCCGAGGCCGCCAGTTCGCGCGCGCCAAGTGCCTTCAGCGCCGGCTGCGCCAAGATGCGCCGCATCAGCTTGAAGCCGCGTGTCAAACGCTGCACATCGTTCGCATCACCCAGGAAGTTGGGATCGATCAGGGGAGATGCGTGCGGGTCCTTGCTCGCCAGTGTCAGGCTGCCGCGGCTGAGCGGGCGCAGCAGGCACAGGTGGCACGAGTAGCCGTGGCCCCAGGACACCGTGCGGCCGTGGTTGTGCAGTTTGCCGATGACGAAGTGAAATTGCAGGTCCGGCAGCGGCTCATCGGGCGCGCTCTTGAGGAAGGCGCCGGCCTCGGCGAAATTGCTGGTCAGCATGCCGCTGCGCGAACGACGCCATTCGAACACGCCCTGGATGGTGCGCAGCATGCCGCGCAGGGACAGGCCGAACAGGTCGGTGAGCTGCGGCGCATTGGCCACCTGCAGCACATCGATGTGGTCGTGCAGCTGCTGCCCGACGCCGGGCAGATCGTGCAACACCGTGATGCCGTGCTGCTGCAGGTGCGCGAGCGGGCCGACGCCCGAGAGCATCAGGATCTGGGGTGAATGCAGCGCACCGGCGCACAGGATGACCTCGCGCCGGGCCATGAACTGCTTGATCTGGCCTTCGTGCGCGAATTCGACGCCGACGGCGCGCTTGCCCTCGAACAGGATGCGTTGAGTCTGTGCCAGCGTCAGCACGGTCAGGTTGGGCCGCGCCAGATTCGGGGTCAGGTAGGCTTTGGCGGCGCTGAAGCGCTCGCCGTCCTTGTGCGTCACCTGGTAGGGGCCGGCGCCTTCTTGGCGCTCGCCATTGAAGTCGGGGTTGTGCGCAAAGCCGGCCTGCTGCGCCGCCTGGATGAAAAGCGCTCCATAGCGGCTCGGGCTGCGCAGGTCCATGACGTTGAGCGGGCCGCTTGCGCCATGAAAGGCGTCGGCACCGCGCTCGTTGTGCTCGGCGCGTTTGAAGTAGGGCAGCACGTCATCGTAGGACCAGCCGGCGTTGCCTTCAGCCGCCCAGTGATCGTAGTCTTCCTTCTGACCGCGGATGTAGATCATGGCGTTGACAGAGCTCGACCCGCCGAGCACCTTGCCGCAGGGCTGATAGCCGCGCCGGCCATTCAGACCGGTTTGCGGCACCGTCTCCAGGCTCCAGTTGGCCTGGCCGGTCTGGGCCATCAGGGCGAAACCGGTCGGGCAATGAATCAGCACACTCTTGTCGACCGGGCCGGCCTCAAGCAGCGCTACCGTGATGTCGGGGTTCTCGCTCAGGCGCGCCGCCAGCACGCAGCCGGCTGAGCCGGCGCCGATGATGATGTAGTCAAACATATCGTTCTCCCGGGGCAGTCTGTGGATCGTCCAAGGGTGTGCCCGTGGCACATACAGTAGCGCAAAGCGGCGCCGGCGTTTAGAGGCTTGGCTCCACGGTCGCGACGAGGAAAAGTCCCGATGCTTGAAGGGCATCTTCGTATTTCGGGGCCAAACGGTTACTATTGAAGCCACTGCCTGCCATACGAGAAGACGACGATGTCTGATTCAACTTCCGATCCCCTGCACCACTTGTCAACCAACGGCGCGGACGCCGGTTCACCGGCTGCCATTAGCAAGTTCACCGGTCTATATTGGCCCAGCCCGCCATTCGCCATTTTCAGTGAAGCGGTTCCCTGGACCGAGCCGCAAGCCTGCGAGATCGAGGACTTCAAGGGGGTTGTCCGCAGTTGCCGGCTGGCGCTGCTGACGCCGGCCGACAAGACCGTCATGATCTTCGTGCCGAGCCGCACGGCACCGGGCCGGGTTCAGTTCTCGCAGTTTCGGCGCCTGACGCTGAAAGCCCCGCTTTATCCGGAAGAGAGCGTCAGTGACACCGATTTTGCCGACATCTTCGGCCATCGCCCCACGGTCGATTACCACCTGCATCTGCACGATGGCAGTGTCGTGTCGGACAAGACCGTCGGTTACGTCGAAACCAGTTTCGGTCTTTTTGTCTTTCATCCCTTCGATGGCGGCGGCGGTGTCGAACGCACCTTCATCCCGCGCGAAGCCTACGAGCGCGTGACCTATGGCGAGCTGATCGGACAAATGCTGGTCGAGCAGCGTTCGGTCACGCCGCAGCAGGTGGAGCAGGCGGCCGACGAGCAGGAGTCCCTGCGCAGCCGCAAACTGGGCGACCAGATGGTGAGCAATGCCATTGTTTCGACCGAACAGTTGATGCTGGCACTCGAGCAGCAGGAGAAGATGCCGATGATACGGGTCGGCGAGGCCCTGGTGGGCTTGGGCTATATCAACGAGGTCCAGCTCAACCAGGCGCTGGAGCGGCAAAAGACCGAGCGTTCGGTGTCCCTGGGTCAGTTGCTGGTCAACATGGGCTTCCTGACACGGCGCGATCTCAATACCGCACTGGCCCGCAAGATGGGTTACCCGGTTGTCGATGTGACCCGCTTCCCGGTCGAGGCCGATGCGCTTCGCAAGGTTCCGCTGGCAACGGCGCAGCGGCTGGGCGTGCTGCCGCTGTTGCTGCGTGACAAACTGCTCGTGGTCGCGAGCGGCGACCCGACGCGACGCGACATGCTCGAAGAACTCGAGTTCATGGTCGAGGCGCGCGTCATCGCCACGCTCGGCGACGAGGATGTGATCGAGCAGTCCCTGGCCGACATCTATGAGCGTTTCGGCCTGCAGTTCGGCAAGAGCAGCGCAGCCGGGCAGGCGGTTGAGGCGGGACCGATCGAGCAGACCTCGTCGAGCGAGTTGCTGCAATCGATGGAACTGCAACAGCGCGAGGAAGAGGAGCAGGAGATCGAGCGCCCGATCGAGCAGTCCGACAACTCGCTGGTCCGTCTGATCAACACCATGATCATCGAGGCCTATAACCGCGGGGCTTCGGACATCCACGTTGAAACCCATCCCGGGCGCGTCAAGACGCGCATCCGCTTCCGCAAGGACGGCGTGCTGTCGCATTACCTGGAGCTGCCGCACACCTATCGCGCGGCCCTGACCGCGCGCCTGAAGATCATGGCCGATCTCGACATTTCGGAGCGGCGCAAACCACAGGACGGCAAGATCGAATTCGCCAAGTTCTCCAGCCGGCACCGGCTGGAGTTGCGCATTGCGACGATCCCGACCTACGGCGGCATGGAAGATGTCGTGATGCGGCTGCTGTCCTCGGCGAAGCCGATTCCGATGGACAAGATCGGATTGACGAGCCCCAATCTGAAGCATTTGCGCGCCGCTGTCAGCCGGCCCTATGGCATGGTCCTGTGCGTCGGTCCGACCGGTTCGGGCAAGACCACGACCCTGCACTCGGTCCTGGGCTACCTGAACACGCCCCAGCGCAAGATCTGGACGGCCGAGGACCCGATCGAAATCACGCAGCCGGACCTGCGCCAGGTGCAGGTCAACCCGAAGATCGACTGGACTTTCGCAAAGGCGCTGCGCTCCTTCCTGCGCGCCGACCCCGACATCATCATGGTCGGTGAAATCCGGGACAAGGAAACCGCCCAGATTGCCATCGAGGCCTCGCTCACGGGGCACATGGTGCTGTCCACGCTGCACACCAACAGCGCACCCGAGACCGTGGTCCGGCTGATCGACATGGGCATGGATCCGTTCAACTTCGCCGACTCGCTGCTGGCGGTGCTGGCGCAGCGCCTGGTGCGCCGCCTGTGCACCGAATGCCGAACATCCGAGGTGGCCGACGACGCCTTTGTCGACGAATTGCTGGACGACTTCCTGCATTCCTACCCGGACGCATTGCGACCGGATCGCGCGGTGGTGCGTGAGGAGTGGCTGGCGGGCTTCGGCTATGACGGACACCTGACGCGCTACAGCGCGCCCGGATGTACTCACTGCCAGAACACCGGCTTGCACGGACGGCTCGGCATGCATGAACTTCTGCTGGTCACACCAGGCCTGCGCCATCTGATCCAGACCGGTGGCCGGCCCGAGCAGTTGCAGTTCGAGGGTATGCAGAACGGGTTCATGCGCACCTTGCGCCAGGACGGCATCCTCAAGGTGCTCAGCGGCATGACCACGATTGAAGAAGTCCGCGCCAACAGTAATATCTGAACATAAGCGCGACAATGCGCGCATGGTCATTGATTCTTCCTCTGCACCGGCGCGGCACGCGTTCGAGTCCCTCACGCCCGATCTGGTCATGGACGCGCTGGCCAGCGTTGGGCTGTTTGGCGACGGGCGCCAGCTGGCCCTGAGTTCCTACGAGAACCGCGTCTATCAGTTGCATCTGGAGGAGGGTGATGCGGTGATCGCCAAGTTCTACCGGCCCGATCGCTGGAGCGAGGCGCAGATTCTGGAGGAGCACGCGTTCTCGGCCGAGTTGATGGCGGCCGAGATCCCGGTGGTCGGGCCGCTGACGCTCAACGGCGGCACGCTGCATCATTTCGGCGGCTTTGCCTTCAGCGTCAGCCCGAGCCGCGGCGGGCGCGCGCCCGAGCTAGATGACCCCGACGTGCTGGAGTGGATCGGCCGCTTTCTGGCGCGCATTCACACGGTCGGCGCGGCGCGGCCTTTCGCGCACCGGCCGGCGTTGGACCTGCAAAGCTTTGGTGTCGATTCGCGCGACTGGCTGCTGGCCCATGATCAGGTGCCGCTCGACGTCCAGTCAGCGTGGGCCAAGGCTTCGCAGCAGGCGCTTGACCTGATCGCCCACCACCCGAGCGTGAGCGGTGTTGCAGGCGAGCAGGACCGGGACAGCGCACCGATCCGGCGCCTGCGCCTGCATGGCGATTGCCACCCCGGCAATATCCTGTGGACGCCGCTGGAGTCGCATGCCAGCTTGGGGCCGGGGCCGCATTTTGTCGATCTGGATGACGCGCGCACGGGCCCGGCAGTGCAGGACCTTTGGATGCTGCTCAGCGGCGACCGCAGCCAACGCACGCGCCAGCTCGGAGCGCTGGTCGACGGCTACGAGCAGTTCCGCGAATTTGACCGGCGCGAACTCGCGCTGATCGAGCCGCTGCGCACGCTGCGCCTGATCCACTACAGCGCCTGGTTGGCGCGGCGCTGGAGCGACCCGACCTTTCCCATCAACTTCCCCTGGTTCGGCTCCAGCGATTATTGGCAGGGCCAAGTGCAGATGCTCGAAGAGCAGATGGAAGCGATGCAGGAAGAGCCGTTGGTAGTTTGACAGACCGCAAGCTCGCCTTCGACATCGCGCGCCACGGTTGTCATCCCGGGCTTGACCCGGGATCCATGCGACGCTGCCCTGGATTGCGGGTCGCAGCCCGCAATGACAACACCCGGCTTGCGTTGATTACTTCCCGTTGATCGCCAGCAACTCGACTTCAAACAGCAGCGTGGCGTTCGGCGGAATCACACCACCGGCGCCGCGCTCGCCATAGGCGATTGCAGACGGGCAGGTCAGCTTGGCCTTGCCGCCGACCTTCATGCGCTGAACGCCTTCGGTCCAGCACGGGATCACGCCATTGAGGGGGAATTCGATCGCCTCATTGCGCTTGTACGAGCTGTCGAACTCCTTGCCGTCGGGGAAGGTGCCGCGGTAGTGGACCTTGACCTTGTCGCTGGCCTTCGGGCTGGCGCCGCTGCCATCCTTGAGCGAGCGATAGACCAGGCCGCTGGCGGTGACGACGGCGCCGGCTTCCTTGGCGGCGGCGGTCGCGACCGCATCAGCGGCCCATGACGCGCTCATGGGAACGCACAGAACAGACGCGGCAAGGGCGGCGCAACGCAGAACAGTTTTCATCGGGGAATCCTCTGGCTAGACGAGCAGTGCATTGACGCGCTTGACGTAGGCAGCCGGGTCGGCCGGCATGCCGCCTTCGGCCAGCAGCGCCTGGTCGAACAGGATGTGGGCCAGGTCGTTGAAGTGGACCGAGCCTTCGAGCTTCTTCACGAGCGGGTGCTCGGCGTTGACTTCGAGCACGGGCTTGACCTCGGGCGCGGTCTGGCCGGCCTGCTTGAGCATGCGGGCGAGCTGCGTGCTCATGCCGTGGTCCTGCACCACCAGGCAGGCGGGCGAATCGACCAGTCGGGTCGTGACACGCACGTCTTCGGCCTTGTCCTTCAGCGCTTCCTTGAGCTTGGCCAGCAGCGGCTTGAAGGTCTCGGCGGCTTCCTCTGCGGCCTTCTTCTCGGTCTCGTCCTGCAGCTTGCCCAGATCGACGGCGCCCTTGGCAACGCTTTGCAGCGGGGTTTCGTCAAAGTCGTTCAGATGGTTGAGCGCCCACTCATCGACGCGGTCGGTCATGAGCAGGACCTCGATGCCCTTCTTCTTGAACACTTCGAGCTG
>CAIXXC010000216.1 GCA_903923205.1 uncultured Rhodospirillales bacterium | reverse complement strand
TTCGCCTCTCGAATCTTGCCGCTCCCCCCCGCCGCTCAGTCGATTTTGACGCCCTTGGGTAGTTGCGGCGCACCCGCAGCAGGTGGTTTGCCGAGAACATCTACCGGCACGTCGATGGTCGCAGCTTTGCGGAATTCCAGGACGATATGGATTTTCTTGCCCTGGCGCAGCGCCGCCGCCATGCCGCGAAGGACGAAATGGGGGCCATGAGGTTGCAGCACCAACGGCGCGTGGCCGTTGATTTCGATCTGGGGGATCTCATCCGATTTCGGATGGGCGTTATGGTGACTGGAATCGACAAGCACGACTGAGGCTGCTGCGGGCGACTGAGCACCAATCAATGCGTCGGTCACGCCTTTGGGCGCGCTGATCGTCAGGTAGACATAGCCAAGTCGCGGCGATTTCGAATCCGCGAGCGCGTAGGCGCCGCTTACCTGAATGGCGCCGGCGGCTTGCGCCGATTGTATCATGTGCGCACCCGATACGAAGCCCGCGACCAGCACCCCGGTCCCGATCAAACGGCACAATGCCAACGCCCGCATCTGCACCAATCTCCCTAACGACAACACCTTATAGACCTATCAGAAATCGTGAATCCCGGTCACGCCTGGAATGGCCTGGATTTGATTGCGCAGCCGCATGCCGAGCGGATAGGTGCCCGGCAGCGCCATTTCCACCTCTCGACCATCGATCGGCATGACAAGACGGAGCCGGGACTTGCCTCGATTTCCCGACTGCAGCTCGGATGTGCAAACCTGTTCTAGCGCCGTGATGGCGGCAAGATCGCCAATTTCAATGCGCAGCCCGGACACGATTGAATCGGCAGCGGTATTCAGGCTTTCGAAGCTCTGCCCGGTCAGCCGCAGATTATCCTCACCCTCTGCCTTGGCATCCACAGTGACCAGCAAGGGTTGCCCGCTATCCAGAAGGGCGCGGCACTGCGCCAGCGTTTCCGAGAAGATCATGACCTCGAAGATGCCAGTCAGGTCCGACATCTGGACGAAGGCGAATTTGCTGCCCCGTGCCGATGTGCGCTCTTTCCGGGACAGCACAATACCGGCAAGCCTGACCCTGCCCGGAGCCCCCCGCGCGACATGCCCCGAAAGCGAAGCGGAGGTGATCACACCCAGACGCTTCAAGGCCACGGCATAAGGATCAAGCGGGTGGGCCGAAAGGTAGAAGCCGATGGCCTCGAACTCCTGCTGCAGGCGATCGACCGGCGGCCATTCGGCGACAGCGGGCAGGCTCGGCTTCTTTACAGCCATGCCACCGGCCCCGAACAACCCAATCTGATCGCTCCCCTTTTCCGACGCGGCGAGCGATGCGTGTCGCAGCACGATCTCGGCGGCGGCAAAGCTTTGTGCGCGATTGCGGTTGAGGCTGTCGAAGCCGCCCGCCTTGGCCAGATTCTCAAACTGTCGCTTGTTGAATTGCTTCGTGTCGAGGCGCTCACCCAGATCGAACAGATCCTTATAGAGACCACCGCGTTGGCGCTCCTTGACGATGGCGTCCATCGCCTGAACCCCAACGCCCTTGACCGCCGCAAGGGCATAGCGCACCGCCTTGCCCTCGGGCGTCGTCTCGAAAGCGAATTCGACGAAAGATCGATTAAGGTCTGGCGGCAGCAGCTTTACCCCCATCCTGACCAGTTCCTGGCGAAATACGTTGAGTTTATCGGTCCGCGTCAGATCGAGGCTCATCGAGGCGGCCATGAATTCGATCGGAAAGTTGGCCTTGAGGTAAGCGGTCTGATAGGCCACCAGGGCATATGCTGCGGCATGGGATTTATTGAAGCCGTAGCCCGCGAATTTCGCGACATGATCAAATATCATGTCGGCAAGCTTGGCATCGACCCCGTTCTTTTCCGCGCCTTCGACAAAGAGGGCGCGTTGGGCGTCCATCTCGGCCTTGATCTTCTTGCCCATCGCGCGACGCAGCAGATCGGCACCGCCTAGCGAATAGCCAGACAGGACCTGGGCAATCTGCATGACCTGTTCCTGGTAGATCATGATGCCGTAGGTCTCGACCAGGATCGGCTCCAGCGAGGGGTGAAGATAGTCCGGCTGCTGCAGCCCGTGCTTGATGTCGATATAGGCTGGGATATTTTCCATAGGGCCGGGTCGGTAAAGCGCCACGACGGCGACGATGTCCTCAAACCGGTCGGGCCGTAGCTTTTTCAGGGCATCGCGCATTCCGGCACCTTCAAGCTGAAACACGCCGACCGTGTCGCCGCGCGCCAGCATTTCAAAAGTCGCCGTATCGTCGAGCGGGATGCGCTCAAGATCGATGCTCGTGCCCTGCCCCTTGATCATCCGCACGGCGCGGTCGATCACGGTCAATGTCTTCAGACCAAGAAAGTCGAACTTCACCAGCCCGGCATCTTCAACATATTTCATGTTGAACTGCGTCACCGGCATGGTCGACGCGGGATCGCGATAGAGGGGCACCAGGCGATCAAGCGGACGGTCGCCGATGACAACGCCGGCAGCATGTGTCGAGGCATGCCGATACAAACCCTCGAGCTTCAGACCGATGGCCATCAGCCTCGCCACTGCCTCGTCGCCATCGCGCAGCGCCTGCAACTGCGGGTCGCCTTCGATTGCCTGTTCAAGCGTGACCGGATTGGCCGGGTTGTTGGGTACAAGCTTGCAAATACGATCGACTTGACCGAACGGCATTTCCAGCACACGTCCAACATCACGCAGGACGGCCCGCGCCTGTAACTTTCCAAATGTGATGATCTGGGCCACGCGGTCGCGACCATATTTCTCCTGAACGTATTCGATCACCTCCTCGCGCCGTTCCTGACAGAAATCGATATCGAAATCAGGCATCGACACGCGTTCGGGATTGAGGAAGCGCTCGAACAGCAGATTGAGCGGAAGCGGATCGAGATCGGTGATGCTGAGTGCCCAGGCTACGACCGATCCGGCACCGGAGCCGCGACCCGGCCCGACCGGGATCTCGCGGTTCTTCGCCCATTGGATGAAATCCGCCACGATCAGGAAATATCCGGGAAACCCCATCTTGATGATGGTGTTCAGCTCGTAATCGAGGCGATCACGGTAGCGCTTCTCGACCTCCGCTCGATCCTCCTCGGGCTTGAGGGCGGGAAAGACCTGACGTTCAAGGCGCTGCGTCAGCCCTTCATGAGCCATCCATTTGACTTCCTCGACCTCGTCGCGACCCGATGTTGTCGGAAAGGCCGGAAGGATCGGTTTGATCTTGCGTACGAAATATGCACAGCGCTTGGCAATCATCAGGGTGTTGTCGCAGGCTTCGGGGAGATCCGCGAAGGCTTCGCGCATTTCTTCAGCCGACTTGAAATAATGTTGCGGCGTCAGACGGCGACGCTGCGGTTGGTTGAGGACGACACCCTCCGAGATGCACAGCAGGACGTCGTGCGCCTCGTAAAAAGGGCGATCGGCAAAATGGACGTTGTTGGTTGCCACCAGGGGAATATCCCGCTGATACGCCAAGTCGATTGCCGCCGTCTCTATCCGGTCTTCATCCGCGCTGCCGTGGCGTTGCAACTCGATATAGAGACGCCCCGGGAAATAGCGCGACAGCGAATCGAGACACTGCTCGGCGGCGGCCATATTGCCTTCGAGCAGACGTCGCCCAAGCGGCCCGGTGGTGCCCCCGGTCAGGCAGATCAAACCCTCGCTCAAATCAGCAAGCTCATGAAGCCCGATCTGCGGTGCCTCGCTTCCGACGGTTTCCAGGAAAGACTTCGATACCAGCTTCAGCAGATTGGCGTAGCCCGTCGCATTCTGGCAGAGCAGCACCAGGGGTTCCGGCGAGGCGGGACCGACTGCGGACCGGCCAATCCCGCGCCCGCCATCACCTTGGGGAGCACGAATGCCGATCTCGCAGCCAATGATCGGCTGCACGCCCTTGGCCGCCGCCTCGATCGAAAACTCCAGTGCCCCGAACAGATTGCCGCTGTCGGTGACGCCAACGGCGGGCATCTTCTGTTTCTTGCAGAGGCCGACCAAGTCCTTGACCTTGATCGAGCCGGTCGAAAGCGAATAGGCGCTATGGGTTCGAAGATGGATGAAATCCGCAATCGCCATCTTCCTCGCCACCCTCTCAACCGTCCCGGTCCGACCCTCGGACCATCAGGACGGCGAGTTTAGGAAATCCGGCTGCGCTGCACCAGCATCCCGTCTTCAAGCGCGAGAATTCTATCCATTCGGTGCGCGAGATCGAGATTATGGGTCGCAATCAGCGCCGCCAGACCAACCCTGCGAACCGTATTGACGAGAACAGACATCACGGAATCGGCCGTATGCTGGTCGAGATTGCCGGTAGGCTCGTCGCCCAGCAACATCGCCGGACCATTGGCAAGGGCGCGAACGATCGCGACCCGCTGTTGCTCGCCACCCGACAGCCGCGCGGGCCTATGCGATTCGCGATCGCTGAGGCCGACCATCTGCAGCAATTCGCGCGCACGCTGCCGCGATTCGGCTTTGCCTCGCCCCGCGATCATCTGCGGGATCATGACGTTTTCCAGGGCCGAGAATTCCGGCAGCAGGTGGTGGAACTGATAGACAAAGCCGATCGTGCCCCGGCGAAGGGCGGTGCGCTGATCGTCATTCATGCTGCCGCAATCCTGACCGGCAATTCGCACCATGCCCGCCTCCGGTCTCTCCAGTAGACCGGCGAGATGCAGCAGGGTCGATTTTCCGGCGCCCGAAGGGCCGACGAGAGCCACCAGTTCGCCCGGCATGATACGAAGATTGGCACTGTTCAGCACCCGCAGCGGCTGCCCCGCCTGATGGTAGGTGCGTTCGATGCCAGTCAGTTCCAGTGCGGGGATGTCACTCATAGCGAAGCGCCTCGACAGGATCGAGACGGGCTGCGCGCCAAGCCGGGTATATTGTCGCCAGGAACGATATGACGAAGGCCATCAGCACAATCCCGGTTACCTCAACCGGCTCAACCTTGGCCGGCAGTTGGCTGAGGAAATAGATCTCGGCGCTGAACAGGTCATTGCCGGTGAAATGCTGCAGCAATTGGCGGATTGCCTCGATATTCTTCGCAAACGCCAAGCCCAGGATGACGCCGAGGATCGTCCCCACCACTCCGACACTGGCCCCCGTCAGGAAGAAGATTCGCAAGATCATCCCGCGCGTCGCGCCCATGGTGCGCAGGATGGCGATGTCCCTGCCCTTTGCCCGAACCAGCATGATCATCGATGAGATGACATTGAACGCGGCAACGATCACGATCAGTGTCAGGATCAGGAACATGACGTTCCGCTCTGTCGTGACAGCGTTGAGGAAGGGCGAATTCGCGCCCTGCCAGTCATAAACCCTGCCCTGATCGCCGACCAAGTGCCGGATCGGGGGGAGCAGGCTTTCCACCAGGGTCGGATCGTCGGTGAACACCTGAATGGAAGTCGCACCATTGGGTGCGTGAAAGAATTTCTGCGCCGCTTCGAAGCCGACATAGACGTAGCTGGAATCGTATTGATACATCCCGGTATTATAGATGGCGACGACCGTATAGGTCTTGACGCGCGGCACGGTTCCGAACGCCGTTTGCACCCCTTGCGGCGAGAGCAGGGTAAGTTGGCTGCCGATCTGCAAACCGAGCGAGATCGCCAGCCTATACCCGATGACGATGCCGTCCTCGGGCAAATCGCGAAGGCTGCCGGCGGCGACATGACCGGCGATATCGGCTTGCTGCAGCAAATCCGCGTTGCGCTGGCCGCGCACCTGGACACCAACCCAATTTCCCGTCACAGAGGCAACGGCCTGTCCCTCGACAAGGGGAAGCGCTTGCGTCACGCCCGGAAGCTTGGCGAGCCTTCCGGCAAGATCGCGATATTCGACAATCCCGCCGCGATCACCATAGACGGTCACCGCGCCGTTGAAGCCCAGTATCTGCCCCAGGAACTCGGCCCGGAACCCGTTCATGACCGACATCACGATGATCAACGTGGCAACGCCGAGCGCGATCCCGAGCAGTGAGAATCCGGCGATGACGGAGATGAATCCCTCCTCCCGCCGCGCCCGCAGGTATCGGAAGGCGACCATCCGTTCGAACACGCCGAACATGTGCTGGGGTTCCTAGCGGGTTGAAAGCTTGGCGAGAGCGGCGTCGATGGCCAACTCGATTTTCTCGCCCGTCGCGCGGGTCTTGATTTCTACGACGCCATTGGCGAGGCCGCGAGGGCCCACAGTGAGCTGGTACGGAATCCCGATCAGGTCGGCATTGGCAAATTTCGCGCCCGCCGAATCGGCGCGGTCGTCATAAATCACCTCTACCCCTGCGGCCTGGAGCTTCTGATAAAGGTCGTCTGAAGCGGCCACGCAGGCCGCGTCGGCGGCACGGATATTGATCAGCACCACCTTGAACGGCGCAACCGCCTCCGGCCAGATGATGCCGGCGTCGTCATGGCTGGCCTCGATGATGGCACCAAGCAGGCGCGAGACGCCAATGCCATAGGAGCCCATCACCAGATCGACCTCCTCGCCGCCGGGTGCCATCACGCGCGCGCCCATCGGTTTCGAGTATTTGGTTCCGAACGAGAAGATATGGCCGACTTCGATGCCACGGGTCGCGACCAGGCTCTCTGCCGCCACGGGACAGGTGGCGGGGTCGTGAATCTCGTCGGTTGCAGCGTAGACGGAACTCCAGCGCTTGAAGAACGGCTCAAGGTCCGCGTCCCCTGTCACGCTATCGGCGAGGACATCGCTGGTCAGCCAGGCAGGATCGCAGAACACGCCCGATTCACCGGTCTCGGCCAGGATAATGAACTCGTGGCTCAGATCGCCGCCGATCGGACCGGTATCGGCACGCATCGGGATCGCGCGCAGCCCCATGCGGGCGAATGTCCTCAGATAGCAATAGAACATCTTATAGTAGGAAAGCCGGGCGCCTTCCTCGTCGAGATCGAAGGAATACGCATCCTTCATCAGGAATTCGCGGCCCCGCATGATGCCGAAGCGCGGACGCACCTCGTCGCGGAATTTCCACTGGATGTGATAGAGATTCTTCGGCAGGTCGCGGTAGCTCTTGATGGTGCCGCGCACGATATCCGTGATCAGTTCCTCGTTGGTCGGGCCGTAGAGCATCTCGCGCTCGTGGCGATCGGTGATGCGGAGCATTTCCTTTCCGTAATCATCGTAGCGCCCGCTCTCGCGCCATAATTCAGCCGGCTGGATCGTCGGCATCAGCAATTCGATGGCCCCAGCCCGATCCTGCTCTTCGCGGACAATCATCTCGATCTTCCGCAACACCCTCAAGCCGAGGGGCAGCCAGGAATAGATGCCCGCGCTCGATTGCCGGATCATACCGGCGCGCAACATCAGGCGATGCGAGACAATCTGCGCTTCACTGGGCGTCTCGCGCAGCGTGGGAAGGAAATAGGATGTCAGACGCATCAGAAGAAACCGCTCAAATTTGCCGGCCGAACCCGTGTCGGCGCTATCGCGCGGGACTTTAGGGAATTGGCACGGCACTGTCCACGCTTGGGCAAACTGCCCATCGGCGCCGCAGCACCGAAAAAATATTCGTCTGATGAAAAAACGAGGTGACGACCGCGACAAAGTGCCGTAGGGTCGCGAAAAACAAGAAGGGTACCGCACCCACAAAGAGGCACGGCACCAAGTCTAGGGAGGAACCACAGTCGAAGATCGGAGCCAACCAATATCGACTGTAGAAATGCTAAATGACGCACCGCACAATGGCAAGACACCTTATGGTTTCTTGCCATTTTTTTTGCTTGCACGGCAAATTTGTCGCACTGCACAATAAGCTTGGCCGTTGATGGGCTATTCGTTCTGCGATCAGGTCATGACGAGACGTGTCAGGTTCTGCATGTCATGCAAGCCATGCATTTGACCGCGTTCCGAAAGCCTATACGGTTCTCCCGCGCAATTGCCGCGTCTCCTGAACGCTATCGAGAGTGTCAATGTCTGAACGCCCCTTGACCTTTCTCAAGGCATTTTGCCGCAACGCCATCTGCGTCGGTGGTCTGACCGTGTTCCTGCTGGCGAGCTGCGACAAGCCCGCAACGCCGCCGTCGCCTGCCCCGCCAGAAATCGGCTTCGTTACCCTGGCGCCCAGCCCGATTGGTGTCACGACAGACCTGCCCGGACGTGTGAACCCCTTTCTCGTCGCCGAGGTTCGGGCACGGGTCGACGGCATCGTACTCAAGCGCCTGTTCACCGAGGGCGCGGACGTCAGCGAAGGCGAAGTCCTGTTCCAGATTGACGCAGCCCCGTATCAGGCGATGCTCGACGCCGCCCTTGCCGCACTTGAAAAGGCCAAGGCTGCGGCAAGCTCGGCCCAGGCGCAGGCCGCACGGTTCAAGGTTTTGGTCGCGGCCAATGCCGTGAGCAAGCAGGATTATGTCAACGCTGTCGCGAGCGCCGCCCAGGCCAACGCCGAAATAGCAGCAGCGAAGGCGCAGGTTGAAACGGCCCGCATCAATCTTGGCTATACCGAGGTCAGGGCGCCGATTGCCGGACGAATCGGCCTCGCCAATGTGACCGTCGGTGGCTACGTTCAGGCCAACACCGCGACCTTGATGGCGACGATCCAGCAGGTCGACAAGGTCTACGTCAATATTGCGCAATCGGTCTCTGACCTGCTGCGGCTCCGCCATGAAGCGGCTACGGGTCAGGTCGCGATGACCGGGCCTGACGGCGTCAGGGTCACCCTCGCGCTTGATGACGGCTCGACATACCCGCTCGGTGGACAGTTCCAGTTTTCCGACATCACCGTCGACCAGGGAACCGGCAGCGTCACCCTGCGCGCGGTCTACCCCAATCCAGATCACCTGCTGCTGCCCGGCATGTTCGTGCACACGAAGCTGGTCGAAGGCATAAGCCAAAATGCGCTTCTGGTGCCGGAAATCGCCGTGACCCATGACGCCAAGGGCGATCCGACGACCCTGATCGTCACCGCAGACAACAAGGTGGAACTGCGCAAGCTCGTGACCGGCCAGACCTATGGCGCCAATTGGATTGTCGACAGCGGCGTGGCTTCGGGCGATCGCGTTATCGTGCGCGGCATTCAGTTCGCGCGCCCGGGCATGATGGTCAAGCCGGTCGATGATTCCGCGACGACGGCGCCATCGGTGCCGCCTGCGTCCAAGCCCTAAGCTAAGGACGCCATCATGGTCAATTTCTTCATCGACCGGCCCATCTTCGCCTGGGTGATTGCGATCGTGATCATGCTGGCGGGGGGCGCGTCGATTCTCAATCTGCCGATCTCGCAATATCCGACCATCGCGCCACCGACGATCCAGATCACGGCCGTCTATCCTGGCGCATCCGCCAAGACGGTGGAAAACACTGTGACCCAGGTGATCGAGCAGCAGATGAGCGGCCTTGACCACCTGCTATACCTGTCCTCGACCAGTGACAACACCGGCCAGGCGACGATCACACTGACCTTCCGCGCCGGCACCAACCCCGATATCGCGCAAGTCCAGGTCCAGAACAAACTGCAGCTCGCCACGCCGCTCTTGCCGCAGGTGGTGCAGCAGCAAGGCGCACGTGTCACCAAATCGTCGAACAATTTCCTGATGGTGCTTGCCTTCGTGTCGACCGACGGCAGCATGGCGCGCATCGATCTGACCAACTATGCCGCCTCGCATGTGCAGGAGCCGATCAGCCGTATCGATGGTGTCGGCACCGTGGTGCTGTTCGGCACGCAATATGCCATGCGCATCTGGCTCGATCCTGCCAAGCTCCTGTCCTATGGCCTGACCCCCGTCGATGTCACTGCAGCACTGGCAGCGCAGAACGTCCAGCTTTCCGCAGGCCAGCTTGGCGGACCACCTTCCGTGCCGGGTCAGCAGCTCACCGCCGCGATCACCGAATCATCCCTGCTTAATACGCCGGACCAGTTTCGCAACGTGATCCTGAAGGTCAGCCCGAACGGCTCGCAGGTTCGGATCCGCGATGTCGCCCGGGTCGAAAAAGGCGCCGAGAACTATAATTACGACACCCGCTATAACGGCAAGCCCGCGGCAGGTTTGGGCATCAGCCTTGCGCCCGGTGCCAACGCGCTGCAAACGGCGGACGCCATCCGCGCCAAGATCGACAAGCTGTCGCCGTTCTTCCCCACCGGCATGATCGTGACCTACCCCTACGACACGACACCCTTTGTCCGTCTGTCGATACGGGACGTGGTGATCACCCTGTTCGAGGGCATCGGGCTGGTCTTCCTGGTGATGTTTTTGTTTCTGCAGAATATTCGGGCGACGATCATCCCGACGATCGCGATCCCGGTGGTGCTGCTGGGCACTTTCGCGATCATGTACATCGTCGGCTTCAGCATCAACACGTTGTCGATGTTCGGCATGGTGCTGGCCATCGGGTTGCTGGTCGATGACGCAATCGTCGTGGTTGAGAATGTCGAGCGCGTGATCGACGAGGAAGGTCTGTCGCCGCGCGATGCCACGCGCAAGGCGATGTCGCAGATCACGGGCGCGCTGCTCGGCGTCGCCCTGGTCCTGTCCGCCGTGTTCGTGCCGATGGCGCTCACCAGCGGCTCGATCGGTGCCATATACCGCCAGTTCTCCCTCACCATCGTTGCCGCGATGGCGCTCTCCGTGCTGGTCGCCCTGATCCTGACACCGGCGCTCTGCGCCACGATCCTGAAACCGCAGAATAAGGCGGCACCCAAGCGCGGCTTCTTCGGCTGGTTCGACCGCAATTTCGAGCGCGGACGCCGCGGCTATCAGACGGGCATCCGCCACGTCATCGCCCGCAGCGGCCGCTGGTTCGCCATTTACGGCGCGATCATCCTCGGCGTCGGCTTCCTGTTTCTGCACCTGCCGACCTCGTTCCTGCCGGACGAGGACCAGGGCATGATGCTGGTCCTGATCCAGACGCCGCCGGGCACCACGATGGAGCGCACCCAGCGCATCGTCAAACAGGTCTCGGACCATCTGCGCCTTGACGAAGGCAAGGTCGTCGAGACCACGTTCGGTGTTACCGGCTTCAGCTTCGCCGGTCGTGGCCAGAACGCCGGCATTGTCTTCGCGCGCTTCCGGGACTGGAAATACCGCACCTCGCCAGACCTCAAGATCCAGGCGCTGATGGCGCGGTCGATGGCCTATTTCTCGACCATCAAGGGCGCAATGATCTTCCCCATCAACCCGCCTGCGATCCCCGAGTTGGGCGTGGCCAGCGGCTTCGATCTGGAACTGCAGGACCGCGCCGGGCTTGGCCACGAGGCGCTGATGGCGGCGCGCAATCAGCTTTTGCAGATGGCGAACAGCAACCCCGCGCTGACCCAGGTTCACCCGAACGGGTTGGACGACACGCCCACCTACCGCGTCAATGTCGATCGCGAGAAGGCGAGCGCCTACGGCCTCGGCTTGTCCGACATCGACCAGAATTTCTCTGTCGCCTGGGCCTCGAACTATGTGAACAATTTTCTCGACAGCGATGGCCGCATCAAGAAGGTCTACGTCCAGGGCGATTCACCCTTCCGCATGAACCCCGAAGACATCAGCCGCTGGTATCTGCGTAACAAGAGCGGCCAGATGGTACCCTTATCCGCCGTTGCTTCAGGGCAATGGACCTATGGCTCGCCGAAGCTGGAGCGCTACAACGGCATCTCATCGATCGAGATCCAGGGTTCACCCATGGCCGGCAAGAGCACCGGCGACGCCATCAGCACGGTCGAAGCGCTGCTGAAGACGCTACCACCCGGTTTTGGCTATGAATGGACCGGGATCACCTTTCAGGAGCAATTGTCGAACTCGCAGGCGCCGGTGCTGTATGCGGTGTCAATCCTGGTGGTGTTTTTGTCGTTGGCCGCGCTTTACGAGAGCTGGGCGATCCCGTTCGCGGTCATTATGGTGATCCCGCTAGGCGTTATCGGCGCGCTGCTGGCGACGACATTCCGCGAGCTTGCCAACGATGTCTATTTCCAGGTCGGGTTGCTGACGACGGTGGGGCTGTCGGCCAAGAACGCGATCCTGATCGTCGAATTCGCCCGCGATCTCGAAGCTGCCGGGATGAGCGCGTATGACGCCGCCCTTGAAGCGGCAAGGCTGCGCCTGCGCCCGATCCTGATGACCTCGCTCGCCTTCATCCTCGGCGTCATGCCGCTGGCGATCAGCAATGGCGCGGGCTCAGCCAGCCAGCACGCCATCGGCACAGGCGTTATCGGCGGCATGCTGACCGCGACCTTCCTCGCGATCTTCATGATCCCGATGTTCTTCATCACCATCAGCAAGCGTTTCGACGCGAGGCCGCCCGCGTTGCAGGCGGAGCCCTGAGATGCCAGCCGTCCGCAACACCGCCGCCCGGCTCGCCCTCGCCCTCACCCTGGCCGTTTCCGCCTGCACGCTTGAGCCTGACTATCAGCGCCCGGCAGCCCCGGTCGCCGCCGCCTACCCCAGCGCCGACAAGGTGACGGGTACGAGCGCCGATGCCATCGCCTGGCGCAGTTTCTTTATCGATCCGAGACTGAAGGCGCTGATCGCGCTGGCGTTGGAGAATAATCGCGATCTCCGGGTCGCGATCCTGAATGTCGAGGCGGCGCAGGCGCAGTATCGCGTCGCCCGCGCGGCCCTGCTGCCCACGCTCGACGGCATCGTGAGCGCCAGGCGCAGCCGCACCCCGGCAGACCTCTCGTCGCTCCACCGCTCCACCATCGGCAATTCCGGGGATATCGTCGCCAGCGCCGCCTGGGAGATCGACCTCTTCGGCAAGAACCGCAGCCTCAGCCGCGCGGCGATCGACCGCTATCTGGCAACCGATGAGGCCCGCAAGGCGGCCCAGATCAGCCTCGTTGCCGCCGTTGGCGACCAGTATCTGACCCTGCTGGCCTATGACGAACAACTGGCGGTCACTCGCGCCACGGTGCAGACGGCGACCGATAGCCTGGCGCTGGCAAAGGCGCAGTTCGACGCCGGGAACCAGACCGCGCTCGACCTCAGCGAAGCGGAAACCATCCTCGACCAGGCGCAGGCCAACCTGGCCGCGCAAACCCGCCTGCGGGCAGAGGCCGAGGATGCGCTGGTCCTGCTCCTGGGCGCGCCGATCCCAGCTGCCCTGCCCCCAGCCCAGCCCTTCGGCCGACAGAACCAAATGGCCGAGATTCCGGCGGGTCTGCCCTCCGACCTGCTGGCGCGCCGCCCCGACATCCGCGCCGCCGAAAACACGCTGAAGGCCGCCAATGCCGATATCGGTGCTGCACGCGCAGCCTTTTTCCCCAGCATCTCGCTGACCGGCGAATACGGCACCGCGAGTTCGCGCCTCTCCGGGTTGTTCAGCGCGAACCGCGCGGTGTGGAGCTTTGGCCCCTCGGTCGATATCCCGGTATTCGCGGGCGGCACCAACCTCGCCAACCTCTCGGCCGCAAAGGCACAAAAGGCGATATCCGTCGCGCAATACGAAAAGACGGTGCAAACGGCCTTCCGCGAGGTCGCGGACGGGCTGGCGGCGCGCGCAACCTATCTCGACGAGGTTGCGGCATTGACCCGCGACGAGCAGGCACAGAAAACCCGGCTCGATCTCTCGACCCTGCGCTACCGCACGGGGGTCGATTCCTACCTCCCCGTGCTGACGGCGCAGAATGACCTCTACGCCGTGCAGATCACCCTGATCACAACCCGGCTGGCGCGCGCTAGCAACCAGGTCAACCTCTACCGGGCGCTGGGGGGCGGGTGGAGGGATTAGCGGGGTGGGGAGTCGCTCGTCTTATACCAGTTCCGGCTGATCGAGACTCACTTTGGTGTTGCGTCGTTATGGCTGTCGTGATTCACCGTGGCAAACCTGTTGGAGTTTGCCATGGCTGCTGCGATTGGATTGCGTGAGG
>CAIXXC010000215.1 GCA_903923205.1 uncultured Rhodospirillales bacterium | reverse complement strand
GGCAGTTTCACCGCTGGCTTACCGATGGCGTTCCTGACGAAATCAATCGGGACGGTGATACACTGGGCGAGCGCGTGAAGCTCATCGACTTCGGCAACGTCGATAACAACGAGTGGGTTGCCATTAACCAGTTTTCTGTCGAAGGGCCAAAATATACCCGTCGCCCCGACATCGTGATTTTCATCAATGGTCTACCGCTGGCCGTTATCGAGTTGAAGAACCCCGCTGACGAAAGCGCGGACATCTGGGCGGCCTTCAACCAGTTGCAGACCTACAAGGAGGATATTCCCGACCTGTTCGTCTTCAATGAAGTGCTCGGCATTTCCGATTACACCCTTGCCCGAATCGGTTCGCTTTCTTCCGATCAGGAACGGTTTAACGCATGGCGGACTATTGATGGCGAGAAGCTCGATCCGCTCGGTGAATTGCAGCAGCTTGAAACAGCGATTCGTGGAATGTTCCGTCGTGACCTGTTGCTCGAATATCTGCGGCACTTCATCCTTTTCGAGGATGACGGCAACGTCAAGAAGATAGCGGGCTATCACCAGTTCCATGCCGTGCGTGCCGTGGTGCAAAGCGTGATTCTCGCCAGTCGCCCCAACGGCAGCCGCAAGGGCGGCGTGGTGTGGCATACGCAAGGCTCTGGGAAGAGTATTGAAATGACTTGTCTCGCTGGGCGGCTGATGACCGCCCCCGAGATGAACAACCCGACCATTGTCGTCATCACCGACCGCAACGACCTCGACGGGCAGTTGTTCGAGACGTTTGCGGGGGCCTCGGAGTTGCTTCGGGAATCTCCCGTGCGTGCCGAGACAAGGCCAGACCTGCGGGCCAAACTTGCCAATCGTCCATCGGGCGGCATTATCTTCACGACCATTCAGAAATTTGCCCCGTTCGAGGATGAAGATGGTTATCCGCTGCTGACTGACCGCGAAAACATTGTTGTTATCTGCGATGAGGCCCACCGTTCGCAATATGGGTTCTCGGCAAGATTCTCGGAAGTTAAGGATTCATCGGGTGTGTTGGGAACGGTACGCTCCACGGCGGTTCGCTACGGCCACGCCCATTACCTGCGTGAAGCCTTGCCGAATGCGACGTTCGTCGCGTTCACCGGAACGCCGATTTCCTCTGAGGATAAGGACACGCAAGCCGTGTTCGGTAACTATGTCCATATTTACGACATCGAGCAGGCCGTCAAGGATGGGGCGACGGTTCCCATCTATTACGAGAGTCGCCTTGCCAAGCTGGAACTGAAACCAGAGGAAATGTTGCTCATCGACGACGAGGTCGAGGAGCTTACCGAAGACGACGAGGAGTCAGCGAAGGCGCAAAACCTGCGACGTTGGGCCGCTTTGGAGAAAATCGTCGGCGCACCGCCACGCATCCAGAAAGTTGCCGAGGATTTGGTTTTCCATTTCGAGAACCGCGTCGCTGCCATGGAAGGCAAGGGGATGATCGTCGGCATGAGCCGCGAGGTGTGCGTGCATCTCTACAATGCCATTATTGCTTTGCGCCCAGAATGGCATGACGACGATCCAGAGAAGGGTGTCATCAAGATCATCATGACAGGGTCGGCATCAGACAAGGCGTTGCTGAAACCGCATATCTACCCGAAGGACATCAAGAAGCGCCTGGAAAAGCGGTTTAAAGACCCCGATGACGCAATGAAGCTGGTTATTGTCCGTGACATGTGGCT
>CAIXXC010000214.1 GCA_903923205.1 uncultured Rhodospirillales bacterium | reverse complement strand
TGGCACATTCACGATCCTGACCGATTTCGCTGTTTGGGCATATGATCAGGCGGGGAACTACGTCGGAGGACAGGCGATATAAGCGCACAGATAGCCGAGGCCGCGCGGAGTGAAGCCGACTATGGGGCTGATGCGAAGCTCTTGGGTCGCGGATAATTCACCGTCACGTCATTGAGAATAGCGGAACACTCCGCGATAAGCTGATCCGGCTTGTCGCTCCTGAACACTTCACCGATGATTGCGGCCACCACCCGCGCCTTAGTCGGCACCGTGTTGACGTGCTGGTCATCAAAAAACAGCTCATGGGCTTTGCGGAACGTTCGCACGGCAATCTCGACATTGTGGTGAGCAACCATATGCAGACTTGCACTATCCCAAGGGGTTCGCTTCGTTCCATCGAAGCAAATGTCACCAACGGTCAGTAAGTCGGACACAGCGGAATACAGTGGGTCAAACTTGCGGTGAGCGCGCTTTTGCGTGGGTGCATGGTTTATTGCGCCCGGCAGTTTGCTGTTTCCCGATGCAATGAAATCGCCCAGTTTCTCGGTCGAACCAACAAACGAATGGTCGTGAAAGGGGATGGCGGTCATGCCCCACCCAAGCCTGTCGAACGTCGCACCCGTGTAGATGCTGAAGATACCGGCCAAACGAGAGTGGCTGGCGCTATCAAAACTGATTTGCAGGTCTGGATTGATCTGAGCGCGGATTGTCCGCTGCAAAACGGTGAAAAGGCAAGCCAAGTCCGGCTCGCCCTTGCCCAGCATATGTATCCATTTCGCCTGACCAAGCAGTCCATCATCGCGAAGATCGACGAGCCGCTGAAGGATCAAGTTAAAATCTTTGAGATGCGCGCCTGCGAACGCCCAGCCCGAAAAGGGAGCGGCCTTCACATGCTCGTACCACGCCTTGCTCTCGACCTCGTTACGGCCTTGCAGCACGTTGAGGAAATTTGTGGCACCGGGTTCGTGGCGTGCGACGAATTGCTGGTTGTTCAAATCGGTCTGATGCAGTGCAAGATTGAAATCAAACGATAACCCATTGGATGCTGCCAATGCCCTGATCTGCGGTTCCTCGCCTTCAGCAGACAGACGAGCGGCGTGTTTAGCGATTTGCCCCCTGCCGATGCCAGCAGTGGGAAAATCAAGAACCATGGAATAGTCGCAGTTGTCCTCCATCCAGCGCATCATGTGGTGGACGCGTTCGGCGTCGATTGTCTTGATCGCGCCGGTCAAGATTTGAAATCCGCCGCTGTCGCCAAGCACGATCGACTGCCCACGGGTCCGAGCGCTAACGATGGTTTGGGGCGGCGCAGCGGTGAGAGACTTCGCTGCGTGCCCAGCGCTGAACAACGCGTAGGGGTAGTAGAGCAGCGGCGATTGCGGATTGAGGAAATTCAGGTCTTGCGGAGTGAATGGCAGGGTGCGCTTGAATTGCCCGTCATGGGCGAATTTCGCGAACTCAAGCTGCAATGCGGGAAGGTAAACAGCGCAGTTTTGGTGCACGGCAGGGGTCTGAATAGTCATAAATTTCCTCATCACGCGTGCAAACGCGCGGCGCGGTTACGGTACTGAAAGATTTTGGGCCCTAAAGATTTCAAAAGCCTTAGTCGGAGATCAGAATGGCCAGCGCAGTCCTCGCATTCAGCAACAGTCAGACCGCTGACGAGGCAAATCGAACTCGATTTGACGAAATCTGCGCCCTTGCAACGGACTTCGCCAAGCGCGACATCAAGGCGAAAGAGGTACTGTACCGGGCGCTGGATGCCTTGTTCAGCTTCGTGCTCGATTTCGACAGTGACGCTGATCGAAAGGCATTTGTAATTGCTAACGCCGGCAAATGGGGAAAGATTGCGGACGACAACCCATTCCAGCCTTTCGTGAAGTTGGCGTTTCGC
Source organism: uncultured Rhodospirillales bacterium (assembly GCA_903923205.1). Lineage (GTDB taxonomy): Bacteria > Pseudomonadota > Alphaproteobacteria > ATCC43930 > CGMCC-115725 > CAIXXC01. The sequence goes on along the minus strand of CAIXXC010000214.1, from coordinate 1,364 downwards.
GGCGATGGCATCAGTGACGGTTCGCGGAGCCAATATGCCACGGTGCTGCGTTACGCACAGTTCTATCGAGACAAATCTATTTCCTTGGCCGAATGGCTCGGACAGCCAGGAGGGCTGGAACAGCGGTACAAGCAGGCCGCGAATGCGACCCTAAGCAAGCAACGCTTTATCGATCCGGCGTGCCTTGATCGGGCCAAGCTTGATGTGAAGGCGGCACGACGATCCGATGCTTTTCGACTGGACGCCCTGCCCGTGGAACTGGACGAGGTGGAAGGCGGGTTCGCTATCGCCTTGCTCCACATCGCACCCGACGGCACTGCGCATGTGGTGGAATACACCGAACGCGATCAGACGAAGATCGACGCGATAATCGCCGGTCTCGCCACCGGCCAAGCGCGCAAGCAAACGGTGGAAACCCGCCCGCTGTATCGACTGCGCCGCGCCCTGAACGTCCTGTCTACATTGGTGCCGCCGGGCAAGACCGACATGGACGTGATCTTCGTTCTCCGGAAATCTGATGTCGAGGGCGATGTGTGCTCCACTCTCCAAGCCATGTCGTCGGCGTACAGTGGGCCGCTCGGCCAAATCCAGATCGATGAGCACTTCGCGTGGCTGGTCGATGATGTGCCAGTCGTGTTCACGCACTCAACAGCGCGAGCCTTCGATAAGGGGTTCGATGTTGAAGGGCACTGGCTTGGTGAAGTCGAAGATGGGCATGTGCTGATCAGCCATAGCCATGCCGACGTGCAACCCGTCGCAATCCCTACCATGCTTCCCGCTGGCGATTTTTACGTGCCACGGTCCGATTTCAGCCAAAGCGCGCCGATGATCCTCAAGCTTGAGGGCGCGCGCAGTTATCTGGCCGGGAAAAATGGCAAGTGCCCGGTGAGAGGTGCATATGCAGGCGCGCTGCCTATGTTTTGGGATAACGGGTACCTTTGCTATCGTGCCGCGCCAACCTGGCCAGCCGTCCACGGCCTATTTGCCGTCCATGCAGATCCCGCGTTACCTGCGGAGCGCCTCTTCCCCGCCGAAGCATTGACCGCACTGTGCAGCGTCAGCGACGTGCTGGGGCAAGACCTGAGCGTTTGGCTGATCTCGACGCCAGAGGAGGCCGATTGCGCGCTCGTGTTGGATGACACAGTTGAGGGGGACGCACTTCAAGTGGTTCTGCCGCTTTCGATATCTGTGCGCGGCGATCTGACGCAGACGAATATTGCAAGCCCTTCTATTGAATTTTGCCAATCATCCGTGATTGCGAATGAGCAGTCATCATGATTGGTTCGATCGCAAACGGATTGCCAACAACACGAACAGTCGACGAGGCAGGCTCAAAATTTAAGTTTGATAACTGGACGGATAAG
>CAIXXC010000213.1 GCA_903923205.1 uncultured Rhodospirillales bacterium | reverse complement strand
GCGAGGAGCGTCTGGCCGGCACCGATCTGCTCCAGCATGTCGACAGCACTCCTGCCGTCATGGGCCTGGCCCTTGGTGAGTTTCAGGCAGATCGGATTGCCATTGGCATCGACCAGGACATGGATCTTGGTCGTCAGGCCGCCCCGCGAGCGCCCCATGCATCGGGTGTCAGGCTCGTTCCCAGCGGCGGCACCCGTTTCCGGGCCCCCTTTTTACCGTTGGCGGCATGCTGATGAACCCGGATCGACGACGAATCGACCATCTGCAGGTCACCGTCGTAAGCCTTGGAAACCGCATCGAATATCTGGTCCCAGATGCCCAGCTTGCGCCAGCGGATGAAGCGATTGTAGCAGGTGGTCGCAGGACCATAACGTTCGGGGATATCGGCCCAGGGCGATCCGGTTCGCAGACGCCAGTAAATTCCGTTCAGAACCCGACGATCATCGACACGCGCAACACCGCGTGGCTTGTTCGGCAGCAACGGCGCGATAATCGCCCACTCGAAATCCGACAACTCATAACGACGTGGGGTCATGGCTCATCCTCCTACAGAGTTTGAATCACAACCCGACCACATTGGGAATCCTGTTTATGAGTTTGTGACCTAGAACATCCCGCGATTGATTGGCGACAACTGGCTCTCAAACTGGGCATTCAGGTCTTACAATGATAAGGCGGCCATTGCCGCTCATCTTGAAATAAACTGATCAATTAACCCCGTACATTCCCATCGATTGGGCTGCGCGATTGGGCACATCAATCCTAATTTATGGGATCCAGGATAAATGTCGCGGGCTGCCGCGGTGGTCAGGAGGTGGTCTCTCGCACCGAGGCCGCGAGCATATTCAATCCTATCGTCACCACCAAGACGAGTTGGATCAAGACGCCGCTTGAACTCGTCGAGTTGATTTCAGTGATACCAGATAACAAGCAACCGAATAACACGGCGAGTAGTACGTTTCGGGAATCTCTTTGTTCATCGTTCAGCTGTAGCCTGATAGATGTCAAAACCGTGGTCAGTATCCATCCCAAATAGATCATAGCACCAATGATGCCAACATTGACCACGAGCGCGAGATAGGCGTTGTGGTAGTTCGGCAGCCCGGTCTCCGCCGTGAACCTGGCTATGGCCAACGGTGTCTCGGTAAATGCAAAGCCCCTTCCGGTGAGTATATTATGACCTATATCATTAAGGGCTAACATCCAAAGCTGAGTTCTTCCGTTCAGGGTAATATCCTTCCCCGCAGCATTAAAAACCGCTGACAATATCGCCCTGCCGTCAGTCGCAACAGCAATTGCCGTCACGATCCCGATCAGCATGGTCCAAGCACTGAGAGCCTTCGATCGACGATTAAGCAACCAGATGGCACCGAAAGCCCCCGGACACAGAAAGAGCGCGCTGGTGGAGTTAGACTTGATCATCAGCGCGAGCCCGAAGAGGACGCACAGTCCCCATAACATCCGGTTCTTGAGGAATTTTCTGCGGGAGGCGAGCAGACCTCCGGTGTAGATTCCGGCAACATGCCCGGCTATATTCTTGACCCGGAATGCCCCGAGCCAATCTCCCGGTTCGCCAAGCCCGCTTATGCCACCAGCTTGCTCGATACCGTATTGCGGCAGCAAAATCACGTTGAACATGGACAAAATGACAGTCGTCGCCATGACGGCAACTACGCACCGCGCGATATCGTGCGGCGACAACCGCGCGCACAGCGCATACGCGATCGTCACCATGGCGATAAAGTCGATAAGAAATCTCCCCGAACTACGAGGGTCTACGGCGGTCAGCAAGCCAATCGCGCAATACACGATGAAGAG
>CAIXXC010000212.1 GCA_903923205.1 uncultured Rhodospirillales bacterium | reverse complement strand
CTGAAAGCCTATGAGGCGGACATGCGCCACCTCATCGACACGTATATCGAGGCCAAGGAACCCCGGAAGATTTCGCCGTTTGACGATATGCCGCTGCTGGAAATCATCGAGAAGCTGGGGATCGAAGGCGCGATCGATGGGCTGTCGGACCGGGTGAAGGGCAGCAAAGACGGTGTCGCCGAAACGATCGAGAACAACGTCCGCGCCAAGATCATCAAGGAGCGGCTGACCGATCCGGCGTTCTACGACAAGATGTCAAAGCTGCTCGACGAGATTATCGCCGCGCGCAAGGCCAAGGCGGTCGAGTACGAAGAGTACCTTCAGGAACTGGCCAAACTTGTCGCCACGATCAACAGTGGCCAGGCGGGCGATCGGCCAGCGTCGATCAAGACCGAGGGGCAACGGGCGCTCTACAACAATCTCGACCACGACGAAGAGCTGGTGATTAAGATCGACCAGACCATCAAGCTGGTACGGCCGGCGGACTGGCGCGGCGTGCACAGCCGCGAGCAGCAGATCAAGGCCGCCATCTTCGCGATTGTCGGCGATGAACAGCGAACCGAAGAGATTTTCGCTATCATCTACCATCAGCGGGAATACTGATGGTTCAGGTTCTGGAGCTGGGTGACCTCACCGTCGATGTCATACGCAAGGACATCAAGAACCTGCATCTGAGCGTGCATCCGCCAACGGGCCGCGTGCGCATCGCTGCGCCGGAAGCTTTGACAATCGACGCGATCCGGGCGTTCGCGATTTCGCGGATTAGCTGGATCAGGACCAATCAGCGCAAGCTGCGGACCCAGCCGCGTGAACCAGCGCGCGACTATGTCGATCGGGAGAGCCATTTTGTATGGGGCGAGCGCGTCCTATTGGAGGTGAAACCATACTTCAGCGCGCCATACGTGCGGCTGGATCACCGTGTCCTGACCCTTCACGTCCTCCCGAGCCTTTCACGGGACGAGCGCCATCAGATCGTAGAGACCTGGTATCGCGATATTCTGCGCGCCGAAGCCATCAAGGCCATCAACACTTGGCAAGATCGGCTGGGTGTTCAAGCGGGCGACCTCTTCATCCAGCGCATGAAAACCAAATGGGGCAGTTGCAACCCTAGGACCGGCAACATTCGCCTCAACACCGAGCTGGCCAAAAAGCCCCTAGCCTGCCTCGACTATGTCGTTCTGCACGAATTGGCCCACATCATGGAGCCGACACATTCCGAGGCGTTCCATTTGATCCTGGACCGGATCATGCCTCAATGGCGCGAGGTCCGGAACCTGCTGAACAGCCTGCCGCTGACAGATACATAGCAGCAATGTCGGTGCCGCAATCACCTGGTGCGTGCAATTGATTGCAATCTGCAATGATGAGATTCGCACGCCTCGCCGAACACCGTGATCCAGTCCGCCCGGCTGAACAATGTCGATCTGCAGGCCTGGTTGGCTAGATCAGCCTTCTTTGCGACTATCAGTGTCGCCAATGGCGAAGATGCCTGCGCTGAGGACGCGCTGTACGGCCCTGCGGCGAAGCGCGAGCGTGCTAGCATCTGTAAATGATACTACCGTGTGGCTGGTCATGGCGGTGTGGCGTTCGCAGATGTGGTTCTCGGCCTCTGCCGAAACGATCACGGCGTTGAAGTCAAGCAGCATCTGCCGCGGATCAGCGGGCTTGTCCTTCATGCTCGTGGGGCCGGATTCGTATGCACCATGGCATTCTGCTCCTTGTCTGACAGGTCCGCAATGATCTTGTACTCATAATCGCTCTGGGCATCGAGCAGCATGCGGAAAAGGGGCATCGCGGTTTTCGGGTCTGGGCGATCGAACTTTCCGTCTTTCTTTCGTTCCGAGGCCTGACGGAACAATCGCACGTAGTTCGATGGCGCTACTCCGTCATATTGACGGAAGACAACTTTGCCCTTTTCCGTTGCGTCCTCCGTGATCGCGTCACTATGTAGGGCTACTGCGAGGCTCTTCAGGTATGGCTCGATGTACACAACGGATGAAATGCCAGCAGCGACAATGTGTCTAGCGCAGTTGTGGCAAGGATACGTGTTAGTGTAGAGCGTCGCATTTACTAGCGAGTTTTTTCCTTCTCGGGCTACGGATAGAATAGCCTCCATCTCTGCGTGAATAGATCGTGAAAACTCGATCAGAGAGTCCACCCCTGTGCCCTTCAGGGATTCCCGTAAGGCGGCAGTGGTGACGCCTGAATTGAGCAGTCCAGCACTCGATATATTTTCTACCAACTTGTCGAGTATGTCGTTTCTGCGAATCTCGTTATGGCAGATTCTTTTGCCCCAGTTGTAGCAGCGGTGATCTCGGTCATGAACACCGGTGTTGTCGTGCAATGCCCGGTCGTCTTCTCCGTATAGGCCGCCACCGAACTTCGGCACGTCGTTCCACCCGACAGCTATCAGTTCGCCGTCTACGGACACGATGGCTGCGCCCACTTGCCGAGACATGCACGCCGCGCTCGCTGCCGCTGAGCTCGCCTCATACATTGCGGATTCCGCTCGGCTCGGTGTGTGGATATTGGTGTCAAACACGAGATGCAGGAAACGACTGATCTTCTGCTTCATCTCCTCCTTCCGCTGGTCATTACAGAGGAACAGATCAGCCTTCTGGAAAATCTTGCGGGTCATCTGCCCGAACGTGGTGAGCTCACCTTGGTCGCGATCCACGATCGTGCCGACCCGGCTTTTCTCAACCCCGTCGTTTTCCAGTCTGGCCTGCCTGATTGCGTCCGGTGCGAACACGCCGACGACGATCAGAGTCTCACCATATATTCGTTTGAGGAGGGTTAGCCTGTCTTATTCACCGAGGGCCAATTGAATGGTTGGCGAGAGTGGCATAAGGCATTGTCTTATTGTAGGAAATTGGCGTCCAAACCAGTCCTGCAACGAGGCACAAAATGCCACAAGCCACTCTCACCGGAAACGACGATAGCGCGACCCGATTTTCGTTTCCAGCGATAGGGCGCAAGAAAGTCACAGCCGCGTTTGACGGTGGCCGGTTGACCTCGGACGGGGGCGTGCTGCTGCTGGCGCAGGCCGAGCGCGGCATGGGCATTTGCGATCAGCTTGCGGCTTGCATCGCCGACCGGCGCGATCCCACACGGGTGATCCACACGCTGCCCGATATCCTGCGGGCACGCATTCTGGCGATCTGCTGTGGCTATGAAGACGCCGACGACCTCGACACCCTGCGTGACGATCCAGGCTTTCGTTTGGCGCTGGGCAAGCTGCCCGGCTCGGGTGCCGGTCTCGCCAGCCAACCGACCATGAGCCGGTGGGAGAATGCGCCGACCACGCGCGAACTGGCGCGCATGATGCGAGAGATGATCGGCATATATTGCGCCAGCTATCCGACCCCGCCTGCGGCGGTGACGCTGGATGTCGACGATACCTGCGATGTCGTGCACGGATATCAGCAGCTCTCGTTCTGGAACGGCCATCATGGCGAGCGCTGTTTCATGCCGATCCATGTCTATGACACTGAGACAGGTCGACCGGTGGCGATGCTATTGCGTACCGGCAAGACGCCATCGGGTGCTGAGGCGGCAGGGCATATCCGGCGGCTGTTCCGCCATATCCGCCACCATTGGCCCAGCACCCACATCACGATCCGGGGTGACGGCCATTACGGCAGGCCCGAAGTGATGGATTTTTGCGAGGCCAACGGGATAGATTACGTGCTTGGCCTGCCGACCAACGCGGTGCTGCGTGCCGATCCCACAATCGTGACAGTGGCCGATGCCTGCGCAACCCAGCGCGCCGAAGAGGATCGTCCGGTTCTGCGGCTCTTTGCCGAGACCCGCTACGCCGCGAAAAGCTGGAAACATCAGCGCCGCGTCGTTGCCAGGATCGAGGCCAGCACCATGGGCATGGATATCCGCACCGTCGTCACCTCGCTGACCGAGCCTGGCCCTGAGGACCTGTATGAGGTCCACTACTGCGCGAGAGGCAATGCAGAAAACCTGATCAAGCTGCACAAAAGCCAGCTTTCCAGCGACCGCACATCGTGCCGGTCGGCCAACGCAAACCAGATGCGCCTGATCTTGCACACCGCTGCCTACTGGCTGATGTGGCGCGTACAGCAAGCCATCCCGAAAAAAGCCGCGCTCGCCACCGCCGAGTTCGCCACAATCCGCGTGCGTCTCCTCAAAATCGCCGCCCGCGTCATCGAAACATACACCCGCATCCGGGTCGCGTTCGCTTCCGCCTGCCCAGATGCAGACCTGTTCGGCACCATCGCCAACGCGCTCAAGCCAGCGCCCACATAGCCGGCGCGGCGGTGCCGCACACAACCCGAACCACGCCCGTCAAACCTGCAAGCCTCTCGATCCGCCGCGATGAAACAGACGCAACGGCAGCGCTTGGCCCGCGTGGGCCTATATTCCTGCCAGAAGCCGGACCCGGCCGGTCAGCGCGCCCTCACGAATAAGAGAGGTTAGCTCCTCCATGTTCTTCAGGGAATCGAGCACGAAGGCGCGGCGACCAGGAACCTGGATGCCAGCGCTGTCGTAGCCGCCTTGCTCTCCTCTGATCTTACAGATTTTTTCGACGACCTTCTCCGTCAAGTAGAATGGGCCGTACTGCTTCCGCAGGTCATTGCCGATCTGCTGCATGGTTTCGATATAGTCGTCGAGATGGTCGCGTTCGACTGAACGACCGCCTACCCGATGCGCTTCAGCTTTGATGATGTCGCTAAGCTTGATCACTGGTTCGACGGCATAGTGGAATTCAGTCGAAAGCAAGTCGCGTATCATGCCAGCGGCTGTCGAAACTCCTGAGCCGACTGGGCCGACCAAGGCAAAAATCAGTTCCTGAGATAGGCGGTCGTCAATCTGCGTAGCGACGTTTGACCCCTGGTCCACATCCGACAGCAGCTTTTGAATCGAAATGCCAGCAGCCATCTGTGCGCGTCCCCCTCATGCCCAACACTATCATCGCAACAAGCGCCGGTCAGCAGGAATTTGCACAGCTTGCCGACCGTACCCGGAGGCGGGTCTGCGTAGCCTTGCGCTAAGCCGTCGCCAACCACTCGCCGTGCAGTGGCCTGTCGTCAGTCTGCGCTGAAATAGCTCTTGCCGCTGATGCCAGCGCGATCGAAGAACGCCTGGTTGCGGTCCCTTGCGTCACCGAGCAACGCATCCCAGCCCACGAGCTCAATCGACCCACGAAAGCCATCACGCGGTTGGTACACGCGGCCACGTCCATCGGCTGTCCGCTGCCATGAGTAGGTCCAGTCATCCAGCTTACCGACGATGTCTGCAACGATGAAGCAATGGAACACTGTCCGGTCATCCAACTTGATCGGGCGACCCTTCACGTCGGTCATCGACCCCGACTGTAGCTGGCGAACATAGCGTTCCACCTGAAGCTGTGGGTTCTCGTCGTCGGCATAGCTCGTCCGCCCAGGCCGCTTGAACTCAACCAAAAGCACCTTCGATGGCTCCTCCACTTGCCGAAGCCCGTGGACGTAGTCGAAGATCAGAACATCCGGTCGGTCGCTGCTTTCTGCGGCGGCGGAGAGGGCGCTGAATTCAACGTCTGAACTGAAGTATTGCGCGAATGTGAGCCGCTCATCGACGATCCAGAGATCGTGCGAACTGGCGGATGCTACCTTCTTCGTCCCGTCGGCAAGCGTGTTTACCCGCAAGGGGCAGATGAACGAGTGTAGTACGTCCTCGCGCTGGTATGAGCTGTCGCGGGTGTCGTCGCGGACCTTTGCCAACAGAATTTCGATAAAGTCGAGGACGACCTTTCGCCGAACGATGTACTCGGCCAGGCTGCGTTGCTCGGCCTCCTCAATAGCCTTACCGGCCTCGCTGACGGCAGTTGTGAAAGAATCCAACGTCACTGCGCCGTCCTTAAGCCGCGTGAGGACGGAGCGAATCTTTTCGGCCTGCCGTTGGTCGCGACGGAACCGCTCGCGCGACAGGTGGCCATAGATCGCGTCGTTGTTAAGCTCACCAGAGGGCAACTTGGCCTGAAGCTCATCGGTGCTTCCGAACGCCACTGACGGATAAGATTCAGTGATTTCCTGGATGATGTCCCGTTGCTCATCGCTCAGCTTAGCCAGCGGCTCCGCCAGAAAGCGTTCGATCTGGCCGGTACAAACGTCGTTGATGATGCGGTCGAGAATCACGTCCTCGAACATGAACGCGGTGCGCTCCTGGTTGACGTTTTGGTCAAGGAAGTCGCCGGTCAGGATGGCGTGGAACACGCGATCCTCGCCTGTCCCGAAATACTTAAGGCCGAGCTTGCCGTCGATACTCTGCGAACAGACGGTGCGGTCGTGTGCGATGAAGTGCACAAAGTGCGACCCCTTGAGGTCAGCACTGGCCACCTTGTCGCATTCCATCAGGGTAAGCAGGAGCGTCCCATACTCTTCGGTAACAAGCTCGATCCCAGCCTCTTTCCGGTGGACAATCTTGTCAATATCGCCTGGGTAATGCCGGGTTTCGTCCCCGACGTAGACGGTGACGGCGGGGCACTTGCCGCCAATGAACGTCGGCAGGAAGTGCGAGGTCAGGTGCTGGAAGACGAAGCTGTCGCGGCCAGGGAACCGTGCAAAGTAGCCATTGTCCCGCAACCCCTCGAAGCGGACATGGAATGAAGTACCAGCAGCGTCGCTCGCTTCTCCGACGACGTGGTTGGCAATCTGGTCGTCGTTGGCCAGCTTGAACTCGAAAGTCCGGCAGGCGAGGGTGTCGCCATCCTTGAAAACGCTTCGGACTTCTACACGTTGGAAACAATCAAGCCAGAGCAGACGCCCGACCCCCTTGCCGCCAATGCTCAACTTGTTGTCTGTGTCAGTGGTGGTGAACCCATCCCAGTTTCGATCATCCAAACCGAGGCCGTTGTCCTCAACTGTGGCCCACACGCCTTCCTTCTTGCGATTCGTGTGCACGGTGACGAAGATTCGCCCCTCTGTCATGACGGCTTCGCCGAACTTGCTCTGCACCGAGTGTATCGCGTTGCTGATGGCCTCGAACAGGGGCTGCATCGCGGCAGCCACCGAAGTCGGTTTTGGAAGCCGGTCGATACGCTTCACAAGATTTGGACGAAGGGAAGTCATACTGAGAGAGATCGTCCGTTCTGCCCAGGGAAGTCAAGTTGATCCGGTTGCGGCGGTCGTTTATGCCAACCACTGTCGGCACTGGGGCGATGCCCTTATCGCGAGGAGTGCCGCGGTGGTTTTGCCGCCACCTACGGCCCCCTGATGAGAGATGCCAGTCTGGATAAGCCGAACCACTGGGATCTGCCCGGGTGTTGGCGTCACCCGCCTGAGGGCCGCATAGCGTGATTATCCTGGAACGTTGACCCCGAGTCGACCACGATTTGCAGCAGGGATTGCGTTTTTGGTACGAGGTTGGGCATTCCGATAATTCAACTCAACCCTCTGTTCGCTGCAGAACAACCCACGAAAATTTGGCGTTGCAGAGCGTGCACCGCACTTTGTCGATTTTCAAATTGTGGGAGCGCTCAGCGGTGGATGAGCGGCCTTACGCTCATATCAACGGTAGTCACGCACCATGCGTGGTATCAAAACTCCCCAGCATGCAACTAATTGCAACGCAGCAGGGATCGCGTTGTATGTTCCTCCCCAGTTCCTAAATATCAAGCAATTAATTGCAAATCTCCAGAGGCGCGGGCACAGACTGATGGACGCGGTCGGTTGTGGCTCAGCACCTCACGGCCCCATTCACCCCACCCCACTGCCCCACTCCCCTAAAGGGGAGGTGGGGGTGGTATGCGGGGATCAGCCAGGGTCGCCGGACCCTGATTTCCCCATGTTTGGCAATTTCAATTTCGATAAGAGGGAAGCGGGTTTCTTCGATGCAATCGGTTTGACGTGGATGCCCTTCACTATGTGGATGCGTGCAGTGCCTTTCTCGTCGGGCAGGGACTTCTCCACGAGAAGCCCTTTTTCTATCAGTCTGACCACGATCTTATTGATCCGGGATTTGTCATCCGCGATGGACAGGGCAAGGATTTCGGCGACAAGATAGCCAATCCAGTTTTTGGCTTGGACGTTTTTCCGCCATTTTCCAACAGTGACTTGCTGCTGGATGTTGGCGATATGCGTGTCCGTCACGCCGTCCATGACGTCCGGTTTTTTCCAGAGAGTGGCTACGCCGACAATGTCCGGTGGTTCAGCTGGTGAGCCGTTTCCCAGGTCTTGACCCGTCAGCCTTATCCAGGTCGTGTCTCCTTTGGATGCCCTGTTTGATTTGCCCACATCAATGCGGACCAACGATTGGCGAAGCTGGGAGCCCCCGATGCCAAGAGCATCTGCTTCGGTTTGCGACATAGGATTGAGGGTCAAAACAACCCGTGCAGCGTCCCGCAGCGCAACGGCTCCGCGCCCATCCTCCGCGGTCACCTCCTTGCCACTCAGCTTCTTGGAATGATGAACGATCAGGATCGCACAGCCGGTGTCGTGTGCGAGCTTTTTCAATCGCTTGACGAGTCTATTCATCGCTTCGTTGCTATTTTCGGAAGCGGCGTGGCATGACGCGAAGGGATCGATGATCATTACGCCGATCTTGTTGGTAGAAATGACCTTTGCGAGGGCAAAGAACTCCTTTTCGACGATTTTGAAGCCATGCTTGTCTTCAGCCGCCAAGCACAGGGGCTGGTCCATCCCGCTATTCACAAAGAGTCGCTTGCCGCATTCCAGCGGCGTTAGGGCATGGTGAATGCGCGCCGCACCGAATTGGCGTTCAAGTTCTGTTCGGCCATCTTCCAGGTTATAGAGCCAGACATTCTGTGGGCCGCGGTAGAGCTGCTTACCAAGCAATTCGCGGCCTGACGCCAGAGCCAAAGCGATGTCAGTGGCGATCGTACTTTTCCCTGCGCCACCGGGCGCAATCATCAATGTAATTTCGCCAACGAGAAGCCAATGGCCAAATAGCCAGAGGCGACGGGGGAGTTTTTTTGGATTTGGCCAATCGTAGGGCGTTGCCTTGATCAATTGGCATTCGGCGAGTGCCGCCTTGATAATGCTGGCTGCAATCTCGTCGGCGGACAAGTCGGCCATGTCTATGCCTTTGGGCGAAGCATCAGTCATAGGTGCCACCTCCGTGGCTTGTGATTACTGCATCGGGTGAAATGTTGCTGACGCTGCTTTTGTGCGGGACGGCCAGGGTGGCGCCGACTGTCGCTGCTGCGTGTCTGGCAACTTCGATGCCGACATTGCACGGGAGGTGGCTGTCATCATCGGCCACAACCATCAAATCGCGGCTTTGGTGCAGTTCTCGCATGCCGACCGCGACGGCCAACAGATTCTTTGCTGATAGAGCTGCAACAACCGCATGCCCGGTGGCGATGTGGCAAGCCGCCATGGTGGCGTAACCTTCGCCGATGAGCAGCGGTCCAGATGCCTGGACGCCATGCTGCCAGAACAAGGTCTTTGTCCTGCCACCGCCTAGAAACCGCTTGGAGCCGTCGCTTGAAATGCGCTGCAAGTTCCAAAGTTTTCCCTCGGCATCAATCATCGGGACCAGCAGTTGGTCACCCAGTTGGCGAATGCCAAACGGGGTAAGTCCCTTTCTCGCGAGATAGGCGTGGGCAGGGTTGCCCTTGCCTGCGCCAGACCAGAGACGTCTCGCTGTTTGTGCTGCAGCCTCATGCCTTGCTGCGGCCTCAGCGCGATACTGGGTTTCCATCTCCTGCAACTGTGTCTCGATGGATTGTAGCGCCTCCGGCGAAAGCAAATGTATATGCTCGTTGTCGCGCCAGTTGTACTTCGTTCCAAATTTCCAATGGCCGAACCAGCCATGGGGTACAGGCAAGGCCCGGTAGATCGCCCAAGCATCGCGCTTGCCAATCTTGTCACCTTTGGAGCGAAATCGGATAATCTGACCAGAAATGAAATTGATCTGTTCTGCTGGAATGATCGCCTCGGCCGCCATGGCAGCCAGGAAAGATGATAGCGGATCAGTCATGATCGCCTCCGGTGGCCAATTCGACCACAATCTGAAATTGTATGAGAGGCGCGTTCAGGCTAAGATGACGACGGAAACGGCCGGCACAGCTATTCCGCGTCACCCCGCCACCGCGCGGGGTTTCGCTTTTCTGGGGCGCGTGAAAGTTAGCCGTCTCCGGCAATCAACTCGTGCAGCGCCTCTGCCGGTATGATCGTTCGACCTCCGATGCGGACGACTCGAAGTTTTTTGGCTGCGATTGCTGCGTAAATCGTTGTTCTGCCTAGGCTTGTCGCCTTGCAGGCTTCCCTTATGCTATAACCGATCTTCGGGGGATCGCTCTTGACAGTTTGCATTGAAGCACCTCGCGTTGTTTGCGCGGTCGTTCAACCATGTTCGATGCAAATCTGTCGCTTGCTGATAATTATAAATCATTTACTGATCATTCACGCTGCTATCTGAGCAATTTGGAAGCGCGGCAATTACCTGCTCTGCATGCTTTCGAGCTATAGCGTCGCTAAAATATTGATTTTTTGACGCCATTTCTTCAAGAAGTAATTTCTGAATTTTTGCCTTCTGGCCTCTTTTTAACGGCAAACAAAAATTGCTCTTTCGGACTACACTCGTAACGCTTTCTATAGCTTCAGGCCAGTTTTCGTTTGGACGTGGTCCTGGTTTTTGTTTTTCTGATCGAACCGAGTTGCATTTCTCAGTAAGCGTATTATTGGCTAATTCAGGTTGTTCTCCAGTAGTAAGCTCTGCGGTCTCTGAAAACTCAGCCCAAAAACTTGTAAACTCTACACTGACATTATGGAACGACTCCTGCGAAGGGCGGTAAAAATCCTCATCGGGTGAGAGCGGCCAGGCAATACCTGTGCCGAGACCCAGGCCATCAATGAATAGATCGAAGCGACGATAATCCCACAAAACTTCCGAGTCGATTTGCTCAACCGGCGTAATGGCCAACGGCCCAATCCCGGCAGTTGCGTGCCGCCCTTTCAATAACAGACGCCGGCTGCATGCTCGCCTCATCAGAAGCTTCGCCGCATTGGTTAGCCGCACATGGGCGTCTTCGAGTTCATCACCATGGGCCAAATCGAGGGCAACATAGAGAGTGCGCGGGTCAACAAAGCAGCTGTAAGCGATCCACGACAAGGCCTGTGTCAGCGAAATGAATTGATCGACTGGAGGCGACACAAGAACCATCTGGTCAAAAAATGGGTGGTACGCATACTTTGAGACGTGGTCCGACATCGTGCAGTCGGACTACGGTAAGAACGTTGAAAATTGGCAAACAAGGCAATGCTCTATCAGGTCAGTTGTGCAGTCGCAGTGTCTCGTCTTGGTAGCGGCACTATGTCCGCCCCTTTGCGCAACCTGTCGAGGTAGTCGGACCACCACTGGGCCATTTCAACGCGTTCCTGCCAATGCGTGCCTCGATGGTATGCAGCGCGCACCTTGTCGTTGTCACCATGGGCCAGCGCACGCTCAATCGCATCGGGATGCCACTTGCCGCTTTCGTTTAGCAGCGTGGATGCCATCGCTCGGAAGCCATGGGCGGTCATCTCATCGGTGGTGTAGCCAAGCCGGCGCAATGCCGCATTGAGCGTATTTTCGCTCATAGGGCGGGTGCGGGTGCGGATGGACGAAAATACATATCCAGTCGGGCCGGTTGCCTGGTGGACTTCTTCGAGCAGCTTCACGACCTGTTGAGATAGAGGCACCTGGTGGGCTTTTCCCATTTTCATCTTCTTGGCTGGGATTTCCCACACTGCAGCTTCCAGATTGATCTCCTCCCACTCGGCATGCCGCAGTTCGCCGGGCCGGACGAAGACGTGAGGGGCGATTTGCAGCGCAAGTTTGGTCAGGCCCTGACCATCGTATCCGTCAATCGCTCGTAGCAGTGCACCCACCTTGCTGGCTTCGGTGATCGCAGAGTAGTGCTTCACCTTGGGCGTCATCAGGGCTCCCCTGAGGTCGCGAGTCGGGTCTGAGCGCAGACGGGCGGTCGACACGGCGTAGCGGAAGACCATGCCAGCCAATTGCAGTGTTCGGCTGGCGCTCTCTAGATTGCCCTTTTTCTCGATCTTGCGGACTGCCTCCAAGAGTTCGGCCGGCTCAATTTCGCCAATGGGTATCCCCCCAATCGAAGGGTACAAGAGGCTCAGCAGATATTCGCTGCGAGTCGCCGTGTTGGGTTTCCAGCCCTTCTCGCCATCCCGTTTCCGCTTGTCGCAATACTCGATGGCGATCGCCTTGAACGTGTTCTCCGCCTCCGCTTTGGCTTTCACCTTGTCGCGCTTCTTTTCGCGATTGGGGTCTTTCCCACCGGCCAACAGGGCACGGGCTTCATCCCGGCGCTTCCGAGCCTCGCTCAGGCTGATGTCAGGATATGGGCCGATTGCCAGCTGCTTCTCTTTGCCATCAAACCGATATTTCAGCCGCCAGAGCTTGCCTCCGGCAGGACTGATCAGCAGGTGAAGCCCGCCCGAGTCGGCGAGCTTTCGTGGCTTGAGGCCGGGCTTTGCATTTCTGATCGTGACATCTGTCAGTGCCATTTTATCCCGCCCTCCGATCAAAATGCCCCCAATGGTGGGGGCATCGTATTGGGCGAAGGCGAAGTGCCCCCCGAAAATGCCCCCAACGCCGGGTGGCTGCCATCGGACGGGGTTGGATGCTATCGGCCAAAACTCCAGTAATTATGGGGAATTTCCACACTTTGTCCAGACAGTATCGGACGGATTGGGATGGGGGGATGGAGCGGGTAGCGGGAATCGAACCCGCCTAGCTAGCTTGGAAGGCTAGTGCATTACCACTATGCTATACCCGCCCGCAGTGGATGCGCATTGGCATGGTTGGCGGGGGTTCGTCAATGTCCGGGATAGGCGATCAATGCGTCGACGGTGATGCCGTTGTCGCGCAGCGCCCGGGCGCCGCCCAGGTCGGGCAGGTCGATCACGAACAGCGCGTGGGTCAGCGTGGCGCCGGCCTGGCGCAGCAGCGCGGTGGCGGCAAGCGCCGGTGCCGCCGGTGGCGATCAGATCGTCGATCACGATCGTGCGCAGGCCGCAGGAGATGGCCTGGGGATCGATTTCCAGGCGGTCGGTGCCGTATTCCAGCGCATAGTCGATGCCGATGGTGGGCACGGGCAGTTTGCCGGGTTTGCGCACGGGTACAAAGCCGATGCCCAGGTGTGCGGCGGCGGCGGCGCCAAAGATAAAGCCGCGCGCCTCGATCCCGGCGATGGCCTGCGCGCCGGCGGCCTGCGCGCGGGTGGCAAGGTGGGCGGTGGTGGCGGCAAAGCCGGGGCCGTGGCTGATCAGCGTGGTGACATCGCGAAACTGTATGCCGGGGCCGGGAAAATCGGGCACTGTGCGGATCAGCGCCTTGATCTGGTCTGGGGTCATCGTGGGTATCCGTTGGTCAACGAAAAAGGCCACCGTTGCCGGTGGCCTTTGGTCGTTTTGTCAGGTGTTGCGCGATCAGTGCTTGTCGGCCCAGATGTTGCGCTTTGACAGATAGGCGAGCGCGGTTGCGGCCAGCAGGAACCCGATCACGGGCCAGCCGGTCTGTTTGCGCTTTTGCATTTCGGGTTCGGCCGTCCAGGTCAGGAACGCAGACACGTCCTTGGCTTCCTGGTCCAGCGTGGCCGGGGTGCCATCGCCATAGGTTACCGCGTTGTCGGCCAGCGGGGGCGGCATCGCGATGTTCAGGTTGGCGAAGTAGGGGTTGTAGTACAGGCCATCCGGGGTCTTGGAATCCGGATACTTCTTGAGCAGCGCAGCGGGCTGATCGGAATAGCCGGTCAGCAGCGAATAGACATAGTGTGCCCCGCCGTGACGCGCCTTGGTGATCAGCGACAGATCCGGCGGATTGCCGGTGCCGGGGTAATAGACCGCCGGAATGTGATCGGCAGGCGTGTTGACGCGTTCGCCGGCATCGCCGGTTTTCTGGTCAAACGTCTTGGCCTTGGTGGTCCATTCCTTGGCAATGGCCTTAACCTCGGCAGGCTTGTAGCCCAGCGCGGAAAGGTTGCGGAACGCGATCTGCTTGAGCGAGTGGCAGTTGTTGCACACTTGCTTGTAGACCTGAAAGCCGCGTTGCAGCTGACGGTTGTCATACGTGCCGAAGGGGCCGTCGAAGGAAAACTTGATGTCTTCCTTGGGGTCCTTGTGGAAATCCTTCACCGCGGTGGAGGGGTCGGGCTCGCGCAATTGCTGTGCCACCCCGACCCCGAAGGACCAGAGGAGCGCAGCGGCGAAGAACAGGCCGATCAGGGGGCCAAAGATGCGGACCATGGCGGTATCTCGCTTTTCTGTTCCGAACCGCTCAGGCGGTCACGGCATCGGTGCCAAGCACGGCTTCGGTGATCGAGAACGGCAGCGGAAGCGGCTTTTCGATCGACGAGACGACGGGCAGGATGACCAGGAAGTGGAGGAAATAGTACGAAGCGGCGATCTGCGAGATCAGCACGTACTTGGTTTCCGCCGGCGAACCGCCGCAGTAGCCCAGGATCAGCGTGTCGATGACCAGCAGATACCAGAACTTGCGGAACAGCGGACGGTAGTGGCCCGAACGCACGGGCGAGGTATCCAGCCAGGGCAGGAAGAACCACACCAGGATCGCCGAGAACATGGCCAGCACGCCCATCAGCTTTGCCGGGATGAACAGGAAATCCACCGTGAACGAGCGCAGGATCGCGTAGAACGGCCAGAAGTACCATTCGGGCACGATGTGTGCGGGCGTCGACATGGCATTGGCGGGGATATAGTTGTCGGGGTGTCCCAGCTGGTTGGGCAGGAAGAACACGAACGTGCAATAGATCAGCAGGAACACGCCCAGCCCGAACCCGTCCTTGGCCGTGTAATACGGGTGGAACGGCACGGTGTCGGATTCGGTCTTGATCTCGACGCCCGTGGGGTTTGACGATCCCGGGATATGCAGCGCCCAGATGTGCAGGATGATCACCGCGGCGATCACGAACGGCAGCAGGAAGTGCAGCGAGAAGAACCGGTTGAGCGCGGCATTGTCGGGTGCGAACCCGCCCAGCAGCCACTGTTGCAGCGGTTCACCCACCAGCGGGATGGCCGAGAACAGGCCGGTGATGACCTTTGCGCCCCAGAAGCTCATCTGGCCCCACGGCAGGACATAGCCCATGAACGCGGTCGCCATCATCAGCAGGAAGATGACCACGCCCAGCAGCCAGATCATTTCGCGCGGCGCCTTGTACGACGAATAGAAGAACCCGCGGAAGATGTGGATATACACCACCACAAAGAACGCCGAGGCGCCGTTGGCGTGCGCATACCGCAGCATCCAGCCCCAGTTCACATCGCGCATGATGTGTTCGACGCTGTCAAAGGCGATCATCGAATTGGCGGCGTAATGCATGGCCAGGATGACGCCGGTGACGATCTGCAGCACCAGGCAGAACCCGGCGAGCACGCCGAAGTTCCACGCATAGTTCAGGTTGCGCGGCACCGGATAGCCGCCGCCGATGGCGTTGTAGACAAAGCGCGGCAAAGGCAGCTTTTGGTCCAGATAGACCATCAGGGGATTTTTTGGCTTGTATTGATTAGCCCAGGGAAAGCTCATGGCCTGTTATCCTTAGCCGATCTGCACGACAGTGTCGGACGTGAATTTGTAGGGCGGCACCTCAAGGTTTTTGGGCGCCGGACCTTTGCGGATGCGCGCGGCGGTGTCGTAGACCGAACCGTGGCACGGGCAGAAATAGCCGCCGAATTCGCCTTTGACCTCTCCCTGGCCGGCACCCAGCGGCACGCAGCCGAGGTGGGTGCATACGCCCATGGTGATCAGCCAGTTGGTCTTGCCCGGCATCGTGCGCTGTTCCAGCGTTTGCGGATCGCGCAGCGTCTTGGGATCGACCTTGTCCGCCTCGGCGATTTCCACCGGGGTCAGATTGCGGACGAACACCGGCTGTTTGCGCCAGATCGCCTTGATCGCCTGGCCCGCGCCGATCGCCGAAATATCGATTTCGGTCGAACTTTCGGCCAGGACGTCGGCCGATGCGCTCATTTGCGAAATCAGCGGTACCAGCACGGCAATTCCGCCGACCCCGGCGAAACTGACTGCGGCGATATTGATGAAATCGCGGCGCCTGACACCATCGTGGGACACATCCGCAGGCGCGTCGATCGTCCCTTCAGCCTTAAGCAGCTCAGCCATTGATAGTCCTTGCCTGATGCCGACCGGTCACGGCCGCATTGCGGAACGCGATCGGTCGCATGATCTCTTGTGCTCCCCGAATGAGGCATTCCAGGTGGTGGAATACCCCATTTTATGTGCGGCTCCGACAGTGATGCACCCAAGGGCAATCACCGCGAAACCCCGCCATTAGGCGCGCGTCATAGACACGAATGCGCGGTTTTGCCAACTGCCATTTTGGTCCTTTGGGGGCGATGCGTACAATCGCGCGCCAGCATGGGGGTCTGACGTCAAAAACCTGCACCCAACGGCCAATCGGGTGCGGCCAGGCCCATGACCTTGAACAGGGTGCCCATCGCCTGCGGCGCGGCCAGCCGTTGCGCGGCGGCGCGAATCGCCGGTGCCTCGCCGGGGGCAGCGCGGCACAGCGCATCGACCCGCGCGCCCAGCCCCAGCGCGATCAGGAACGCGCCCTGTTCGACGGTGCCCATCCAGCGCGCGCCGGCCGCCTGCGCCACCGCCGGCAGCACCGAAAAATCGACATGCGCGGTCAGATCCGCCCGGCCGGGGTATGCAAACGGATCGACCTTGCGATGCGCGCGCAGCGCCTGCAGCGAACTGCCGTGGGCCATGGCGGTGCGGCCATAATCGATGATCAGCGCCGCGCCGCCCTGTGCGGCGATGCGCCGCGCCAGATCGTCGACCACCGCGGCGGCGGCCGGGCAGGTTTCGATAATGGCGCCTTCGCCGGCATCGGCCAACAGCGGCGGCACGGCGGCATCCATCGGGCGGGGGCCGGCGATGGGCACCAGCCGTTCGCCATCGATCCCGACCATGCGTTCGCGCCAGCCGGCCGCGGTGCGCACCATCTGCCGCACCGGCAGCGCATCGAGAAATTCGTTGGCGACGATCAGCAGTGGTGCATCGTCGGGCAGGCTGCCGGGATCATCGTGCCACACGGCATCGCCGACCAGATCGCGCTGAACGCTGCGCAGCGCGCTGCTGGCTTCGACGAAGTGGATCTGCGGGGTCAGGCCGAAACGCTGTGCGGCGCGCAAGGCATCGCGGGCCAGCGTGCCGCGTCCGGGGCCCAGTTCGACATAGTGGACCCTGGCAGGCCGTCCGGCACGGTCCCACAGATCGGCCAGCCACAGCCCGATCAGTTCGCCGAATACCTGGCTGATTTCGGGTGCGGTGGTGAAATCCCCGGCGCTGCCCAGCGGATCGCGCCTGTCGTAATACCGTGCGTTGGATTCGGCCATGAACTGCGCCACGCTGATCGGGCCGGTGGCCGCGATCAGTCGGGCGAAACGCGCCTTCAGATCCATCACGATGTCAGGCAGGCAGCGACTGCACGGTCACGGCCAGCGGCGGCCGGCGCAGCGCGCGCACGATCAGCGCCAGGCCGATGGCGATCATCGGCAGGGTCAGCCATTGGCCCATCGACAACCCGGTGGCATGGGCAAAATCCTGCAATTGCGCATCGGGTTCGCGGAAATATTCCACGATGAACCGCGCGCAACCATAGCCGGTGGCAAACGTGCCCATCAACAGCCCCTGGCGCCAGCGCGCGCGGGTCAGCCAGAACAGCGCGATCAGCACGCTGCCCAGGACCAACCCTTCAAGCCCGGCCTCGTACAGCTGGCTGGGGTGGCGCGCGATCGGGCCGGCGCCGGGAAACACCATCGCCCAGGGCACATAGCCGTTTACCGGGCGGCCCCACAGTTCGCCATTGACGAAATTTGCGCAGCGGCCAAGGAACAGCCCCACCGGCACGCAGGGTGCGATATAATCGCACACCCGCACGAAATCGAGCCGACCGCGCCACGATACCCAGGCAATCGCCAGCGTGGTGCCGATCAGCCCGCCGTGAAAGCTCATCCCGCCCTGCCAAAGTTTGACCAGATCCTGCGGATGCGTGATCAGATCGGTGTTGTAAAAGATCGCATAGCCCAGCCGACCGCCGATAATGACGCCCAGCGTGGCATAGAAAAACAGGTCTTCGGCATGGCGCTGCGCCATCGGGGCGCCGGGCAGGCGCAATTCGCGCGTGAGGTGCCAATAGGCAAAGATGATCCCCGCCAGATAGGCAAGGCTGTACCATTTTATGGTAAAAAATCCCAGATCGAGCGCGATCGGGGAAAGCCCGAGATGGTCGAAACGCAGCGGCGCATGCGCCGAAGCCAAGGATGCCGCAGCGTCACCCAGCAGCATCAGCAGGTGGGGCACGCCACTGGCGATATAACTGGTCGCACAAGGTGTTGTGACCGATAGTGACAGCACGGGGCGAACTCCTTAAACGTTTCGAATCGGGACCTTTGTTGAAGGGTCCGGACGGCAGATCTCACGCGCGGCCTTCTGGCACAGCGGCGGGGTGCTGTGAACGTGCAAAACAAGAATGGGCAGTGCTGTCGTCCCGCAACGGGGATGGCACGAACTTGCCCCCTTTGGAGATGGTGTCGACAATGAAGACCGAACTGGATCTTGCTCTTTCGCGCGTGATGGACGGTCTTGTGGCACCCGGCGGCATGATGGCGCTGACGTCGCATCGCCAGTTCGACCGCGACCTGCCGATGATTGCCGCCGCCCCGCCCAGCCTGGCGCATTACTTCGGCTATTTCTGCCAGATGCATGGCGACAAGGAATTTCTGGTCGACGCCGGGGTGCGGCTGACCTTTGCCCAGACCTATGCTGCCGCGCGCACGCTGGCGGGCGGGCTGGTGGCCGGCCATGGCGTAGAGCGCGGCACCCGCGTGGCCATTGCGGCGCGCAATTCGGCCAACTGGGTGGTCGCCTATATGGCGGTGCTGATGGCTGGCGGGGTGGCGGTGCTGCTCAACGGCTGGTCGTCGGGCGCGGAACTGGCGCATGGTGTCGATCTGGTCGGATGCCGGCTGGTGCTGGCAGACCGGCAACGCGCCGAACGCCTGGCCGGGCAAAGCCATGGCGCGCACGTCCTGGTGATCGAACACGATTGCGCGCCCGCCCAGGGCCTGGCCGCGCTGTTGGCCAATGGCGGTGATGCGACAGTCGCGTTGCCCGATCTCACCGGCGACGATCTGGCCACGGTGCTGTTCACCTCGGGTTCGACCGGCGCGTCGAAGGGTGCCTATTCCGACCATCGCGGCGTGGTGCAGGGCACGTTCAATTATGTGGCGCAGACGGTGACCGTGCTGGGCATCATGACCGAACGCGGCGAAGCGCCGGCGGCGGATTCGCAGCCGTGCGCGCTGGTCAATGTGCCGCTGTTCCATGTGACCGGCGAAGTGCCCGTGCTGTTGCAGTCGTTCGCGATTGCGCGCAAACTGGTGATCATGGCCAAGTGGGACGCGCGCATGGCGATGGACCTGATCGCGCGCGAACGCGTGACCTATTTCGTCGGCGTGCCGCTGATGAGCTTTGAAATCGCCACCCACCCCGACCGCGACCGGTATGACCTGTCGACCTGCGTCACCTTTGCCGCGGGCGGCGCGCCGCGCCCGGTCGATCATGTCGATCGGATCCGGCGCGAATTGCCCCATGCCTATCCGATCCTGGGCTATGGCCTGACCGAGACCAACGGCGTGGGCTGCGGCAATTTCAACGAGAATTATCTGGCCAAGCCCGGCAGCACCGGAACCGCGTCGCGGCCGCTGGTCGATCTGGCGATCCTTGACGATGACGGACAGCCGCTGGCCAACGGCATGATCG
>CAIXXC010000211.1 GCA_903923205.1 uncultured Rhodospirillales bacterium | reverse complement strand
GCGTCCATCAGGAAGTTGATCTTGTCGAACAGGAACGCGGTGTGGTGATTAAGTGATTCGATATTGCGGAAGATCTGTTTGGCATCGTCAAACTGGCGCGACGAGAGCACCTTGCAACGCATCAGGAACGAGACTGCGCGCTGCGTATCCATGATATTGGCGCGGATGCGGCCGTTGAGGTCTTCTTCCTCGGCGATATCCGCAAGAATCGAGGACGCATCCTCGTCGGTAATCGCTTCTGACAGGACGTGCCGCCCGACATCACCCAGTGTCTTGTAGATATCCTCGAGCGAGTCGGCGGAATATTCAATATCTGCACCGTACAGATCCAGCAACAGGTCAAGGCAGTCTGTGACGTAATCCTTCTGAATCGCCGCGCGACGGCGCTGCAGCCGAAAGACGGGTAGATCTTCCTCGCGAATCGAGAACAGAATGCCCTGGTGCAGGATGAACGTGACGGGCACGCTACGCGACTGACCCTCGCGATCGAGCAGGAAGTTCGAGTGCAGGTGGATGTCGTCATCGTCCTCGACGTGGAACCTAGAGGTCACCTCAAGGTCACCGGCTTGGGTCTGGTCCGGAAGGTCGATGCCGAAATGCTCACCGATGGCTGCCCGCTCGGCCTTCGTCGAATTGAGCAGGTCGATCCATACCGGGCTAAGCCCCTGCAGGGAATCGCGCAGCGTCAGTTGCTTTTTGCGCAGCCGCCCATCGATCAGTTCAAACGCGATGATCTGGCTATCGGATTCAGGCTGGAGTTCGTCTGTCATCAACTGCTCACTTACGCTTTCGGGTAATTCGCGCAGGAGTTCCTCCCTGCGCCCAACAGGTACTGCTAACCAGAGCGTGCGGGCTTCAGCCGCAGGCAACGCGACCAGTGCGGTCGCGATGTCTTCAATGGGGGCACGTGCAAGCAAGGCGCCGCGCTCAGCCTCGTGCTGGCGATGCAGCAGCGACTCGACGAGTTGATGCCGCGGCATGTCTTGCCCATGCACGAGCGACTCGACGATTTTCTGCTTGTTGATGACTTCGATGACCGGTTCCCGGGACATGCCAAAACTCTCAGACTGGGTTTCCCGCAAATTCGGCAAAAGCCTGCGGTGGATGCCCCAAAGCGGCCACCACGTGCCGCCCTGATCACAGGCGTGAGTTTAGCCGCAACCGCACAGACCCTGCTGCGTCGCAATACCCGATTTTGCTGAATTCCCGGGAAAAGGTGTTACGCCATCTTTCGCAAACGACCAAATCTTCGCAAATGGCGAGGTTTCCTGTTGGGCCAGCGCCGCGCCACCCGTTTCGATGTTCTCAATTACCTTCGAGCTTGATCTTTCCGCGCGTGATGACATCCCGGTACATCTGGGTTTCCTGTTTCATGAACGCGTCAAACTGCTTACCGACAAGCGGATCGACGACACCGCCTGCCGAGGCAAGTTGTTTTTGGTATTCCGGCATTGCAAGCGTCTGGGCCAGCGATTTTTCAAGAAGCGCGACGACATCGGCCGGCATGCCGGCCGGCCCGAAGATTCCGTACCACGCCGTTATGACGAAATCGGGGATTCCCGCTTCCGTCATGGTCGGGACATCCGGCATCTGCGCAGAACGTTTGCGCGCCGCGGTTGCCAGACCGTCAAGTTTGCCGGATTTGACCTGGGGCGCGAGCAGCGTTTCGGAGGCGAAGACCACCTCCACATCCCCACGCAGGAGCCCCGTGAGTGCCGGCCCTCCTCCCTGGTACGGTACATGCTGCATCGTAAATCCGGCGCGTTGCATCAGCATCTCGGTACTCAATTGGTGAATGCTTCCGATGCCTGAGGTGCCAAAGCGAATTGCGCCGGGCGTGGCCTTTGCCTGGGCGATCAGCTCCTGCAGCGTCTTGATTCCCGAGGCCGGGTTCGCGGCGATCATCAGATTGATCTCGGCCACCTTGGCAAGCGAGGTGAAATCCTTCTGCGGATCGTAGGCGATGCCCCAGCCGCCGAGGAGGACCGGCAGGTCGCTTGAGACATTCGGCGGCGGCCCGCCGCCGAACATCG
>CAIXXC010000210.1 GCA_903923205.1 uncultured Rhodospirillales bacterium | reverse complement strand
GGTCCTGACGCGGGAGGAGGGCAGTGCGACGGTGACGAAGGGTGCCTTCATGGACCAATTCCGCCTCTGGTCGACCCGGCGCGACCGGGTCGCGGAGGCGAGCCCACACACGGTGCGGTTGTCGGATGCGTACTTCGAGAGCCTGATCACCCGGGCCGTACCGCTCGATGAGCACGCGGTCTGGTCCCTGTCCCACAACGCGCTCGCGATGGACCTGTATGCGTGGCTCGCGCAGCGGCTGCATCGGATCGAGCCCAAGGGCGGTCCGGTGCTCGTTCCCTGGCCGAGACTGCACGAGCAGTTTGGGGCGGGTTACCGGGAACTCTTTAAGTTCCGGCAGGTGTTCAAGGCGACGCTGGCGCAGGTGCAGGCGGTCTATCCGCAGGCCCGTTGGACGATCAATGAGCGCGGCGTCTGGCTCCATCGCAGCGAGCCGCCGGTGGGTCGCCGCCGGCGTCGCGCGACGCTGTTGCGTACCGACGGACGGGCCGACCATTGAGCAGCAGCGCCCTGTGGATAACCCTGTTGATGGCGCGAGTTATCCACGAGCACTTTGGTAGGGGATTCACGAGCACTTTGGTAGGTTTCGGGGCGATGGTGCACGAGCACTTTGGTAGACAATCCCAGTAGTGTCCCAACGTTACTCGAATAAATTCATCTGGTTATGGGTGTCGATCGATTCTGGGTCGGCGACGGCGCGCGAAAGTAGCTGATCGAGCGGTGTTTGCTCGAAGAGCGTGAGACTAAGGATCTGTAGGGTTTCATAGAGCGTGAGCGGGAGCTTTAGGCGCTTCTTGACGATGGCGACCAGCACGTACACGGAGACGGCGATCCCGATCTGCGTCTTGACGGCATTCTCGGACGTGCCGAAGAAGGCCTTGATTCGCAGGTGCTGCTTGATCCACTTGAAGAACAGTTCTACCTGCCAGCGGCAGCGATAGAGATCGGCGATGCTGAGGGCGGGCAAGTTGAACTGGTTGGTCAGGAAGATGAGCCGCTTGCCTGTCTTTGGGTCGCGATACTTGATACGCCGCAGTGGTACAGGAAAATCCTTGTGGGCATAGAATCCGCGCAAAACCACAGTTTGATCGCAGATCACGCCGGTCGTGCGATCGGTCGGATGAGAGTAGCGCCGCTCGGCCTTGAGGTTGGACTTGGCGCGCGTAACGAAGAAGCTGCCGGCTTCGTGCAGGCGATAAAGCCGCTCGAAATCCAGATATCCGCGATCCATCACATAGTAGGCACCAGGTTCCGGCACCAGCATATCGAGGACGTTGACCTCGTGAAGCTTCCCGTCGCTGACGTGTATAAAGCTCGGGATATTGCCGCGCAGGTCGAGAAGGGTGTGCAGCTTGATGGCTGCCTTGGTAGAGCGGAACGGCGCCCACGGAAACACCGACAGGCACAGATCGATCGTCGTGGCATCGAGCGCGTAGACGGTCTCGGCCAGATCCACCCCAAAGGGCTCGTCCGCGTACAAGCCGCGCGCGAGACGAATCAGGCGCTGAGCGAAGCTGGCGTAGATGCGCCAGTCGCGAGTGGCGTTCGCGTTCGCCAGCGTGTTGCGCGCGATCGATCCGCGGATGCCAAGGTGATAGAGCTTGGAGGACTGCGCTCGCAGGCATGCCTGAATATCGCGCAGGCTCTCCCGATACGTCAGCTGCGCGAACGCCATGCAGAGATACTGATCGAGGCACGAGAAGCTCTTGACCTTGTGCTCGCCGTCGTACGTTGCCACGCAGCGGCGAAAGGTGCTGAGCGGGAGATGGCGCATCAACTGCGCAAAAACGAGCTGGCCCTGGTGCATCGAGCGACTCCGCGG
>CAIXXC010000209.1 GCA_903923205.1 uncultured Rhodospirillales bacterium | reverse complement strand
GGCCCTTCATCCAGTCTTCGCGGCTGCTGGAAGGCTGTCCCCAGGCATTGCTGGTACTTGCGGTTTGGCGGAGCATCGTCGCCGCGGATCCGCTGAGTTGGCCCTCACTGACGAGGTTTCGGCGCACGTCGACGATGATGTCGACATGACGGATGAGGACGGGGCAGGCCTCGACGCATGCGTTACAAGTGGTGCAAGCCCACAGCGCCTCTTGCCCGATGGCGGGGGCAAGCTCCTCGCCGGAAACCATCGCGCCGCGCACATCTTGCACCAGCTGCTTGGGATTCAAGATCTTGCCGACGTTCCAGGCCGGGCACACCTCGGTACACCGTCCGCACTCCATGCACGCGTCCAGCGACATCAGATGCCAGCGCGAGAGGTCGGCGGGGATCTTCACCCCGATCTGCTCGGTCTTTTCGACCTCTTCTATGCTGACGGTGCGCAGTTGGCCCATCGGCCGATCAGACTTGCCAGCGGTGGTCGCAATCGCCATCACGATGTGCCGCAGCCGCATCTTGGGCAGCACGCAGAAGAAAACGAACACCCACACCATGTGGAACCACCACACCGACTTGTACGCGAGCGGCGCATACGGCCCCTGCAACTGAGCCCAGGCATGCCCCACCGGCGACGACCAATCGAACGGCTCGGGATGTGCCGACATCCGCGCCGCCTCCAGCCAATAGCCGGTGACGCCCATCACGAACAGCAGGCCGAGGGTCCAGAAGTCGTTCGCCGATTGGCTCATCGGCCACCGTCGGTGCTGGATCATCTGCTTCGGGTCGTCCGACATCGCCGGTCCCAGCTCCGACTTCAGGTTCTGATATCGCCGGATCGCAGCCCACGCGACGCCGATGAGGAACACAACTCCCATGACGTCGACCACCATCTCGTACGCCAGATAGTAGTTGCCCTTATGGAACTTGATCGGCGAATAGGTGTTTATGGCGAGCAGGGTGGTGGCGAGGAACAGGGTGAAGAACCCGTAAAAGATCATCAAGTGCATCGGCGCACCCGACCGAGGCCTCGAGCTGCGCACCTTCTTCTGCGCCAGCACATAAGTCAGCACATTCTGGATCCAATGCTTGAGGCCGTCCAGCGTGGGCATCCAGTAAGCGCGCCCAGTCCTTGTGGGGTACCAATCCACCGGTTTGCCCTTCAACCAAAGTCGGGCTCGGCCCACGATCTGGTAGACCATGTACGCCAGGCAGGCGTAGACGAGGACATAGAAAAGCACCTTTTCCGGGGTGGAAAAGAAAAGAAATTCCTCGCGGGTCGGCTGATTCGGATTCACTTCTGGTTGAAGTGAAGTCTACACGGTTGGTCGGATTCTAGGTGTTGGGGGACGGATGGGTATCGGGTATTGGGTACTGGGTGTTGGGTATTGGGTGTTGGGTGTTGGGTGTTGGGGGATGGGGGATGGGGGATGGGAGTCTGGTACGCCAAGGGCGTAGTTGCGTCAAAGCGAAGGGTTGCCGGGCGAAGCCGAGGCTACCCTGGTGAACTGGGTTTACCGAAGCACGATGCTGACGACGCTTTGGGCGGCGTCGGATACGCCTGGGCGGTCGACTTCGTGAGACCAACGGATGGCGCCGCCGTAAAGGCTCCAGGCGATGACCATGCTGGCGATCTCGGCGGTTGAGCCGGGGAAGGAGCGCATGGCGTTTTGCTCGTGCCGGAGCCACATCAGGATGAAGTCTTCGAGCGCTTTCTGGAGGATCATTCCGACCATGTGGTCAGACGCACAGGGCATGTGCAGGCTGTCGAAGAACTCGAAGACGACGATGGCGACCTTCTGAAGGTTCTCGGCTTGGAATGGGCAGGGTCCGCCGAGGGCGTCGCGCAGCGCACTCACTAAGTCGGCTCGAAGGATGGTGGTCGCAAGGTGGGCCTTGTCCTCAAAATGGGCGTAAAACGTTGCGCGGTTCACCCCTGCGCGCTCGGTGATATCCGCAACCGTGATCTCGGGAAACGACCGCTCGGCCATCAGCGCGCGCCAAGCGTCCTCCAACATTTTGAGGGTGCGTTTCGCCCTCGGATCGATCTTCTCAGTGGATTGACATTCGATTGTTTCCAAGCATTTCTCCAACGGTGGCGGGTGTCTGTTGGCTAAGCGACGGATCGCCGTTTTTGCCTATTGATGCCGCCCACGCCTACAGATACTATACAACATGCGTCGTTTAAACAACATGCGATGCCTAAAAGTAGAAAATGAAAAACGTATTACTCATCACATCTAGCCCCCGCGGCGAGGCATCCCATTCCACTCGCGTCGCAACAGAGTTCGCAAGCAAAATAGGCGGACAAACCGTTCTACGCGAGCTGTGGAGAGAACCTCTTCCTGCCATCGGAACCGACTTCGCCCTCGGCATTCACACCCCTCCCGAGCAGCGGACGGAAGGTCAGAAAGCTGCTATCGCCGTGTCTGACGCACTCGTAGATGAGCTTAAAGCGGCCGATGTCATCGTCATTGGTGCGGGCATGATTAACTTCGGGCTCCCCGCGACACTAAAGACCTGGATCGACTACATTACGCGCAGCGGGCTCACGTTCCAATACGGCGAGTCCGGTCCCCAGGGCTTGGTTACCGGCAAGAAGGTCATCCTCGTCCTTGCCAGCGGCGCTGTCTATTCGAGCGGGCCGTTCCAAGCGTACAACCACCTGGAGCCCACCCTACGCACCAACCTCGGCTTCCTTGGAATGACCGACGTCGAGACGATCTGGCTGGAGGGCCTTGTCTATGGCGACGAAGCCGTTGCCGGCGCAGTAGCCCGAGCCGATGTGCGTAGCCAAGAACTCGCGACGTCAGTCGCGTAAGGGGATCGGAAATGAAACAACCCCCTCCGGGGTAGATGGGCTGGTGCCCTCCAACCCACGGTAGGCCGCATCGCGGCCAACCGTGGGCAACCCAGAAAAAACCCGTCCCGGGTAGGGCTTGGCGTTGCAGTAAGGACTTCATCCGCACCCACCGCATTTCAACCCGACTTACATCGGAGATGTTTTTTCTGGATTGCCCACGGTTGACCCTCCGTGGGTCTACCGTGGGGGGTGGTTGCCGCCTTTCTACCCCAGACGGGGTTGTTTCATTTGAACTCTCGCGCCTATACGCGCGCCAAATAGAATTCCACCAAATCG
>CAIXXC010000208.1 GCA_903923205.1 uncultured Rhodospirillales bacterium | reverse complement strand
CAGACCATGAGCCCAGGGCACCAGCCAGGGCACCGTATCGATTTCCTCTTCGACCGGCTCGACGAAGCTGTCGCCGCCGATTGTTGAGACGATGATGCTGATAACGATGATACCGATCGAAACCGTGGAGAGGAACTTGCCGGTATCCTCAAGCAAGGCGAGAGCCGCCTTGGCGCCCTGGTCACCATTGGCCGCAGCCGCCTGGAGCTTGGTACGGCGCGCGCCCACCAAGGCCATTTCCGCCATGGCAAAAAGGCCATTCAGCAGAATGAGGATCAGGAGGAGGGGCAGTTTGACGAACATCTATGCGCTCGGGCGTCAGGATAACACGGCTGCGGCGAATTTCGACCACGATCGATACCGTGGCATGAAAAAAGGCCGCTCACGAGAGCGGCCTTTTTCACGAAACGTGATGATCTGTTAACGCGAGTAGAACTCGACCACCAGATTGGGCTCCATGACCACCGGGTACGGCACATCAGCGAGTTTGGGCCCGCGGATATACTTACCCTTGAGGGCCGAGCTATCGAATTCGAGATACGCCGGGACGTCCCGCTCGTTCGACTGGATGGCCTCGAGAATGATCGCAAGCTGCTTGGAGCGCTCCTTCACCTCGATGACATCGTTGTCCTTGACCTGATACGAAGGGATATTGACGCGCTTGCCGTTGACCAGGACATGGCCATGATTGACGAACTGGCGGGCCGCGAAAACGGTCGGGACCAGCTTCATGCGGTAGACCACCGCGTCGAGGCGGCGCTCGAGCAACTCCACGAGGTTTTCTCCGGTATCGCCACGGCGACGCACGGCTTCCTGATAGATGCGGCGGAACTGGCGCTCACCGATATTGCCGTAGTAGCCCTTCAGCTTCTGCTTGGCCATCAGCTGCGTGCCGAAATCGCTCGGCTTCTTGCGGCGCTGGCCGTGCTGGCCGGGGCCATATTCACGACGGTTGAGCGGGCTCTTGGCGCGCCCCCAGAGGTTGACACCAAGGCGGCGGTTGATTTTGTACTTGGATTCTTGACGCTTGCTCATTCTATCCTGGCGCTCAGCACAGTTGCCCCGGTAGTCCCGTCCGCCTCCGACCATTCGGCGCGCACGAGCGTGACCCCTTACAGGGATCCACATTCCCGGGAAAGAAGCGGCGAATATAGGCAGAACGACCGCGCTGTCAACCGCGCAATCCGACGGCGCCGCGCTCCCGGTTCAAGCCGGCCGATATCATGGCCGATCGGGAACGATTGACGCCGAGCCCAGTTTACAGCTATCCCGACTGGACCGGCGATCAGGTTCTACCTATACTGGAGGAATTAGCCAGAGGTTTCCACCATGGTTGCCACATTCATCAAGATATAATTCCTGGACAAAACCGGGGGCGCACACGCGGACTTCGCCCACAGCCTCTGCAAGCTCTGATAAGATGCTATCATGCCCGAGAGTCATCATCCACCGAGCGATCCCTACGGCATCATTCGCGATCTGCCACTCTGGCAGGGCAAGACCGAAATCATTCCGTTGTCTGGCGGCATTACCAATCATAATTTTCTCGTAAGCGACGCTCGCCGTCGCGTTGTGGTCAGGCTGGGTGGCGATATCCCCGTCCACCAGATCATGCGTTTCAATGAACACGCGGCAAGCAAGGCAGCAGCAGCAGCAGGGATCTCTCCACCCGTCGTCCACGCCGTGCCCGGCGTGCTGGTCATCGACTATATCGAGAGCAATACCCTGGACTCACCAGGCGTCCGCCACGACCGCGTGAGATGCCTTGAGCTGGTCAAACGCGCCCATCGCGAAATCCCCAGTCGGCTGCGTGGGCCGGTGCTATCCTTCAACGTCTTCCATATCCTGCGCGATTATCGCCACACCCTGATCGCGGGGCAGAGCCGGATGATCGAGCAGCTTGGTGGGCTGGCCGAGAAGTCGGAGACGCTTCAACGCCTGGTCGGGCCGATCGATCTCGTCTTTGGTCACAACGATCTGCTGCCGGGCAATTTCCTCGACGATGGCACACGGCTGTGGCTTGTTGACTGGGATTATGCGGGCTTCAACACGCCCTTGTTCGACCTGGGCGGGCTGTCATCCAATAACGGCTTCGACGATGCCGACGACCGCGCCATGCTCGAATCCTATTTCGAGACCCCGGTGACGGACGCCCTGTTTGTTCGTTACCACGCGATGCGCTCCGCGTCTTTGCTGCGTGAAGCAGTTTGGAGCATGGTCTCTGAACTCCACTCGACCCTGAATTTCGACTACATCGCCTATACCACAGAAAACATGGCCCGCTTCGAGCGCGCCTGGACCCGCCTGCAGGAGTTGACCGGATCATGAGTGAATTGCCAAGCTCAGCCAAAATTGTCGTTATCGGCGGCGGCATCGTCGGCTGTTCGGTCGCCTACCATCTGGCCAAGCGCGGTCTCGAGACATTGGTGCTCGAACGCCATCAGTTGACGTCGGGTTCCACTTGGCACGCTGCCGGCCTTGTCGGGCAACTACGCACCAGTGCCAATATCACCAAATTGCTGGGCTACTCGGTCGAACTCTACGACAAGCTTGAAGCCGAAACCGGCTATGGCACGGGATGGAAGCGCAACGGTGGCTTGCGCCTCGCCTGCAACGAGGATCGCTGGATTGAGGTCAAGCGCCAGGCCACCACCGCGCGCAGTTTCGGGCTCGACATGCACCTGCTGTCGCCCAAAGAGGCGCAGGATCTTTGGCCGCTGATGAATGTCGATGATGTCGTCGGGGCAGCCTTCCTACCAACCGACGGCCAGGCGAGCCCATCTGACATTACCCAAGCCCTGGCAAAAGGAGCCCGTATGGCTGGCGCCAAGGTCATGGAGGGTGTCTCGGTCGAGGATTTCGTCGTTGAGAATGGACGCCTCGTCGGTCTGAAGACATCTGCAGGCGTGATCCGCTGCGAGAAGGCCGTGTTGTGCGGCGGACAATGGACACGGCAGCTCGCCGCCCGCGCCGGCGTCGCTGTACCCTTGTTCGCGGTCCAGCACCAGTATCTGATCACCGAGGCAATCCCCGGTGTCACCCCCAACATGCCGACGCTGCGCGATCCGGATCGCCTGACCTATTATAAGGAGGAGGTCGGCGGCCTGGTCATGGGTGGATATGAATCGAACCCGATCCCATGGGATAGCTCCAACGTGCCCGAGGATTTCGCATTCCGGCTGCTCCAGGATAATTGGGATCACTTCGAGCCCCTGATGGAACTGGCACTCGGCCGCGTGCCGTCGCTGGGCGAAGCCGGGATCAAGCAGATGATCAACGGACTGGAAAGCTTCACGCCCGACGGCAACTGGATCATTGGTGAGGCGCCTGAACTCCCGGGCCTGTTTGTCGGCGCGGGCTTCAACGCCTTTGGTATTGCCTCTGCCGGCGGTGCCGGCATGGCTCTCGCAGACTGGGTCGCCGATGGCGAGCCACCATTCGACGTCTGGCCAGTCGATATCCGTCGTTTCGGCCCGAACCACCGCGACCCCAGTTGGGTCAGGACACGGACGCTGGAAGCCTATTCAAAACACTACACAATTGCCTGGCCCTTTGAGGAATACCGATCGGGCCGGCCGCTGCGGCGATCCCCGCTCTATGACCGCCTGCTGGCAAAGGGTGCCTGTTTTGGCGAGAAGCTGGGCTTCGAGCGGCCAAATTGGTTCGCCGATCTAGCGGCCGGCGAACAGCCGATCGACCGCTATTCCTATACCAAACCCGGTTGGCTCGATGCCGTCGCGCGCGAACACAAGGCCTGTCGCGAGGCGGCGGTGCTGTTCGACCAGACCAGCTTCGCCAAGGCCATGCTGGTCGGCCGCGATGCCGAAAAAGCCCTCTCGTGGATTTGCGCCAACGACGTCAGCGGATTACCCGGGCGCGTGGTTTATACCCAGATGCTGAACGCCAAGGGCGGGATCGAATGTGACCTTACGGTCATCCGCCGCGCCGATGATCGCTATTACATCGTCACTGGCACGGGTTTCGCGACTCATGATTTCGACTGGATTCGTCGCTCCATACCCAAGGGACTTGACGCCACGCTGATCGATGTCACGCCTATGAATGCAGTGTTGTCGCTCATGGGACCAAAATCCCGCGATATTCTGGCCGCAGTGACCGAAAGCGATGTTTCTCACCCAGGGTTTCCCTTCGGCACGGCCAAGGAGATTCATATTGCCGGTGCGCCTGTGCTTGCGGTGCGGATCACTTATGTTGGCGAACTAGGCTGGGAACTCCACATCCCGGTCGAATTCGCCGCCGCAGTCTATGATGCCCTGACTGCGGCCGGGGCCGAACTTGGCCTCGTCGATGCCGGCTATCGGGCGATGGAGTCGCTGCGGCTTGAGAAAGGCTATCGCGCCTGGGGCAGCGATATTGGTCCCGATCACACGCCCTTGATGGCCGGACTCGGTTGGGCGGCAAAGTTGAAGACCGCGATTCCATTCCAAGGCCGTGATAGCCTGGAAGCCGCGAAATCGCGCCCCTGCCCTCGTCTCCTCGCCGGCTTCACCGTATCCGATCCTCGCGCCGTGTTGCTCGGGCGCGAAACGATCTATCGCGATGGCGAACGTGTCGGCTGGCTCACGAGCGGCGGATATGGCTATACGATCGGCAAGGCAATCGGATACGGCTACGTTCGTCGGGAGGCCGGCGTCGATCGTTCGTTCGTGCTTTCGGGACGATACGAACTGGAAATCGCGGGCGAACGATTCCCGGCAGAGGTCTCGCTCGGCCCGTTCCATGACCCGAATGGCGAACGCATAAAGATGTAAGAGGCGGGATTTCCGCGCCGTGCGGTCGTCTGAACCCACCGGAATAAGGGCTTCGACGACCGCACGATGTCGCCTCACCTTTATCTCGAAAGCTGCCTGAGGTCTACCGGCCATCGAGCCTTATCTGGTATGGCGACGGCGTGTGGTGATGCGCCACGTACAGGCCTCGTTCCCGCATAATTCGCATTCTTGGTTGCAATTATGCCGTGCCATTTATTCTGCACAGCTAAATGAGAATGAGACTTATCCGACATTGAGAAATAAAGGGTTTCTTCTCTAATATCCCCCATTCAAAATTGAAATTTTTCCAACGCGAGGTGGCCATTGCGTAGTTTTTTATTGACCTATTCGTAGCAGCATCCAGAGAGTAACCGACGCGATCGCGAGAGGCTCGTCCCGCCGCCTATCGTTTCAATAAGCGCAAAATCAAAAGGCCCCCGGAATTATGGAACGTCGTCAGAAAATCGTCCTTCACCTCACGGCGCTGGCGGCGCTGTTTATCGTTCCTATCGGCCTGATCCTGGGCATCCTGGTATCGAACGAAAACGCCAGCATTCGAATTGTGCGTAACGAAGTTGCGGGTGCTGCCTATCTGCGGGCCCTTGCCCCCGTCCTCAATGCCATCGAGGAGCATCAGTACGACCATAGCGTCGACGTCTCGCAGGCGGCGGCTCAGATACAGGCTGTGGAAAGCCAATTCGGCGCGGGACTGGGCACGTCTGCCGCTGCGGCAACGGCGAGCAATTCCGGTGCAGGAGCCGCTACGGATCCGGCCAGCCTTGACAAGATCATGAAGGTGCAGGCCGACGTCCTGGCCCTTATTAGCAACATCGGAAACCAGTCCGGCCTCATCCTGGATGATCAACTGGACACCTATTACCTCTGTGATGTTGCCCTGAACCACGTGCCGTCATTGCTCGACCAGCTCCCCGACCTGGAGATCAATGCAGGCGATCCCGCCAAGCACGACGATTTGGTAACCTCTATCGGTGAAGTCGGGGCCAATCATGACGGCCTTGATGCATCAATGACGGCCGCTTTCGTCAATGACCCCACAGGTTCGGTCAAGAACGCAATCGGCAGTGTCTATGCGGAAACCAAGACGCGCCTCGAAACGGCAATCGAGCATTTCAAGAACAAGGCCAAGGTAGATGCAACGAGCCTGTCGCCGGT
>CAIXXC010000207.1 GCA_903923205.1 uncultured Rhodospirillales bacterium | reverse complement strand
CGCCGTCGGCGGAAAAATCACCCTCGCCACGAAGATATGCCCACGTATTATGTTCAATGCCGCCGTAGATCATGTCTCGGACGAGCGTGGATGCGATCCCACTGCGGAACTCGCCGCGCTGAACGCCCGCCTCGATGATTTCGATGGTGCGCAGGGTGTATTGGCGATTCATCAGGAACACGCTGGTTTCGCGATAGCCTGGATCGGCGCGAAGATCGAGCAGAACCAGGCGGCACAGCACCGGTTCCTGGTGGACCACCATCAGATGGCGCCATATCATGAAGCGCAGGCGGTTGCGCGTGCCATGAATATGCGCGAGTTGCTGATCGTAGTCGGAGATCATCTCCGCATACCATTGCTCGACAACCTTGAGCAGGAGATCGCGCTTATTGGCGAAATAGCGATAGATCGTGCCCTCAACGACGCCCGCCCGCTCGGCAATCTCGGAGGTCAGAGCATCCGCGTAGCCCTTTTCCTTGAAGACGGCACGCGCGGCGGTCATCAGGGCGGCGACCCGCTGCTCTCGCGGCAATCGCGAGACGGGACGCCGCGCCCCGCGCGGGAATGCCGCGAGCGCGCTCAAAACCGAAACACACCATTTCCGGGGGTGCCGAAGGGGGCGTTCAACGATGCCGAAATCGCGACACCCAGGGCGTTGCGCGTATCGATGGGGTCAATGATGCCGTCATCCCAAAGCTCGGATGTCGAGTGATAGGCTGAGATCTGCTCGTTATAGGCGGCCAGTGTGGTGGTGTAGATTTCGTCCAGGACCTTTTTGTCGACGACCTCGCCATTGCGCTCCATCTGGCGCAACTTGACCTCGACCAGGGTATTGGCGGCCTGCTCGCCCCCCATCACGCCGATCTGATGATTAGGCCACGTAAACAGGAAGCGGCCATCATAGGCGCGGCCGCACATACCGTAATTGCCGGCACCGAAGGACGCATGGCACATCACGGTAAATTTCGGCACATGGCTGCATGACAGGGCCATGATCATCTTGGCACCGTCCTTGGTGATCCCAGCCGCTTCATACTCGCGGCCAACCATGTAGCCGGTGATATTTTGCAGGAACAGGATCGGCGTGTTGTTCTGATTACACAACTCGATGAAATGCGCGCCCTTGAGCGCGCTGTCATTGAAGAGCACGCCATTATTGGCAAGGATCCCGATGCGATAGCCCCACAGGCGCGCGTAGCCGCAAATCAAGGTCGTACCATAAGCGGGCTGATATTCGTGAAAACGGCTGCCGTCGACCAGCCGGGCGATTACCTCACGACTATCAAAGCCCTTCTTCGGCGCGTCTGGAATGATCCCGTAGAGCTCGTCTGGATCGTAGAGCGGCGGCTCGGACGGCACATAATCGACCGTCACCTTGCTCGGGCGCTCCCACTGGCTCACGATCTCGCGACCAATCCGGATTGCATCGGCCTCATCGACGGCCGGATAATCGCAGGTTCCGCTTGTTCGGGTATGAAGATCGGCACCGCCCAGATCCTCCACGCTGACGATTTCCCCGGTCGCCGCCTTGACAAGCGGCGGGCCGCCCAGGAAGACGGCCCCGGTACCGCGGACGATCACGCTGTAATCGCTCAAAGCCGGGATATAGGCACCTCCCGCCGTGCAATGTCCAAACACCAGGGCCAGTTGCTTGACGCCCATCTTGCTGAGAATGGCCTGATTACGGAAAATGCGCCCGGCCATGTAGCGATCCGGAAATAATTCCGACTGCAACTGCAGAAAGCCGCCCGCGGAATCGCACAAATGGATCACCGGCAGCCGGTTTTCGATGGCGATATCCAGTGAACGGACGATCTTCTTGATGGTGAGCGGATACCAGGCCCCTCCCTTGATCGTCGAATCATCGGCATGGATCACAACCTCGCATCCGGAGACAATGCCGATGCCGGTAATACTGCTCGCACCCGGTGCCTCACCGTCATAGGCCATGTTCGCAGCCAGGCTTGAGAACTCCAGGAACGGCGTACCGGGATCGAGCAATGCCTCCACGCGCTCACGCGGCAGCATCTTGCCTTGGCGACGAACCCGCTCTACATCGCGCGCCGGACGATCATGTCGAGCCGCCTCCTGGCGTTTCCGGAATTCGGCGACGAGCGCCTTGTTATGGACGTAGCGTGACCGAAACTCCTCGGAACCGGTATCGATCGCCGAACGGATGATCCCCATCCTCTAACCCTCCTGCGGCGCTGCCGGCGCCATCGAGACCAAAATGGCACCGCGCTCGAAGGTCGCCCCTTCAGCGATATGAAGCCGCGCGATGGTGCCCGCGCGGGGAGCGGCGATCGTGACTTGCAGTTTCATGCTCTCGATCGTGACGAGCCGCTCGCCAAGCGCGACCTGCGTGCCGACATCGACATGCCGGGTAACCAGAGTTCCGGGCATTTCCGCCCGAACCTCGTCGCCCGTTCCGGTCGTCGCATCCGCCCGCGCAACGCCTTCGCGCCGGTCGAAGACAAAGCTTCTGCCGTCAAGTCGGATCTCGATGCGGTCGCTGGTGATCAGTCGCCAGCCACGGAAAAGCCGACCATCGACGCTGATTGTGAAACGACCATCACTGTCGGCGACTTCCTCCACACGATGAAGGGTTTGCGCAATCGTCACCTCAAGCGTGGGTCGTCTTGCAGCGATATCGAGGTGGAAATCTGCTTTTTCCTGTCGAATTTCGTAGCTCATATCAGGCTCTCAATTCCGCCAGCGGCCAATGGATGCGTGGGGTTCCGGGACACGGTGGACGAGGTCCCGAAACGTCGGATCCCCCAGCGCCGCAGCGAATACAGCCGCAATCCCGGTTGGATCGCCGCGATCCGGCATGGCCAGATCTTCCGCGAAGCGCTCCAGAAAGCCGGTATCGAGGATCCCTGCCGCGAATGCCGGATGGCGGATCACGCGCAAGAGATAGTCCAGATTGGTCGGCAACCCCATGATGGCCGTCTTGCGCAACGCTTCACCCAGACGTTGGAGCGCCGTCTCGCGATCCGCTCCATATGCAATCAGCTTCGCCAACATGGAGTCAAAAGCGGGCGTCACGGCCTGACGCGCGACGATACCGGCATCAACCCTCACGCCCTCGCCGTCTGGCAGCGCCAAAAAGCCGATCCGGCCCGTCGCCGGGCGAAAGCCATAATCGGGTTCTTCAGCACAGACCCGACACTCGATCGCGTGTCCCTTGACGCGAATGTGCTTTTGCTCGTGACCCAGCCCCTCACCCGCAGCAATACGGAGCTGCGCCTCGACGAGATCGAAGCCGGTGATCATCTCGGTGACCGGATGCTCCACCTGCAACCGTGTGTTCATCTCAAGAAAATAGAATTCGCCATCCGCGCCCAGAATGAACTCGACCGTTCCCGCGTTGAGATAACGGGCCGCGCTGGCGAGACGGACGGCGGCGGCACAAATCCGCTCCCGCAATTCCGGAGGCATGTTCGGAGCCGGAGCTTCTTCAATGATTTTCTGGTAGCGCCGCTGGATCGAACATTCGCGCTCGAAAAGATGGATGACATTCCCGGTGCCATCGCCAAGCACCTGAACCTCGATATGGCGTGGGCGCTCGACAAGACGTTCGGCGAACACACGGGAATCGCCGAAGTAACGGCCGGCCTCACCTTTGGCCAGCGCGATATTTTCGGCGAGTTCCCCGGCATTTCGGACGATCTTCATACCCTTGCCGCCGCCGCCTGCCGAAGCCTTGATCAGCAGGGGGAAACCGATCGCCTCAGCCTGCGCCACGAAGGCATCGCCCGCATCATCCTCGGTCACACTTGGCGCCACGGGAACACCGTTCGTGGCGGCAAAATCACGTGACCGAATCTTGTCGCCCATCAAGCGAATGACATCCGCATCAGGCCCAATGAAAACCAGACCGGCTTGCTTCACGGCCTCGGCGAAACCTGCGTTCTCGGACAGAAAGCCGTAGCCGGGATGAATGGCCGCCGCCCCTGCTGCTATGGCAGCGGCAATGATCCGGCCGCTATCGAGATAGGCACCACTTGGTACCATGCCCTCGAGCTGAACAGCCTCATCGGCCAAAGCCACATGAGGCGCTTTCACGTCTTCTTCGTGGTAGACTGCGACGCTGTCGATGCCCAGGCGGCGCAGGGTCCCGATCACGCGGCACGCAATCTCGCCTCGATTAGCAACGAGCACCTTGTTGAATAGTCCCATCGCACCGAGGTCCCGTGTTTTTATAATGAGTATAATTCATTAAAAGGCGATCGACGCCTCGGTGTCAATAATACGCAAGCAGCCGAGCGCATCGAATCAATTGCTGCAACGCAGACATCTGTGTCCATATATCGGCAAACCGCAGTGCGGATCATGCGCGTCAAAGTTCCATTCGACAACATGAGCCATACTCAATAACATTATCCATAAATGGCGCGCGCTGGCACGTCTGAAGCATGGGGGAGAAGTTGGATGGCGTCTACGGCATCGGTCTTGCGTCGGAATGACGGCATGCGCTTCGACCTGCAACCGGCGGAACGCGAAATCCTTGATGCCGCCGACCGCTTCGCCCGCAAGGAGTTCTACCCTCTTGCCGCCCGTATGGATGCGGAGGAATGGTGGCCGGAAACGATCTTTCCCAAGATTGGAGAAGCCGGTTATTTCGGCATTACCGCCTCACCCGAAGAAGGCGGTATCGGTGCCGATCTGATGACGAGTGGCCTGGTGCTGCAGGCTTTCGGCCGCTGGAATCATGCCCTGGCGTTAAGCTGGGTCGCGCATGAAAATCTCTGCCTCAACAATATTGTCCGCAACGCCAGTCCGGCGCAGCGACAGAAATACCTGCCCGCCTTATGCAGTGGCGCTGCTATTGGCGCCCTGGGTCTGACCGAGCCT
>CAIXXC010000206.1 GCA_903923205.1 uncultured Rhodospirillales bacterium | reverse complement strand
TTCAAAGTGATCGACAAAATAATATGTTCATCAGATCGATTATTGCTGCGAGTTAGCTTGGGGATTTAGGCACAGGACCCATTAAAGGGATTCACAAACAGGCGATTATCTGATTCACTTCCGTCCTCCGAACTCAGAACCAAAGGGGCAATCGGGCGCCCAGTTGAATTGGCCATCATCTCGCTCCCGCCGAACCAAGGAAGCGATATTGTATAATGAAGTGAACTTCAGTTCCAGATGACTAGCTCATTGGATGGGGCCTGATCCATCTGATTCCAATATAACCGCCCGACAATTAACTATATATTTCAATAATATAGATGTTATCCTCTTTATTCTCAATGGTGCGCCATTTAACTCATTGAAAATATGGAATTATTGGCGCTCGGCCAGATCCTCTTTCTCTCATCGATTTTCTTGCGGACCCATAGCGGACCCGCTGGGCGAAGAAATACTGCTGCGGATTCCTGCGATGCCGCCCAGGCATACCGATTTGATGCCGCCCGGGATTCCTGGATGATGCCGCCCACCGTAACGAGATGAAGCCGCCCGGGTCGCGAGCCTTGCTGGCCGATGGCTTTGTGTCATCGGGCCGGGTGTTGGGTCAAGCCTTGTTTGGCTGCTTTCCTCTCCCCCTGCGCAGGCTTTCGCCGCTGAGTTCGATGCGGTGGGCGTTGTGGATGAGGCGGTCGAGGATGGCGTCGGCGTAGGTTGGGTCGCCGATGATGTCGTGCCATCGGTCGACGGGGAGTTGCGAGGTGATCATCGTCGAGCGGCGTCCGTAGCGTTCCTCCAGGATCTCCAGAAGGTCGTGGCGTGCACCCGCGTCAAGCGGCTCCAGCCCCCAGTCGTCAAGGATCAGGAGATCCGCCCGGCCGAGGCTCTTCAAGAGGCGGGGATGGCGTCCGTCGCCGCGTCCCAGCGCCAGGTCCTCGAACAATCTGGGCACGCGTTGATAGAGAACCGATTGGTTGTCCCGGCAGGCCTTGTGACCCAGCGCGGCTGCGAGCCAGCTTTTGCCAACGCCGGTTGGCCCCACGAGGACCAGATTGTCGTGCCCCTTGATCCAGTCGCCCTCGGCCAGCTTCTGGAACAGCGCCCGGTCGAGCCCGCGCGGGCTGCGATAATCCACGTCCTCCACGGCGGCCTGCTGACGCAATCTGGCGGCCCGTAGCCTTGAGGTGAAGCGCTTGTCCTGACGCAAGGAGGCCTCGCGGTCCAGCAGAAGCGTCAGCCATTCGAGGCGGTCCAGGCCATCGGCCTGTCCATTGGCGGCAAGCTCGTCGAAGGCCTTGGCCATGCCATGCAGGCCAAGGGCGTGAAGTTGGGTGAGGGTTGGATGCTTGAGCACGTCGATCTCTCCTAATTGTAGTAGCGCGGCCCACGGATATTGGGGTGAAGGATCGGCGGTGCGTCCGTGGGGCGCTCGCGCGCGGGACGCCGATCAAGGTTGTTGTCGAGGATGGATTTGACCGAGCCATAGGTGCGCGCGCCGATCTCGATGGCGCGTTCGGCGGCGGCTTCAAGCCTCTGCGCTCCATGGGGGCCACCAAGCCGGATGATGCCAAGGCAGGCGCGGAAGCCCTGTTCGGGATGGGGTCGGGCTTCAAGGATCACCTCGCAGAGCGCCGCTATCGCCGGTCCAATCAGGCCCGCATCGGCGCGGATACGCTCGATGGTCCAACCCGCATAGCGCCGGTGGCTGGAGGGCATGTGTTCGGGAACGGTTGTGTGCTTGTGATCGCCGCTGGCGCGCATATGCGTCGCGATCCGCTCGCCCCTGAGGAAGATCTCCACTGTCCTGACGGTCAGCCGCGCCTCGATCTGGGTGCGGGCGAAGCGATGGGGAACGCTGTAATAATGCGCGCCGATCTCCACATGATAATCAATCCCGACCCGGCCGATCCGCCATTCGCAGAACTCGTAGGGCTCGAGGGGCAAGGGCTTCAGCGCCGGTCTGTCGATCTCCTCCAGCAACTGACGGCGCGTGACGCCCAACCGCCGGATCGGGCGCTCTTCGTTGAGATGGGTCATCAGCTCGGCGATCGCCGCGTTCACCTCCGCCAGGCTATGGAAGATGCGCCGCCGCAGCCGCCCCAGCAGCCAGCGCTCGACGATCAGCACGGCTTGCTCGACTTTGGCTTTATCTCGTGGACGTCTGGGACGCGCGGGCAGGATCGCGACGTCGTAATGGGCCGCCATCTCCCCATAGGTTCGGTTGACCTGCGGGTCGTAAAGACAGGCCTTGATCACCGCTGTCTTCGTATTGTCGGGCACGAGCAACTGCGGGGCGCCGCCGATGGCCGCAAAGCATTGGATATGAGCGTCAATCCAGTCC
>CAIXXC010000205.1 GCA_903923205.1 uncultured Rhodospirillales bacterium | reverse complement strand
TATCGCCATCATGATGTCTCCTTGCCGCTCCTCAAACACCGCTGCCCGTGGGCACTTTAACCAGACGAACACCGCGCGGCTTGGCGACCTGGGTCGACACGTCCTGACGCTTGGTGTCTGGTCGACGCCGCAAGGTCAGCACAATCGCGCCAATCATCGCCACCAGCAGCACCAGTCCGCAGCCCTGAAACGGATAGATATAATGGGTGTAGATTAGCGCACCGAGCGCCTGGGTATTGGTCACGTCGCCAGGTATGGCGAGCACGCTGGCACCGGTTCCCCCCCCTGAAACCCATCCGCTCGCCACGAGCACGAGCTCAGCGACCAAGACAAAGCCGATCCCTGCCCCGACAGCAGCATTGCGCTTTAGCGTATCGGGGATCGCCAGGGCTTCGACATCGAGCATCATGACAACGAAAAGAAACAACACTGCGACGGCACCGACATAGACGATCACCAGGATCATCGCCAGGAACTCCGCCCCCAGCAGCACGAATAATCCAGCGGCGTTGAAGAAGGCCAGGATCAGGAACAGGACCGAGTGAATCGGATTGCGCGCCGTCACGACTACGACCGCCGAGCCGATACAAACCGCGGCGAAGAGATAGAACAGCAGGGAGGCGATAATCATCGCGGCGCTCCGGTATGACGGCCTGACATGAAGGGGGGGCTTAGCGGCGACATGCTTGGTTCAACATCTTCGGATTTCAACGGAATGGCGCGTCGAGCGCGATATTCTGGGCGATTTCGGTCTCCCAACGATCACCATTGGCGAGCAGCTTTTCCTTGTCGTAATAAAGCTCTTCGCGCGTTTCCGTCGCGAATTCGAAATTCGGCCCCTCCACGATCGCATCGACGGGACAGGCTTCCTGACACAGGCCGCAATAGATGCATTTCATCATGTCGATGTCGTAGCGCGTCGTCCGCCGGCTGCCGTCTTCGCGCGGTTCAGCCTCGATCGTGATCGCCAGCGCCGGGCAGACAGCCTCGCATAGCTTACAGGCTATGCAGCGCTCCTCTCCATTGGGATAGCGACGCAGGGCGTGCTCGCCCCGGAAACGCGGGCTGATGGGTCCCTTCTCATAGGGGTAGTTGATCGTCACTGGCGGCTTGAACATATGCCGCAGCGTGATCAAGAAACCCGAAACCAGCTCCCACAGCAGGAAACTCCTGGCGCCACGAACAAGGGCCGACATCAGACGATTTCCTTTCGCATAAACGACATCGCCATCATCCTCCGTTCGGCAGGTTGCCGGTCGCAACGAGGAACCCTGCGACCGCGACCATGTAGACAATCGAAAACGGCAGGAAGATCTTCCAGCCCAGGCGCATCAGCTGGTCGTAGCGGAAACGCGGCAACGTCGCGCGCGCCCAAAGGAAGCCGAACAGGACCACGAAAATCTTCAACCCGAACCAGATCGGTGCAGGCAGGAAGGTCAGCCCAAAGGGCGCGAGCCAGCCGCCGAGGAACAGCACCGTCGTCATGCCACTGACCAGGATCATGTTCATGTATTCGCCGAGATAAAACAGCGCGAAGGCCATCGCCGAGTACTCGACGAAGTAGCCTGCGACCAGTTCCGACTCACTCTCGACCAGATCGAACGGCGCCCTATTGGTTTCGGCCAGACCCGAGACAAAGAAAACGATCATCATCGGGAACAGGGGAATACAGAACCAGAGATGGCTCTGAGCCTCGACCACCTTGCTGAGGTTCAGCGAACCGGCGCAGAGCAGGACGGTCACAATCACGAAGCCGATCGAGACCTCGTAGGACACCATCTGCGCCGCCGAGCGCAT
This sequence comes from uncultured Rhodospirillales bacterium, assembly GCA_903923205.1. Classification (GTDB taxonomy): domain Bacteria; phylum Pseudomonadota; class Alphaproteobacteria; order ATCC43930; family CGMCC-115725; genus CAIXXC01. The sequence goes on along the minus strand of CAIXXC010000205.1, from coordinate 2,824 downwards.
AGCCCCCAGGAAGGCGTAGCGCGAATTCGACGCCCAACCGGCAATGATTATTCCGTAAACGCCAAGTGAGCTGATCGCGAAAAGATAAAGAACACCGACATTGATGTTCGAGATCACCAATCCTGGCCCGAAGGGGATCACCGACCAGCCGACCAGGGCGAGGCCGAAGGTCAGAACGGGTGCGAGCAGGAACAGTACCGGGTTCGAGCCGGTCGGGACGATTGTCTCTTTCAGGAACAGCTTCAGGCCATCGGCCATCGGCTGCAGCAACCCGAACGGTCCCGTGACATTCGGGCCCTTGCGCAGCATTGCCGCCGCGAGCACCTTGCGCTCGTAATAGGTCAGATAGGCCATGCTGAGCAACAGCACGACGACGACACAGAGGATGCCGACAAACATCACCCCGAAATGCCCGATATAGGTCGCCAGTAAATCAGCCATGTGTGCCGGTCTTCGACAGCGGGTTGGGGGCGAGGCTCACGGCGCATTCCGCCATGGTCGGCGAGGCACGACTGATCGGATCGGTCATGTAATAGGTATCTATCGGATAGGCGAAATCTGCGCCGGATACCGGTCCCTGGACGCCGAAATCCTGCCAGGCGGTTGCGACAACGTCGTCGACCTGGGCAAAAAGCGGAAACAGCGAGAGCATGTGCTGCCGTAGCTGCGGCAGCGAATCATAGGGCAACGCTCGACCGAGATGTTCGGAGAGGGCCCGCAAGACGCGCCAGTCTTCCTTGGCCTCGCCCGGCGGATAGACCGCGAGACGGCCAAGCTGAACCCGGCCTTCGGTATTGACGTAGGTTCCGTTCTTCTCGGTATAGGCAGCCCCAGGCAGGACAATATCGGCGCGCCCGGCGCCCGCGTCACCGTGATGGCCCTGATAGATGACGAAGGCATTGCCAAGGCGGGAGACATCGAATTCATCGGCGCCGAGAAGATAGACCACCTCCACCTCGCCCTTGGACGCCCCGTCCAGGATACCGTCCAGATCGCGACCACCGGGACCGGGAACGAAGCCGATATCGAGGCCTCCGACACGCGACGCCGCGCGTTGCAGCACATTGAAGCCGTTCCAGTCTTCGCGCACGGCCCCGACCGCATCGGCTAGCCGGCAGGCAAGGTCAAGAATCGCCAGACCATCGGCGCGGGCAACTGCACCACTGCCCATGATGATCATCGGATTCTGCGCGGATTTCAGGACATCAAGCCACGCATGGTTGCCCTCGACCAACGCCTGCAGCACCGCAGGCCCCTCGCCCAGCGCCGTCACCGGGAAGGTAGAGTCGAAAAACGGGCCAATCTGTCCGGCCTTGAACCCACCCTTCAGATAGCGCTTGCGCAGGCGCGCGTTGATGACGGGTGCCTCCTGACGCGGATTGGTGCCGATCAGCAGAACGACATCGGCCTTATCGATGCCGGCAATGGCCGAATTGAAAATATAGGATGAGCGGACCGCCGCCGGGGTCTTGGCGCCGTCCTGCCGGCAATCGAGATTAGTCGAGCCCAGCGAGGTCATGACCTCTTTCAGTGCCAGCATCGACTCGACGTCGCAGAGATCGCCGGCAATTGCCGCGATCCTGTCCGCCGACGCCTTACCGAGTCGCTCGGCAGCAATAGTCAACGCCTCGGGCCACGAGGCCTCGACCAGTTTGCCATTTCGGCGGATATAGGGACGATCAAGGCGGCGCTTCAGCAAGCCGTCAACCACAAAGCGGCCCTTGTCAGAGAGCCATTCCTCGTTCACGTCCTCGTTGACCCGGGGCAGTATGCGCAAAACCGCCTGACCGCGCGCATCCAGACGGATATTCGTGCCGACCGCGTCAACTACGTCGATCGACTCGGTCTTGCGCAATTCCCAGGCGCGGGCCTCGAAGGCGTAAGGCTTGGAGGTGAGCGCACCGACCGGGCACAGATCGATCATATTACCGGAAAGCTCGGAGGTCAGCGCCTTCTCGACATAGGTGCCGACTTCCATGTTTTCACCGCGACCCGTGCCGCCGAGGTCAGGCACGCCGGCAACGTCTGCGGCAAAACGGATACAGCGGGTGCAATGAATGCACCGGGTCATCGTCGCCTTCACCAGGGGACCAAAATCCTTCGCCCGAACCGCGCGTTTAGCTTCCTGATAGCGACCGCGATCCTTGCCGTAGGCCATCGCCTCGTCCTGAAGGTCGCATTCGCCACCCTGATCGCAGATGGGGCAATCGAGCGGATGGTTGATCAGCAGGAATTCCATCACCCCTTTGCGCGCCTTCTGCGCCAGCGGCGAGTTGGTATGGACGACCATGCCGTCGGCAACCGGCATCGCGCAGGAGGCGACCGGCTTTGGCGCCTTTTCCTGCTCGACCAGGCACATGCGGCAGTTACCGGCGATCGCGAGCCGCTGGTGGAAGCAGAAATGCGGCACCTCGATCCCGGCCTGATTGCAGGCCTGCAGGATGGTGTAACCGGGCGGGACCTCGACCTCGGTGCCGTTGATCGTCAGCTTCGGCATCTCAAACGATCCCCTTACTCGGCTGCGGCACGACGCTCGGCGGCGTCGCGGTATTGGTGAATACGGGCTTCCATCTCAGGGCGGAAATGGCGGATCAACCCTTGAACCGGCCACGCCGCCGCATCCGCGAGCGCACAGATCGTATGGCCTTCCATTTGCTGCGTAATCTCAAGCAGCAGGTCGATCTCCTCGACGGCGGCGTTGCCCTTGACCATGCGTTCCATCATCCGCCAAACCCAACCCGTGCCCTCGCGGCAGGGGGTGCATTGGCCACAGCTCTCATGCTTGTAGAACCGCGACAGTCGCGCGATCGCCTTGATGATGTCG
>CAIXXC010000204.1 GCA_903923205.1 uncultured Rhodospirillales bacterium | reverse complement strand
TTTCAATCCAGGTAAGGTCGTTATGGCCACCGTCAGCATCTGGGCCAGTGCTTCTAGTTGCAGTGCGCCGGGCATATTGGGGCCGTCCGGGAAATGGACGGGGAAATACCATTCGTTAAGAGTCAGGTTCTTGTATCCACGCGCATATTTTCCAGGCAACACCTCGTCCACATGGTCAATCATGAGGAATGGATAGCGGTTGGGTTGATACGCCTGTAATTCCAGGCAATTAAGGCTAAATGGCGTGTCAGTGTTGGCTTTGCTCACGTAAGTTCCCCTTGAAAAAGTTAGCATGTGATCAGCCGTGTTAAGCTGCCGATAAGGTCGTAACCGTCCCACACGATGTCCATGTCCAACGCCCGGCCCACCGGCACCACGCGGTCGATGCCACGCAAGCCTTGGCGAACGATGAGCTCGCGCACAGTTTGCGTCTCCACACCCTGGACGCACAAGGTCTGGTAACGCTCATTGACTAGTGGGGCCAGTTGGTCCAAAGTTGCGAATACGACTTCATGGACCGTGCCGAAATAACCGCGGCAGTCGTCTTGGCAAGGGCCAGCATTGGTAAGCTCGACACGGTATAGAATGTTCTGGTGACGAATGATACGGTGTGCCTCAGCCTGACCCAGGGCGTGCCGGCAAATCTGTACGAATTTGTCCATGACTTGCACGGCCTGCAGCTCGTAATGGTGTTCTGCATATTCGGAAATGGCCGGCCAAAGGCGTGCCTGCGCGCGGGACACGACCGTCTTCTCGCCGATCCAGACGCACAGCTGTGGCGATGAGCAGGCGGCCTGGTCCATCAAGTAGATATCGTTAAACAGGCGCTGGCAAAACCCCCGAAATGTTGGCTCATCCATCGCCAGGATCGAGTTTGGCTCGAGCAGGCAAATCGAATAGCGGTCTGGAAAGGCCACTTCGCGCGAACGCGCCTTGGTGGCAAAGCCGCGCATGTGCGCCACAGTGGCGTCACCGCCCCAAATGATGCGGGCGTCCGCTACCGACATCCAGAAACGGTTGACTTCGTCGTCGCGCTCAAAGCGCACCAGCAACAGGGCATGTCGCACCAGGCCGTGCGCAGGGTCGAGCAGCTCCTGCTTGATTGCCTCGAGCAGGAACTCGGCAACGCGCGATGACTTGCTGGGTAGACGCAGCACATTGGTATTGCCGGACAGCAAGCCAAAGGCCATCGAAAAAGCGAAATTTACAGGGACGTTGGCCGGGCAGATGTGGAATGTCAGGCCCAAGCCCATTTGCAAACGCCCGATGCGGGTGACGGCGGCTGCCATGCGACTCAAGTTGGCTTGCCTGCACCAGTATGCGAAAGTAACCACATCCGGCAGCGCGCGCGCGCGCGGATCGGCCAGTAAGCGGCGCGACAGCTGCGCTAGGAAGCGCAAGCGCGTCGAGTCGAAAGCTTCTGCTGGTGCGTTGGATAGGCTACGCACCGAGCCCACCAAGACGCGCATTTTTGCGGCGATATTATCGGGTATAAGTATCACTACAGCCTCTAGCTTCTGCATTCTGGATGCGTCCCAGGACCTTGAAATACCGGCCCTTGCGCCCGCAAGGGCAATCGTCAACGCCAATCAGTACGCCTTCGTCTTCGCTGAGAAGGGCGTGCCCGGGATAACTGTGTGGGATCACAGAAAGCAGCTCGATCAAGCCAGGCTGCCCCGCACCCAGGGGTCTGAAATCCTTGGGGTCGCGAATGATCACATCTGACCAAGCCGACGCATGCAAGTGGCCGTGCTCGCATTCCATAAAGATCGAGCCAGTCTGCTCCACCATGCCGTAATAATTGTGGATCCGCTCGATGCCCATGACTGCCTTCAGCCGTGTCTGGAATTCAGCAGATTCGACAGCATCCTCTTGCAATTGCTTCCAGCCGCCGCCGTGAATTAGAATCCCTTGGTCCAATGGTAGTTGTTTACCCTCAGACTCGAGCCTGCGCAAAAAGTGTAGCCAGACGATGAAGGTGAAACCAAACAATAACACGGGTTGCCCCTGGTGCTTTTTCAAAAAAGCAAGCACACGCGCCTCGTTTAGCGACATGTCGTCATCCAGGGCGTATTCGATGTCACGACCGAAGAGGGAAAACCCCAAGATACCAGCCGTGCGTGCTGAGAATTTCAAGCGGTTAGCAACCGTGGCGCGACAATCGATCACAAGCATCGGCAAGCGGTGCGGCCCTATGAATTCACTCATGATGCGCGACAGCACCTTGACCTGAAGTGCCGACGTTTGCTTGTCCAGAAAGATCTGGGACACGCTCTGGCCGCTGGTGCCGGACGAGGTCATGGTCTTGGTAATCTGCGCGTCTACCACGCTTTGCAAACGCTCGTGTTTGAACAAACGCACCGGCAGGAATGGCAAGTCGACCAAGCTTGAGGCAGGCCCAATTGGCCATAGTTTAGCCAAGATGTCCTTATAAGAACTGCACTGCGCTTGATGGTGCACTGTTAGCTCCGTTAGCGCCTTAAGCAGTAAGGCTTCTTTACTGACTTGGTCTAGACCGAATGTAGGCCAAGACATCACGTCGTTCATGAAATGGTCTGTAGACATGAATAGTCCACCTTTCCAGAACTTAGTCTTGGCAACTGCTTCATTGCGCGCAGCCTCAGGGCCGAGGGATGGATGGTTAAATCGGCGCCCAACTGGATGACAAGGGCCTTGGTGTCGACCAGCATATCCGCCTCCAGCGCGACACACAGTTCGTTGTCTGCACCATAGGCGGCCGCCAGCAAGGAACGCTGTGCGAACCAAGCCTCGACCGCATCCAGCGAAACGCGCACACCAAAAATCTTAAGAAATCGGTGGCGCCGGCCTTCGATGAAGTAGAAACCATCCTCGTCCTGGCGAGCTAGGTCGCCAGTGCGCAGTACCCCGCCCCAAACATCGCCGCGCTCAAGATCGGCGCGGCACTCGGCATAGCCTAGTGCGACGTTTTCGCCCCGATAAACCAGTTCGCCCACCTGGTCGGAGGCTTGGATACGCTGGCCGGCATCGTCCTCCAACCACAATTCACCGCCAGGGATAACGCGCCCGATGCTACCGGCCTTGGCCTCGAAGTCCTCGGGCGGTAGATATGCGATACGGGCCGTGGCTTCGGTCTGGCCATACATGGTGAAAAAGCGTTGACCCTTTGCGCGGCAAATCGCTTGCACCTGAACCGCAGTTGGGAGTGCCAAACGCCCACCCGCCTGCGTCATCGTGCGAACCGACGGCAAGTCCATACGTTCGAGCCTAAGCTTCAACAAAATTTCATAGCTGTAAGGTACCCCCGCAAGTGAGGTCACGCCATTCGACTTGAGCTGCGTCCAGAAGGTCGCATCGAAGAAAGTCTTGTTGGTCAACGAAATGGCTGCCCCCACGCTCAAGTGAGAATTGATGATCGATAAGCCGTAAGAGTAATTGAAGGGCAGCGAGGTGATCGCACGGTCACTGGCACCGATGTTCAGGTAGGAAACGATTGAGCGCGCGTTGGCGTAAAGGTTTTTATGCGACAGTCGGACTAACTTAGGCGATCCCGTGGTACCCGAAGTCGCGAGCAAGAGTGCCAGCTCCGGATGCACTGTCTTATGGCTGGTGTATCTGCGCTGAAACAGGGTATAGCCTTCAAAGGCTAGGTTCGCCTCGTAAGAGCCCGGCCAAGCCAGCTGTTCCGTGCAGGCAAAAACATACTCGGGTTCATAGACTTGACACAACTGCGCTAGGGCTGTCGCAGACATTTTTTGATTAAGCAGCAAAGGCACGGCACCCGACTCGAGGCAAGCCAGGTATGCCGTCAGGCTCGCGCGGTCATTTAGCCCTAGCAAAAAAACCAAGTGACTCGCCGGAAGGTGCCGCGCGAGAGTAAGTGCATCT
>CAIXXC010000203.1 GCA_903923205.1 uncultured Rhodospirillales bacterium | reverse complement strand
TGTTCGGCCACTTCACGCGGGTAATTGGTGCTCTCTGCCGCCCACATGCGGAATGTGCTGCGGAAACCGTGGACGGTGATGCTGTCACCGTTGGCATCCGCCCAGACGGGCTTCTCGTCGCCGTTCATGCGCCGGATCACGGCAGTCAGCGACATATCCGACAACGGCTGGCCTTTCGTGCCGGCAAACACGACTTCAGCATCCTCGTCTTTGGTGAGCGATTCCAGCACGGCCATCGCGGCATCACTCAACGGCACCTGATGTTCGCGTTTGGCTTTCATTCGCTCAGCAGGGATTGTCCAGAGTTTGCCGGCCATATCGAACTCGGCCCATTGGGCGCCACGTACCTCGCCCGAACGACAGGCGGTGAGGATGGCGAACTCGACTGCTCGGGCGGATACGCCTTCACGCGCACGCAAAGCCTCCATGAACGCCCCGATGCGCTGCCACGGTAGCGATGGAAGATTCTTCGTCCGACTGGATTTGCTGATGGTGGCCAGCAGGTTTTCTAGGTGACCTTTCCAGCGGGCAGGGTTCTCGCCGGTGCGGTAACCGCTGGTGGTGGCCCAGCCCAGCACGGATTCGATGCGACCGCGCACGCGGCTGGCGGTTTCGGTCTTGCTCTCCCAGATCGGCGCTAGACATTTCACGACCAGGCCGGTGTCGATTTCGGCCACGGGCAAATGGCCGAACACTGGACTGGCGTAGGTGTTGAGTGTGTTCGTCCATTGGTCGCCATGCTTGGCGTTTTTCCAGCCCGCCTTATGCGCCAGGATGTACGCCTCGGCACATTGATCGAAGCTCATCATCTTGGCGTCGGCCAGCGCGGCGGCGATTTTGTTTTGCTTCTTGGCCGCCAGAGGATTGATGCCGTCGATAAGCAGCTTCCGCGCATCCAGCGCCTTCTGCCGCGCCTCAGCCAAGCTGACGGTGTGCGTCGGCCCCAATCCCATCCCATGCGGCTTGCCGGCCACCATGTAACGCAACAGCCAGGACTTCGCGCCCGTGGTGGTGATCTGGAGCGTCAAACCACCGCCGTCGCCGTACAATCCCGGCTTGGTGAGCTTGCTGACTTGCAGTGCTGAAAGTCGCTGTTGTTGGCGTGCCATGCTATCCACTCCACTATCAAAATGACTATCAAACTATAGCCGGATTTAGTGGGATCGTAAAGAACTATCTTGGACGCTGGTATTTCGTATCTTGTTGTTATGTATGCTACTTTATGGACTCTACGGAACTCTGTCGGACTACTATCAGGCGGACGTCCACTCCGCCACTAATATCGTCAAAGCCCATGATTCCATGGGCTTTTTTGTTTTTACAGCATCGCCAACTATCAAAACAACTATCGATTAGTGGCTCGGTTGGAGTGCTGTCGCCGTCCCGCCAGCGCCGACTTTCTGCGTTTTGCGAAACAGATTTACCGGTCGTCGAGCAGGTCATCGAGACCCACTCCCAGCCTCCCGAACTTGCGCATCATTCCCGCGAGCGACGCATTGACGAAATCGTTGTGCTCGGCGTGTAGCCTATTGAATGTGCGCCAGTGCATTCCTTTGGGCTTGTCGCCATCGCCGTTCAGGATGCCTGCCTCCCAGCCAAGGCGATCCCTGATCCTGTCGGCTCGTCGTGCTGCACGATCATCGGCGGTCTCCCGCTGACTGGCATAGGCCAGTTTGTAGCAGTGCCGGCACGCGAAAATGCCAGAGCCACCGATATACAGCAGGGCCACGCGCCGTCCGCATCCCCGTGCCGGGCAGAGTAGCCAGGCCCGTCGCCCGCCCAGCGTGCAATCCGTCCAGGCCAGCCGCACAGGGTAGTCCATCGGTTGCCAGTCGCTGCCGCCACTTTTGTGACGGTAGTTCAGAATTATCCTGTCGGTCTCCGCCCGCACCTGGATTGAGGCCACCGTTTCACCGTCCCGCATCCAGTTCCAGCCGAACGAGCGCCCCGGTGTCAGCAGTCCGTCGCGTTGCAGCCGTCGCACATCGAGCGCGCGGTAATCGCTGGTGGTGTCTTTGCCACTCTGCCCACGTCCGCTACCAAAGCCACCCATTTTATTTTCTCCCAGGATTTGCCGAAATCATCAGGCAAGTTTGCCGTATCGTTTTCATCGCAACTAGCCGAATGCCACAGCCTGACTGGCTTTGCGGCAGTTCCAGCGATATTGCATATCA
>CAIXXC010000202.1 GCA_903923205.1 uncultured Rhodospirillales bacterium | reverse complement strand
CAGCGCGCATGGACATTATGTCTGGTCGATCGATTGCGCGGCGCAATCCGGCGTCGGGATATTTTCGCGGCCCCAAGCCTGCGCTTCGCTGATCCGCGTATCGGTATGCTCGATGGTGCCGCCTGGGAAGCGGCTCGTCCCACCATCTGCCGGACATTGGGTAGAACCCAGAATGCCGCCGAGGAAATCGGAAATCTTTCCGAACAGCTCGATCAAGCCTACCGCTCGGTCACCGATAACCTGCCGGAGAACGCCAGCCTTCGCATTGAATCGGTCGGTGCCGGCGATGACCTCGTCCTGACCGGCCTCGATCGCCTTGAGGAACCGGCGAGCCTCCTGGCCTTGCGAAATGCCGTCTCAGACCGGCTGCCTCAGATCGATTTACCGGAACTTTTACTGGAGATCGATGCGCGCACCGGATTTGCCAGCGCGTTCACGCATGCCAGCGAAACGGCCGCCCGCGCCGGCGAACTGAGCACGAGCGTTTGTGCCGTTCTGGTGGCGGAGGCGTGTAACACCGGCCTCGAACCATTGCTGCGAAAGGATGTTCCTTCACTTCGGCGCTCTCGCCTGAGCTGGGTTCGCCAGAATTATATCCGTGAGGAAACATTGACCCAGGCGAATACCCGGCTTGTTGCGGCGCAGAACGGCATCGACCTCGCCCGCCGTTGGGGCGGCGGCGATGTCGCTTCCGCCGATGGCCTGCGGTTTGTTGTTCCGGTTCGAACCATTCATGCCGGACCCAACCCAAAGTATTTCGGGCCGGAGCGCGCCGTCACCTATTACAACCTCGTGTCTGATCAGTTTACCGGTCTGAACGCCATCACAGTCCCCGGCACGTTGCGCGACAGTCTGGTACTGTTGAGTGTCGTGCTCGAACAGGAAACGGAGCTTGAGCCGACGGAAATCATGACCGACACGGGCGCCTATACCGACGTGATTTTTGCCATTTTTTGGCTGCTCGGCTACCAGTTCAGCCCTCGCATTGCCGATATTGGTGGCTCCCGATTCTGGCGGATCGATCCGAAAGCCGACTACGGCGTGTTCAACAATCTCGCTTCCCATAAAGTGAGAGCGGGACTTATCGCCGAGCATTGGGACGAATTTCTGCGCCTCGCCGGGTCGTTGAAGCTCGGTTTGGTGCAGGTGGGCGGGCTGATGCGGACGCTCCAAACCAATGACAGGCCGACGCGCCTCGCGCGAGCGCTTGAGGAACTCGGCCGAATCATCAAGACGCTCTACATGCTTCATTATATCGACGACGCGGCCTATCGCCGCCGGATTTTAACCCAGCTCAATCGGGGCGAAGGCCGTCACGAACTTGCCCGCGGCATATTTCACGGCAAGCGGGGCGAGCTGCGGCAACGCTACCGCGAGGGTCAGGAAGACCAACTCGGCGCGCTCGGGCTCGTCGTGAACGCCGTCATCCTGTGGAACACCATTTATATGGACGCGGCGCTTGGCGAGCTTAAAGCTGAGGGGTTCGATGTCCGCGACGAAGATGTCGCCCGGCTTTCGCCGCTGTCCCACGGACACCTCAACGTTTTGGGCCGATATGCCTTCACATTGCCCGAGTTGGTGGCGCGCGGCGAACTGCGTCCGCTGCGCCGTCCTGGTGAACTTTCCGATGACGATTCCTGAATCGAAGTTTCTGTTCCGCTGCTACTCAAACCCCATATCTTACTGCATACCTTACCCTAAGCATTTGTTTGGGATGAATTTCAGTGAATCAAT
>CAIXXC010000201.1 GCA_903923205.1 uncultured Rhodospirillales bacterium | reverse complement strand
CCAGCGCGGAGGCGAGCCGAACCTCCGCAGCGCTGGCGCGTATTTCGTTTTTCCGGCTGGCGTTTATCGCCAGCAGCAGAATGCTCCCCGTCAACAAGATGATGGCGGAGATCACCGCCCCGATCAGAAGGGGCTCCCGTTGCTCCTCGGCGACTCTCGCAGAGATGCCGTCCGACGAATAGCTCGCGACGGCGATCAGCGGCTTGTCCATCATCTTGGTGAAATGGCTGTCGCGTAATCCGGTGGGGCTGGCGAACTGAAATCGCCCGCTCAAACCCGTGTTGGCGGCGGTCAAAATCGCGGTCTGGGGGTAAAGATTCGTCAGATATTGCTCAAGATGCCCCGATCCTGTGCGGATCACGCCATCAAAACCATAGAGGCTTACCGCCGGGTCCAGACCGGTCATATGGTCGCCTTTGAGCAATTCATCCCAAAAACAGGCGAAATAATAAGGGTTGATCGAGGCGACGAGCACCCCGCGCAACGACCCGTCAGGATTGACGACTTTGCGGGACAGATGGAACACCCAGGAATCGGTCATGACGCCAATCAATGGCTTGCCGATGTAAAGGCCGTCCAGATTGTTATCGAGGAGCAAGCGCACCCCGTCGCGATCTTGAAGATTGGTTCTTTCAGAATCCATCCCAAGGTTGGTTTCGACGACACGGCCTGACGTATCGACAAAAGTCAGCATCACCAGAGATTCGAGTGAAATGATTTTTTTCTCGATCAAGGTTTTGAGGTGGGCGCTGTCATCGGACAGAAAGTAGCCCGCCATGCGCAGGGTGGCGTCGACCGAATTGACCGCGTTGGAAATCTGGTCCGCGAACACCGTGCTCGTCTGTTGCAGTTCGCGGTAGGCTTCCTCCCGGACTTTCGCCTCGATGTTTTTGTTCATCTCCAGAACGACGAACCAGTTGATCGCCAGCGACGCAATGCAAGCAAAGATGATTGTGAAGATGGGCAGCCGCTGCCGGGCGACGCGCGTTTGCTGGTTTGACGCGAGCCTGATCATGGAGGGCTCCTGCTTGCGCCGGACCCGCCATCGAACAACAGCAGGTTTGGCTGATGCGACGACCAGCGGACTCCGGGAAAAAAGGCTCGGATATAATGGCAAGGACTCAATCTCGTTGGGCGCCGACGAGGAGAATGCGACGAAGGGATACTTTTACCCTTGTGGTTCATCGAACACAACAGTATCCAGTTTCGCCACGTAAGCTTTTGGAGATAAAAACGGAAATGCCCCATCTCGATCAGCAGTACCTGAAAAACATCGTGTCCCTTCTGGGTGCGGAGAATTTTGCGCCCCTCAAGGATCAATTCATCATGGATTGTGACAAGGCGGCGGCAGTCTTGAAAACGTCGCTGGCCCAGGACGACGACGCTCAGGTTCGCAAGCAAGCCCATATGCTCAAGGGCGTGTTGGCGCAGTATGGCGCTCGTCAGGGAGAAGCGATGGCTGCCCGGCTCGTTGATGACCTGCCCTCCGACTGGAAAAGCTTGACGCAGGCGTTGCTTGAGGAAATCGCGATGGCCTGTGAGGAGATGGCGGCCATCGGGTGATTGCGACGGGATCCGGACTGGATCCCGTCCGCGTTTTCAGTAAATCGCGTAGCCAAGCCCGCGGACGTTCTTGATCGTCACCGTCGAGCCGGTTTTCTTGATCTTCGAACGCAGGCGGCTCACGAGCACGTCCAGCGCCCGGCT
>CAIXXC010000200.1 GCA_903923205.1 uncultured Rhodospirillales bacterium | reverse complement strand
CGCGGGCAATAGCGCCATCATCAAACCCGCGACCCGTGTGCCGAGGCAAGCAAGGTCGCGCCTACCGCTTGCCGCGAATAATAACGGGAGTTCAACACCCAGCAGCAGTAAGGCAAGTACCCCGAAGGCTTCCAGGTGGCAGAAGAAGACAATGGTTACGGCAAGTGCGCCCGCCATCCCGCGGATGACCCAAGAGCCCTTTTGAAGCAGCACCCATCCAGCAAGAACAAGAAGTGCAAGCCCGATCCCTGCGAGGTAACTGATGAATCCCCAAAGAAAAACCCGGCTATAAAGGAACAGGAAGCCAACACAGGGCCAGGGCGACCATTTACCCCACCATACCCGGTAGAGCAGGACTGGCCCCGATGCCAGAACCAACAAGGTTCCAACGAGAAAGACACGGCCAGCATCGAACAAGGGCAATATTCCGGACAGCCATGGCACGAGCGAGTCCATACCGAGATTGGGCAAAATACCCCAGCGGATGGCGTAATAACGATTCAAGACCCCATCGTGGCCCCGCGCGGCAAGAATAGACATCCGCCCCAAGTGATTGGGGTAGTCGAATAAGGGTGGGATCGACACGCTCAGCAAGGGGAGCAGTGCGAGCGCAAACAGCGCCACGAAGCATGTGAGTGTTAGCCGCCCTGTCACAGAGACGATTCCGACAGATCCTGCAATACCAACCGGGCAAACGGCACAGTGACACGGCGCTTCTGGGCAAAGGCAGCGCGATCGAGCCGCGCAACAATACTACCAGCCGCCTCGAAGGAGCGCTCGAACCGAACCGCTAGAAAATCGATGACATCGCTCCCAACCGGAAGGCGGCGGTCGGCGAATAGCTTGGTCAGAACTGCCTTGTACAAAGCGTCATCGGGGATCGCAAGTGTCGCAACAGGCTGCGCTTTAAGTCGAGAACGAAGATCGGGCAGCATGGTGTTCCACTGCGCCGGGGCTTGTTGCGCCGTCAAAAGCAAATGCCCCCCGCGTTCGGCCACGACGTTGAACAGATGGAGCAATGGCTCTTCCGGCGCCGTATCGGCAGCCTCTATCACGCCGATTGCGCCCCTCTCCAACAACGCAGGGACACCGTCATTGGTGAGCGACTCGCCTGAGGCAAGCCAGCCAGCGCTCAGGGCACGCCAAACCGACGCGAGATGGGTCTTGCCGCTACCACGAGGGCCCTGGAGGACAAGTGCCACCGTCGGCCAATTGGGCCAACGATCGATCCAGCCTATCGCCGTCGCATTACCCGGCCCAATCAGAAAATCCTCGCGCTCTAGTGCCGGCCGGTACTGGAGATCGAGTGGCAGCTGACGTCCCATCGTCACCGCAGTCACTTCGGCGCGACGATATAGGTCGGCTTCTGTGGATCATAGAGCGAGGAGTTGAGATATTGCTGTATGGCAAAGCGACCCAACACACCAATAATCGCGGCGACCGGAACCGCGATAAGGACGCCAAGAATCCCAAGCAAGTCGCCCGCCGCGAGCAAGGCAAAAATAATCCAGACCGGATGAAGGTGCACCCGATCACCAACGAGCTTTGGCGTCAGTACGTTGGACTCAATCGTCTGGCCGACCAGAAACAGAAGCGCGACCATAGCCGGCTCATGCCAGGTCCCGAACTGCCCAAAGGCCAGTAAGACCGCGACGACCGCCCCGGTGAGGCCGCCAAGAAAGGGAATAAAGATCAATAACCCGATCAGAAGACCGAGGATAAGACCTGCATCGAGCCCGATAAGGCTCAAGCCCGCCGCATAAAAGAATCCCATCGAAAAGCAAACACTGGCCTGTCCGCGAAGAAAGCCTGAGAGGGTCTCTTCAATCAAACTGGCCTGTTCCCGGATCGTATCGCGATGCTGGCGTGGCAGCCAGGAATCGAGCGTGTAGAGCAAACCCGTCCAGTCACGTAAGAGAAAGAACGCGACGATTGGCGTGATAAACACCAGCGAGAGAATGTTCGCGACGGCAACACCACCCGTCAGGACGTGTCCAAGCAATCTGCCCGCCTCGCCAGCAACATCACCCAGGCGCGCGCCAACCGCCTCATGGAGGCTCTGCATGTCGGTCTTCGACACTCGATGGCTCG
>CAIXXC010000199.1 GCA_903923205.1 uncultured Rhodospirillales bacterium | reverse complement strand
TCTGCCGCGTGGCCGAAATGCTTCTCAGCCGCCAGTGCCAGCATGAATTCGAGTTTATCGATCACGGAAAACTCTCTGACCCCTTCTGCGAAGCAAGCGTCGTTGCTGCCATCGATATGAACGCCACACTCGCGGCAATCACAGCGGCGGGCTGATCGCGCTGCGGCGAGTGACCGCAATTGGCGAGCTTCAACAATTCCGTATCGGGGAGCATTGCCTTAATGCCCTCGATTTGCGCCATTGTACCGTATTCGTCGCCATCACCCTGGATTGCCAGCACCGGACAGGCAATCTGCGCAACGACGTCCGTTATGTCCCATTCCCGAAAAGCGGGATCGAGCCAAACGTCGTTCCAGCCGTAAAAGGCGGATTCGACGTCGTCGTGGTAGCGGGCAAGCCGAGCCCGAAGATCGGTTTCGAGGAAAGACTGCCGGACCTCGTGAATACTGGCCACCGATATCGCCTCGACCATGATATGTGGGGCCATCACGACAAGACCTGCCACCAGATCCTTGAAGCAGGCCGCATGGATCAGGGCGATCGAGCCCCCGTCGCTATGCCCGAACAGCCATGGCCGATCTGAGGCAGCATCAATGTCCAGGGCGCGAAACAACCGGGGCAGAACCTCCTGTGCCTGGTATTCGAGAAATTTCGGCCCCCAAGCCTCGTCCTTGCGTCGCGGCGTCGACCGTCCGTAGCCGGGCCGGGAATAAACCAGGCCGCGAAAACCGCCTGAATCGCAGAGGGCTCGCGGGAAATCACGCCACATCGCGACCGAGCCCAGACCTTCATGCAAAAACACGATCAGCGGCGCTTCAGTGCGGTCGGGATTGAGAAGCCTATGCTCGATTTCAACCCGACGGTCGCCGAGATCGACGGAGATCAGATCGCTGCTGGATGGGCTCGTCGCCAAGTTCGACCTCAATCCTTGGGCGCAGAAACAAGTTCGCGAAGCCGGAAGCGCTGAATCTTCCCCGTCGCGGTCTTCGGCAAATCATCCACGAAGGTTATGTGGTGCGGTCGCTTATGGGGGCTCAGGCGCTCCTTGACGAAGGCCTGCAGTTCCTTTGCGATGTCCGGGCTTGCCGCGATCCCCTGCTTCAAGACTACAAAGGCCGTCGTCCTCGTCAGCCCCTCGGCGTCAGGCGCGCCGACCAGTCCAGTTTCAAGAATATCCGGATGGGCGGCAAGGACACCTTCCACTTCGGCCGGCGATACGTACTGACCGCTCACCTTCAGCATATCGTCGCTGCGCCCGGCGTAGACATAGTTTCCGTCCGCATCGCGCCAATATTTGTCGCCCGATTTCGTCCAATAGCCGATGAAGGTCGAGCGGGTACGCGCGCGGTCGCGCCAGTAGGCGATGGCAGCGCTGGGGCCATGGATATAGAGATCGCCGACCGCGCCATCGGGCACGAGATGGCCGTCGTCATCACGCAGTTGTACCTCGTAGCCGCTGACCGGCTTACCCGTCGTGCCGTAATGGACGTCACCCGGCTTATTCGACAGGAAGATGTGGAGCATCTCGGTAGAGCCGATTCCGTCAACGATCTCGCAGCCGAAATGCCGCTCGACATGCTCGCCGATCGAGGCCGGGAGCGCCTCCCCAGCCGAGAGGCAGAGCCTTAGATTGACTGCCTCCCGCGACGGCAGGTTCGGGGCGGCCAGCATGCCCGCATATCCCGTCGGTGAGCCGCAGAACACTGTTGGCCGATGATCGATAAGGCGTCTGAACACTGCGTCCGCAGTGGGGCGTTCCGCCATGAGCACCGCGCTCGCGCCAACGCTGAGCGGAAAGGTCAGGCCGTTGCCGAGTCCATAGGCGAAGAACAGCTTCGCCGCCGAGAAAATTCTGTCGGCACTTGAGAGGCCGAGATGGTCGCGCCCGTAAAGTTCAGCCGTCCAATAAAGGTTGCCATGGGTATGGATCACGCCCTTGGGCTTGCCTGTTGAACCGGAGGAATAGAGCCAGAAGGCCGGATCATCAGCCCGGGTCCTTCCGGTTTGGTCATAGGGTTTGCTCTCTGCCAGCGCGTTGGCGAAATCGAGCGTGCCGGTCGGCGCCCTGCCACCAACGACGAAAATCGCATCAAGCGGATGTTCGGCGCGCTCTGTCGCCGACTGGAGTTTGTCCAGCAGGGCGGCGGAGACGATCGCGCCACGGGCGCCGCAATGCTCCAGGACATAGGCATAATCGTCGATGGGCAGCAGGGTATTGAGCGCGACGGGAACGATCCCGGCATAAAGCGCGCCAAGGAAGGCAACGGGCCATTCGCACCTGTCTTCGGCCAATAGAACGACGCGTTCCTCGCGGCGCAACCCGGCCGCAATCAACGCGCCGGCGCAGCGCCGGATTTGCTCATCCAGTGCGCCGTAGGTCAGCGTGCCGAAATCATCGATGAAGGCGAGACGATCAGGCCAGTCCGCATTCAACCGCAGGAGATGGCGGGCAAAATTGAACTGTTCCGGCGGATGGGGCACCAAATCTGGCACAAGTCGCTCCCGAGTATGAGGCGGCAGTCCTAAGTGGAGGCGCAGCCGTCAGGGGGCTGCGTTGAAATCGATGGAGCCGCCGGGAAGCAGATAGAGGACAATCGCCCGTCCGGCTGTAACCGTGGGCCTGTGCGAACTACCCGGCGGGTAGACAACCCAACCGGCCCCGCTGCCATCGAAGAGGGCGCCACCGTCCACCGGCATGACCAGATCAATCTCACCCTGGGGATGCGCATGATGCGGACCGACGACCTCGTCCATATCGACAACATCCACTGAAAACCCGTGGGTCGCAGGGCTTGGCTTGATGACACGCCCGTACTTGATGCCGCCGGCTTCGCGGCCACAGAGCCAGCCTTCGGCTATCCCGGCTTGGCACGCTGCGGCAAGCGCCCTGTAGGTCTCGCCCGACGGCGGATAGCGGTTATTAAGGTGACCGGCCAACGTCTCGTCGAGGGATTTGCCCGCCAGATCCGCCGTCAATTCTTCTATCTGGCGCGTAAAGCTCTCGACTCCCATCCCTACCCCTTACTGTATTTTTTTCACGCCGCGATGTAGATCAATGCATATTGAGAAATGTAAAATAGTGCGTCAAGATTAATCTCGTGATCCGTTTTATGGATACTTCATGCGCCCCAAACCATGACCAACAAGACCAAGGCACCCGCACCCCCGCCCGAACCGGACGCCCCGGCCTCATTGGACGCCGGGAACCTGGCAGATGTTGCGGAGATACGAGACCCCTATTTTCTGCGCCTCGGCGACCGCGTCCGCAGGTTGCGGGCCCGTGCGGGTTTGACACGCAAGGAATTGGCGAGGGACGCCGACGTCTCAGAACGTCACCTCGCCAACCTGGAATCCGGCAACGGCAATCCGTCGCTGCAGATACTGCGCCAAATCGCCGAAGCCTTTCACTGCAGTATTGCCGAACTGCTCGACGATACGACGGGAGGCAACGCAGACTGGCCATTGATTCGCGATTACCTGGTCGGTCGCAGCGCCGATGAACTGGCACGGGCACGCCGTGTGCTGATGGAACTCTTTGAAGGCAGCAGCGATCGTCGACACAGCCATATCGCGCTTGTCGGACTTCGCGGCGCCGGGAAATCGACGCTCGGACGCCTTATCGCCGAGGACCTGCAGTATCCCTTCGTCGAAATCGGCCGCGAGATCGAACGCATCGCCGGCTGCACGCCGACAGAAATTCACGCACTCTACGGCGCGACGGCCTATCGCCGTTACGAGAAGCAGGCGCTTGAGGAGGTGATCCGGCGCTACCCCAATGCGATCATCGCGACTCCTGGCGGGCTCGTATCGGAACCCTCGACCTTCAACATCCTGCTGCAGAGCTGCTTGACCGTCTGGCTGCGCGCGACCCCGCAGGAACATATGAGCCGCGTGATCGACCAGGGCGACATGCGGCCGATGGCGGGCAATCGGCAAGCGATGGACGATCTGGAACTGATCCTGGCGGAGCGGACCCCGTTTTACGCAAAAGCCGATTTCAGCTTCGATACAAGCGGTCGCCCTATTGATGCCTGCGTCCAGGGTCTACGCGCCCTGATCCGGGACGCCATCGGGCGCTGATGGCCGTGGCATCGTAAAACATGCATCGCGATGCATGTTTTGATGCAATATTATGCATTCTGATCGTTGACATGCACCATAGTTCATTATAGCAATCGCTTCGCAACCGCAAATCATGCTGGGAAGACCGATGACCGAGACCGCACCCGCCGCGACCCATGTCGATTATCGGACAGACCCAAGCCGCTATCAGCATTGGTCGCTCAAGATCGACGGCCCGGTTGCGACGCTCACCATGAATGTTGCCGAGGACGGAGGCATCCGCCCCGGCTACAAGCTCAAGCTCAATTCCTATGACCTTGGCGTCGATATTGAGTTGCACGACGCGCTTCAGCGCATTCGCTTCGAGCACCCGACCGTCCGCAGCGTCATCGTGACAAGCGCGAGGGACCGGATTTTTTGCTCCGGCGCCAATATCTTCATGCTCGGTCTGTCGTCGCACGCCTGGAAGGTCAATTTCTGCAAGTTCACCAACGAGACCCGAAACGGCATCGAGGATTCCAGCCGGCATTCGGGCCTTAAATTCATTGCGGCGGTGAATGGCGCCTGCGCGGGCGGCGGCTACGAACTGGCGCTCGCCTGCGATGAAATTCTGCTGGTCGATGACCGCTCGTCCTCGGTCTCGCTGCCTGAGGTGCCTCTGCTCGGCGTTCTGCCCGGCACCGGCGGCCTCACCCGCGTCACCGACAAGCGAAAGGTTCGTCGCGACCTCGCTGATATCTTCTGCACCTCAAGCGAGGGTGTTCGTGGCCAGCGCGCGAAGGATTGGAAGCTCGTCGACGATATCTACAAGACCAGCGAGTTCGCGACAAAGGTCCAGGCGCGCGCCCTTGAATTGGCGGCACAAAGCGACCGCCCCGGTGTTGCTGCGGGCGTCTCCCTGACGCCGGTGGAGCGGGTCCAGACCGCCGATTCGATCGAATATCGGTATGTTGGCATCAGAATCGATCGTCTGCGTCGCGTCGCCGAATTGACGGTGCGCGGGCCCGACGCCGCACAGCCAACCGAGATCGACGCCATCCTTGCCGCCGGGGATGGCTGGTGGCCGCTGCAGATGGCGCGCGAACTCGATGATGCGATCCTTACCCTGCGCGCCAACGAGCTTGATATTGGCGTCTGGCTGTTGCGCACGCAGGGCGATGCAGCCCGTGTCCTTGGGGTCGATGCCATCCTTGAACGGCATGCCACGCACTGGTTCGTGCGCGAGACAATCGGCATGCTGCGGCGCACCTTCGCCCGCCTTGACGTATCGTCACGCAGCCTCTTCGCCCTGATTGAGCAGGGCTCTTGCTTTGCCGGTCCTCTCTTGGAGATCGTGCTGGCCGCCGACCGAAGCTACATGGCCAGCGCGCCGGACGACCTCGACGCACAACCCTCGATCACCTTGAGCAGTGCCAATTTCGGTACCTATCCCTCCGTCGCGGGTAAATCGCGACTGGCGCAGCGCTTTTACGACGATGCGGATGAGATCGTAGCCGTCCGGGAAGCGATCAATGTGCCGCTCGATCCGACACGGGCGCTCGCTTTGGGCTTGGTGACAGCGATCCCGGACGATATCGACTGGGCCGACGAAATCCGGCTTGCCGTCGAGGAGCGTGTCAGCCAATCGCCCGACGCCCTGACCGGGCTGGAAGCCAATCTTCGCTTTGGCAATCACGAGACCATGGAAACGCGGATCTTTGGCCGCCTCACCGCTTGGCAGAACTGGATTTTCATCCGCCCCAACGCCGTCGGCGAGAAGGGTGCACTGAAGGTCTACGGCAAGGGCGAGAAAGCCGCCTTCGACTTTTCACGCGTTTAGGCAAGACGGCGACAATCAGCACTCTCAAACCCGGCGCAACCGCCGCACATCCGATACCAGGAAAGGGCAAGCCCATGGCCGCTATCGACTACAACGAACTGATCCCCAACAACGTCAATCTGTCGAGCGACCGCACCCTGCAGCGCGCGCTGGAGCAATGGCAGCCGAATTTCCTCAACTGGTGGAAGGATATGGGCCCGGATGGCTCGAATAATTTCGATGTCTATCTGCGCACCGCGATCAGCGCCGAACCAAATGGCTGGGCCCATTTCGACCACGTCAAGATGCCCGATTATCGCTGGGGCATCTTCCTCGCACCCGCCGAAGAGGACCGCAGGATCGGCTTCGGCGAACACAAGGGCGAGCCGGTCTGGCAGGAAGTCCCTGGCGAACATCGTGCCAATCTGCGTCGCATCATCGTGACACAGGGCGATACCGAACCGGCATCGGTCGAACAGCAACGTCATCTCGGCCTGACCGCGCCTTCACTCTACGATCTGCGCAACCTGTTTCAGGTCAATGTCGAGGAAGGCCGTCACCTTTGGGCGATGGTGTATCTGCTGCACCGGTATTTCGGACGCGATGGACGGGAGGAGGGCGAGGCTCTGCTGCAGCGCCGCTCCGGCGACCAGGACAATCCGCGCATCCTCAACGCCTTCAACGAAAAAACGCCGGACTGGCTTTCATTCTTCATGTTTACCTATTTCACCGACCGCGATGGCAAATACCAGCTCTGCGCCCTCGCGGAATCGGCGTTCGACCCGCTATCCCGTACAACACGTTTCATGCTGACCGAAGAGGCGCACCACATGTTCGTGGGCGAATCGGGCGTATCCCGCGTTGTCCAGAGAACCTGCGAGATCATGAAGCAGCACGGTGTCGAAGACCCGGCGGAAGTCCGCAAATTCGGCGTGATCGACCTCCCCACCATTCAGCGTTACCTGAATTTCCATTTCAGCGTGACGATTGACCTGTTCGGCGCGGATCAATCGTCCAATGCCGCGCTCTTTTACAGCGCCGGCCTCAAGGGGCGGTTCGAAGAAACCAAGCGTCAGGATGACCACAAGCTCAACGACCTTATGTACCCGGTGCTCGACTACGCCGACGGCGCATTGACGACGCATGACACAGCAATGCTGAACGCGCTGAACGAAGTTTTGCGCGATGACTACATCAAGGATTCCGTCGGTGGCGTGGAGCGCTGGAACCGCGTCATCGCCAAGAATGGGGTGGATTTCAAGCTGAGCGTGCCGCACAAGGCGTTCCATCGCAGTATCGGCAAGCTCGCAGGCCATCACTTCGACCCGAACGGCCGTCCGATCTCGGCGGCGGCGTGGCAAAAGAATGTCGACACTTGGCTGCCATCGACCGAAGACCGGGCCTATGTCGCCTCACTGATGGGCCGGGTGATCGCAGTCGGCAAGTATGCCAACTGGATCGCCGCCCCAACTGTCGGCCTCAATCGGCAGCCGATCGAGATGGAATACGTTCGCTTTAACTGACTATGGCCGGTCGGTCTCGGCGTCGCCGACCTATATTGAAGGCCAGACAGTATTTTTCGTTTCGAGGACGGGGCACGGATGGAGACTTTTCAGCAGCATGTCATCGACCCGGCGATCTGCATCCGCTGCAATACCTGCGAAGACACCTGCCCCATCGATGCCGTCAGCCATGATTCGCGCAACTATGTCGTCGATCCTGAAATCTGTAACGCCTGCGGGGCCTGCATCTCGCCCTGCCCGACCGGTGCGATCGACAATTGGCGCGCGGTCGTGAGGGACGCCGCCTACTCATTGGAGGAACAATTCTCCTGGGACGATCTGCCGGAGGAAAACCCTGCTATCGCCGATGTCACGCCCGTTCATGACGCCGGCGACGACGAAGGTGTCACGATCCAGACGGTCGATACCGCCCGTGGTGCCGCAATCCCGCCTCGCAGCGCTGCGACTCCAACCACCAATCTTTATGGCATCAAGCGTCCAGCCGAAGCCACGGTTGTTGGGAATTATCGACTGACCGGAGCCGATACCGAGAGCGATGTCCGTCATATCGTGCTGGATTTCGCCAGCCTGCCTTTTCCGGTCCTGGAAGGGCAGTCGATTGGCGTCATCCCGCCGGGCATGGATCCCTCTGGGCGCCCGCACCACGCGCGGCAATACTCGATCGCAAGCCCGCGCAATGGCGAGCGCCCCGGCTACAACAATTTATCCCTGACCGTGAAACGGGTGGTCGCCGGCGCGGATGGCAACGCGACCGACGGTATCTGCTCGAATTATCTCTGCGACCTGGAGAAAGGCGCGGTGGTGAAGGTCATCGGCCCGTTCGGCGCGAGTTTCCTGATGCCGGACGAACCGCTGAGCCCGCTGCTGATGATCTGTACAGGCACCGGCTCTGCGCCAATGCGGGCGATGACGGAACGCCGCCGACGGCTTCATCACCCTGACGACGAGAATCGTCTGATGCTGTTCTTCGGCGCCCGCACGCCCGAGGAACTGCCGTATTTCGGCCCGCTGAAGAAGCTGCCGACGCGCTTCATCGACGTGAACCTGGCTTTCTCGCGCGTGCCTGGCGAGCCCAAGCGCTACGTCCAGGATGCGCTGATGGAGCGTATCTCCGATGTCGCGCAACTGCTCGCCGATCCGGGCACACATGTCTATGTTTGCGGTTTGCGCGGCATGGAGGATGGGGTCATATCCGCGCTGAGTGCCGCCGCGGAGGCGGGAGCGCTCGACTGGCCGTCCCTTCATGCCGATATGAAACGCGAGGGCCGCATTCATTTCGAGACATATTAGCGGCCTCTGAACCCGGTTCCCTCTTGCGAAGCGGACGGGCGACCATGCTATCACCCGCCTGAGCTACCCCTTGAATGTTAGCGAACCGGATATCGCCCATGAAATTTTCTGATCTGTCCGTCGGCATGGTCATCACGACAAAATCACGGACCATCGACGAAACCGAGATGTTACGCTTTGCTGCGGATTACGACCCGCAATGGTTCCACACCGATCCAGCGCGCGCAGCAAACTCTCGCTGGGAAGGGCTGATCGGCAGCGGCTGGCTCACCTGCAGCGTCGCCATGCGCCTGGTCTGCGATGATATTCTTGCCGGTTCCGAGAGCTTCGGCTCGCCGGGGATGTCTTACGTCAAATGGCCTAACCCAATGCGCCCAGGCGACACGATGCGGGTGGAATGCCATGTCGCCGAAGTTCGGCGTTCGGCGAGCAAACCCGAACTCGGCGTGGTACGCTGGCGTTGGCTCGCGAAGAACCAGCATGATGAAATCGTGCTGGACCTTGAGGCCACCGGCTTCTTTCAGCCGCTCGCGCCTGACGCCTGATGCCGATTGGCAATAAACAATAAAAAGGAAAACGCCATGACGCGGAACCTGAAGGGCAAGATCGCTGTCATCACGGGCGGTGCCAGCGGAATCGGCCAAGCCTTCGCCCACCGCCTTGCACAGGATGGGGCCGACATCGCCTTTGCCGATGTCAAGGATGGCGCCGAAACCTGCAGGTTGGTCGAGGCGGAAGGGCGGCGCGTCTATGCCGGGCTCTGCGATGTCACGAAACCAGATGAGGTCGCCTGTTTTGCCGCCGAGGTCGAAACCGCGCTCGGCGCGGCCGATATTCTGGTCAACAATGTCGGCATCTTCCCGCTTCGACCGTTCGATGAGCTGAGCTTTGAGGAGTGGCGTCAACTGCAGGCAATCAACGTCGATTCCTTCTTTCTGTTCAGCAAGGCATTTGTGCCCGCCATGAAAAAGAAGGGGCAAGGTCGGATCGTCAACATGAGTTCGACCACCTTCTGGCTGAACATCGAACATTATGTCGCCTACATCACCAGCAAGGCCGCTGCGATCGGCTTTACCCGCGGGCTCGCCAATGAGCTTGGGCCATTCGGCATCACCGTAAACGCGATCGCGCCTTCCCTGGTCAAGAACGCGACCACCGAGGCTTCGGCGCTCGCCGGGATGTTCGACGTCATGGCATCGATGCAGGCGATCAAGCGCGTCCAGGTTCCGGCCGATCTCGTCGGCACCCTGTCGTTTCTGGTCTCGGACGACGCCGCCTTCATCACGGGTCAGACCATTGTGGTCGATGGCGGCGTGATCAAACACTAACTGCATAGCAACGATCGGCAACCCAACCCTGATGAGACAACCCCTCGTGATTGTATTCTTCCTGCTGGCAGCGTGCCTGCTCGGCGGCGGCATCTGGGCGTACACCCCGGATGCCAGCAAGGCAGCCCTTGAAGCACGCTATAACGTCGCGCCGACCGACTATATCGATGTCGATCACGTTCACCTGCATTACAAGGATACCGGCCCGAAAGGTGCGCCCGTTGTCGTCTTGCTGCATGGATTTGGGTCGAGTTTGCAGACCTGGGATGCCTGGTCGGAGCGCCTTTCCACAAGCTATCGCGTCATCCGTTTCGATCTGCCGGGGTTCGGTCTCACCGGGGCTGACCCCAGTGGCGATTATTCCGACGACCGCTCGGTCCGAATCCTGTTCGACCTGCTCGATCGCCTCGGCATCGCCAAGGCAACCCTGATCGGCAACTCCATGGGCGGCAAGATCGCGTGGAAATCCGCCGCTTCCCACCCGACTAGGATCGATGGCTTGGTCCTGATCTCGCCCGACGGCTATGCCAGCCCCGGTTTCGAGTATGGCAAGCGGCAGACCGTGCCGATGATGATGTATGCGCTGCCCTATGCGATGCCGAAATCCATGCTGCGCGACAGCATCCTTCCGGCGTATGCCGATCCTGCCCATCTTTCGGATGCCACCGTTACCAGATACTGGGACATGATGCGCGCGCCAGCCGTTCGCGAGGCCATTATCGAGCGGTTGCGCCAGACGATCCTCGAAGACCCCAGACCGGCCCTACAGGAAATCGCCGTGCCGGTGCTCCTGATCTGGGGAGAAAAGGACGGTATGATTCCGTTCCGCAATGCCCAAGACTATCTGGGCGCCCTCAAATCGGCCCAGTTGGTGAGCTTTCCAGACTTGGGCCATGTCCCCCAGGAGGAGGACCCCGATCGTTCGCTCAAACCTGTCCTGACCTATCTGACCGCCCGACGCGTCGGTGGGCCCTAGGTGTTCGAGTTACGGTCTCCCGGCTGCTCTCCGGATGCCGGCGCCAGACCATAGCCGGCAACCAGGGACCACACATGGGCGGGAACCATATTGTGCAGGCGGCGCGGATGCTCCCGGCGCAGATGCACAATGGTTTCAACCGCTTTCATCTCCACCCGTGCCCGGGCGAATTCGAGCCCGCGTGGCCCGATTCGCGGCATCAGCCATCCAACGATGCCGCGTAGCCAGTCCGGCATCCGCCGCAACGGCAGGCCACCGGCAGCGCGTTCGACATTCGCAAGAAATCCCTTGACGGCCGAGTGGCGTTTACCGGCGCTACCGGGCGCGGCGAGTTTGACCTCGTCACCAAGAAGCTCCAGCAATTCGGCACCGCGCTCGTTCCGCACCAGCAACCATTGCTCACCCTGGCCACCCATATAGCCAACCGTGATGTCGGAGAGCACGTTGGTGTAGTCGACACAGGTCCGACAGGTCAGCGGGAAGAAATCAGGCGGCAGCAGCGAGATCGGCAGTTTCAGGAAAGGGATTTCCTTGACCTGACCGCTCGTGAAACGCAGCTCGACATGATAATCGGCGCGGAATTCCAGATAGATGATGGTGTCCGGGTCTTCGGCCAGCAGCGCAAGGAAATCGTGGAACCGCTCGGTTGTCGTATTGTCCGAACACGGCGTGCCGATCACGTAGAGCCGCTCGAGACCGAGCTCCTGCTCGATCGCACGCAGGGCGTAGACCTGGCAGGGTATCCCGATGACCGCCAGACGCTTGAAGCCCATCTCCCGGGCGGGCTCCAGCAGGGCCAATAACGGGGCATAGCCCATCCGCATGCCGCGGACCTGGGCCATTCCCTCAGGCTTTGTGACCAACACCGGCTGGGGACGCCAGCGGTCGTGCGGGTCTGGCGCCATGGTCAGAACCGCATCGACGGCGCCCGTTTCAAGCAAACGTTGCGCGATCCGTGTCGCGATCCCGGTCCATTGCGCGTCGGGCAAAGGCGATTTGAGACTGGCCCGCAGCATCTGGCGGAACGGCCCGAAAAACAACTCGTCACCAGCCGCTGGATCGCGCGGGCGACCCTGAACGCGGGCTTCGAGGGCCGGGTAATCAGGCTTTATGAATTGGCAGGCGGTACCGCATCGATTCGGCTCCGCCGTCCGGGATATGCCGCAATCCGTACACAATCCTCGCGATGCCGCGGGTCCCAATGACGGCGCCCAGACCGCCGGCAATCCGCGCGCGTCAGCCATAATGGCCACTTACCAGGCTGCGGCGGTGATGCTGTCGGGCTGGAAAGCCTCTCCGGCTTCTTCGCGAATTTCCTGGCCGAGCTTGCGGCCCAACGCGGCACTGGCCTGATGCGGATTGGCACCAAGATCGATGACGGCCTCGCGGCGCCAGCGCAGCTTGCCATCGGGCGTCAGCACCTCGCCAACGAAAACCAGACGATCACCCTCGACCCGGCCGAGAGCACCAATGGGAGTCCGACAGGAGCCATCCAGCGAATCGAGGAACGCGCGCTCGGCGGCAGTCGCAATCTCGAATTCCGGCAAGGTGAGGCGTTGCAGCGCTTCCAAAGTGCTGCGGTCATCGCTGCGACAAGTGATGGCGAGCGCGCCCTGCCCTGCGGCCGGCGGCATCAGATCCGTCGGGATCAGGCCGGCCACATGGCTGGAGAGACCTAAGCGCGTGAGCCCGGCCAGTGCCAGGAATGTAGCATCAATCTGGCCTTCGGCAAGGCGTTTGAGCCGGGTCTGCACGCTTCCGCGCAGGGTCACGACCTTCAAATCCGGGCGCAGGTTCAAGGTCTGCGCCTGACGCCGCAAGCTCGCTGTGCCAACAACGGCGCCCGGCGGCAACGACAACAGGTCGCCTGTCGAAGAACAGATGAACGCATCGCGCGGATCTTCACGCGATGGCACACAAGCCAGTACGATCCCATCGGGCAGTTTCGTCGGCAAATCCTTCAT
>CAIXXC010000198.1 GCA_903923205.1 uncultured Rhodospirillales bacterium | reverse complement strand
TGCTGCCCGGCTGCCAGTTCCAGATCATCAATTATGCCAGCCCACGGGTCGTCGAGAAATTGCAGGAATGGGCCCTGCCGCGTGTGCGCGCTGGCGCCGTGTTCGACAAGCTCGCGCGCTATCGGCTCGATCTTCTGACGCATGGCGCCTGGACATCGCTGGCAGGCGACGGCCCGTTCCACTTGCGCCAATTCCGCGTGCTCTTCGCCGTTGGCGTGACCGAAGGCGGCCCGATTTCGAATGAACAACTGTTGTCGGTGCGCGACGGGATCGTAGCCGCCTTCGATTCGATCAATGTGCCAACGCGCGTGCTGGGGCCGACCGACCTCATTCGTTTTATCGACGATGTCCTGTGCCCATCGACAGGCGCCGGCGACGATGCGCCGGAGTATAGCCCGTTCGATCCGATCAACGAGCAGTGCCTGCGCCGCGATCTGGTGACGCGGGTCGAGAAGGACCGGCTAATCCTCGAAGCGCCATCGCTGCGCCCGTCCGGCAAAGTGATCGATGGTGCGCCGGACCTCGTCGAAGTCACCCCGCACGCCTTCGACGTGCGCACAATGTCGGTGCGCTATTTCCCTGAACGCTGGGCGCCTTGGGACACGCAAAAAGTCATCGGTGATGTGTTCAACCCCAAACTCTGCCTGCCCTGCCCCGTCCTCCAGTCGATCGCCGGGATCATTCCGGCAACCGACATGTCCGAGGCCAAAGCCAGCTGGAAGTTCACCCGCACCACCACGCTGGCCGATGGCAAAGCGGCCCGGCTTGTGCCCGCGCTCAAGAGCCAGTCGGCCGAATGGACCCATGTTCAGCAGCAGGTGCGGCTCGGGCAAAAGCTGATCCAGATCTATTACAGCGTTACGGTCATTTCCCCGCTCGGCCGCGGCGATCTCAATGAGCGCACCCTGAAGGCGATCTACAAGGCCGCCGGGTGGGATCTGATCGACGAGACTTATCTGCAACTTGGCGGGTTGCTCGCATCGTTCCCGCTGCTACTGGCCGATGGCCTGTCTACCGATTTGCAGCGCATGCGCCGCTTTCGGACAGTCCTCTCGGCCAACGTGGCTTCGCTCAGCCCCCTCCAGGGAGAGTACAACGGCGGGGCAATCCCGCACCTGCTGTTCGTCGGCCGACGCGGACAGCCGCAATTCTGGTCGCCGTTCCAGAACGGCGCCGGCAACCACAATGTCGCGATCGCCGGCAAGTCCGGTTCGGGCAAGTCGGTGCTGCTGCAAGACCTAACCGCCAGTCTCGCCGGGGTCCATGCGCGGGTTATAGTCATCGACGATGGCCGCTCGTTCGAGCACATGGCCAAGGCCTTGGGTGGCACCTTCACCGAGTTCCGGCAGGCGGCGGGAATTTCGCTCAACCCGTTTCGTATGATCGACCCAACACTGGCGGGTGACGATCCCGATTATCTGATCGACTGCCTCGCAATGCTGAAGGCCATCGTATCGCAGATGGCGCGCTTCGAGAACCGGCTCAACGATACCGAGCGTGGGCTGATCGACGCCGCGGTCAATGCGGTTTGGAATGACCAGGGCCGTGACGGGACGATCGATGCCGTTATGGAAGCCTTGCGCGGCG
>CAIXXC010000197.1 GCA_903923205.1 uncultured Rhodospirillales bacterium | reverse complement strand
CGCTGTCTGCCGCAGCCAGCATTGCACGGCGCGCGTTCTCAACCAAAGGCAGGCGCGCCTTGATCTCAAGATCGCTGGTGCCACCCACATGAAGGATTGCCGTCGCCCCCAGCAGCAGCTTGAGCCGGTCAGTCCGCTTTTCCAGATAATCGGCGCGACCGGTGGGCGAACGGCTATCGATATCGCCGGAGATGAGATCGCCACGAAGCAGCACGATCTGCTGCCGGATCGCTGCTCTGTCGCCATGCGCCCCGGTGATCGTGATGGTGTTGCCGATGATCGATACCAGATCGGCGCTGCCAAGGTCCTCGGCAATAAGGCGGTTCAGGTCGCTGAAATCGCGCTGCAGCACCGCGCGACCGCCGCACACCAGGGCGAGATCGGATAGACACTCGATCCGGGTGTCGCCATGCATCGGGGGCTTCACAACCGCGACTTTGACAACGCCGCGTCGATGATTTTCGATCAGGGCAAGGCGAACGGTATCCGACACGTCATCGGCCATGATCAGCAGCGGGCGCTTGGCGGCGACGGCGACTTCCAGCGCGGGTAGAAGGTCTTCGAAACTCTCAAGTGCGCGGTCATAGAGCAGGATCAAGGGCCGCTTCAGGTCAAGCGCGCCGACCGGGGGGTGAAGCTCCCGGATCAGGACCATCGTCTCGAAACTGGTTCCCAGCTTGACCTCAAGGATATCCTCGACCGCGTTACCCATCTCGACGTCAATGACACCATCAAGGCCGACCTGATCGTAGGCATTGATAAGATGTTCGGCGATGGCGTCGTCGCCATTTGCGGCGATTCGAGCGATGTTTCGCAAATCTTCGCGGGTCGCAGGGACGGCGAGTTCCCCCAGCGCATGAAGGGTTTGTGTCGCTGCCCTCGCCAAGGCGTCACGGATCGCAAGCGCGTCAATTCCGGCGATCCGGGCGCGCAGGCAGCGGGTCGCCAGATCGCAGGCGAGGATGATCGCGGTCGTCGTACCATCGCCCGCATTCTCTGAAACCGCGCTCGCGGCCTCCCGCAGCAATCGCAGACCAACCTCTGCCTCCTGATCGGACAACGCGAGGGCCCGGGCGACGCCGACGCCGTCTTTCGTCACCCTTGGCGCCAGACCAGAGGCATGCTCAATCACGACATGTCGGCCGCTTGGCCCGAGCGTCACCGCGACGGTCCGCGCCAGCAGGCGCATACCCGCGAGCATCTTGCCGGCTGCGGAATCGCCGATGCGGATTCGTTTGGGTTGGGTACTCATGCACAGGCGCCGTTCATTCTGTCGATGTGCCCCAATCGCCATGCCGCATCACGCCGCGGGCCACATCCCGACGCAATTCCTTGAGTTTTGCCAGTCGTGCCCAGACCCAGAGGAGTTTGCGTTCCTGGTAACTGAGTGACTGGCGGATCTCCAACTCCTCATCACGCTCGTAATTGTGATCGCGAAGGTCGCGCAGGACCGTGACGTAACTATCGCCAATCTTCGCCGTCAAATCCTCGTTCTGCGATTCAAGGGTTCGGATTTGCTCGTCAAGAGCCCGGGCCGTTTCACCCAGCAACGCCAGAACTGATTGGTCCATCAAGCTCTCCGGAGGCTTTCGGTATCATCATGATCCGCTAGCGACGAATTCCTCACGATAGATCTGTGCATCGGGAATGGCGAGACGCTGGCAGGCGGCAATGGCGGCGTCGACCATCGGACCCGGACCACAGAGATAGACATCGGGTTTGTCGGCCCGGGCAGCGAAATAGGCGGCAAAGGCAGCGACGGAGTTGCCGACGAAGCCGTCCCATCCATCGGGCGGGTCCATCAGTGCGAGATGGACGGTCAGATTCGGCATTGTCTTGGCAAGCGCTCGCAATTCTGCCTCAAAGAACATGCTTGCGGGGTCTTGCATGCCGAAGAACAGATGGTATTCATCCTGGCCACGGTTGCCGCTTGCGACATCACGGAGCATCGAGAGGAGCGGGGCAAGGCCGGTACTGCCGCCGACCAGCGCCCGGGGACGCGGTGACGGTCGAAGGACAAACTCGCCCATGGGGCCGCGCAACGCGACGCTCTCACCGACCGAGGCCCGGGTCTTCAGATAATGCGAGAAGGCCCCACCCGGAATCAGCCGGATCAGAAACTCAAGCTCCCCGGCAGCGCTGGGCGCTGTCGAGATTGAGAAAGCCCGTGCCTTGTCGGTATCCGGGATGCCGATTTCGACATATTGCCCGGCGACAAAGTTGAAAGGCAGGGAGGCACCCGTCGCGGTATCAAGGGGCGCGATCACGAAGCGATAGACAACGCTTGAGATCTGCTCAACCACAACGACGCGAGCGCTGCATTCCGCCGCCGGTTTCATGGAGCCCAATCGATCACTGGTATAGGGGAATTCAAGCATCATCTCGCTGCGCGGAAAGGTGTCGCAGGTGACAACGACACCGTCTTCTTCCTCGTTGGGCGGCAAGACTTGAACGTTGATCAGCTTGCCGAGGTGATAATCGCCCTCGGTGCACAGCGCCTTGCAGCTACCGCAATAGGCCTTGCGGCACTGACAAAGCAGGCGAACGTCCTGACGCATCGCGGCGGCTAGGATGTTCTCGCCCTCGCCGCACGAAAAGGTCAGTTCGACGCCATCCTCAAAGCGGGCAGTGATGCTGTGTTCAGAACTCATCCTGGGTCTCAATCATTCGGGGAGAAGGGAATTACGCCTCTTCAGGCGCCTCCCGCATCAGGCGGGCGACGTCGGGGCGACGAAACAGATCAATGCGCGAGCGGGCGGCGACGACGCAACTCTCCGGTCTCTGCGCGCCAGCGGTATGGAGATGCTGCTCACCCTCGAAGAGGTCCCAGCGCCACATGATCTCAAGCTCGGTTCCGTAGACCCGAAACGCGCCATCCTCATGCAGGAGCACGGGATCGCCGATCGGCGCCGGGCCGCCGGCGATATTGGGTAAATCGGTGAGTTCAATCTTCATCGTCGTCGCCCTGGAGCACGACCGAATGAAAGCGGTCCCGTCCGGTGCGGGCGATATAATCATGGCGCGCGATATCGCGTTCCGTTGGAAACGAGATGATCTCCTCGTTGCAGGTTGGGCAGTAAGGTTTCCCGTCCACCCATTTCGTCATCCCTGCGGCGAACTTGTTGGCGCAATGGCCGCATTTATAGCCGTATTCGAATTCCACTGCCCGACCCCTTTAGGGAGACGGCCGGACGCCTGGGATGAGGGCCAGCCGCCGAATTCCTGCTATTGGACGCTGATCATCGTCACGCCGCGCATCTTGCGGAGTTCCTCGATCGGCGTGGAAAGATAGGTTGGCGCGCGCAGCTTGAGGAGCTTAGAGACCAGCTCTCGCTCCGTCGGCATGAAGTAATTGATCGGCATCATCGGCGGTTTGCATGCCTTGCGAAACTCAATGCAGAGTTCGTTCATCGCGATCGGGCACTCGATTTCGGCCATGCGGGCAAGATAGGTCTCGCACACCGCCCCGGCTGGGCGACCGTCTATAGTCTTTTCCAGGAGGTCTGCGTCGCTTTTGGTTTGCTCGGAATGCAACTGCGCGACGCGCATCTCCATCCGGGATTCAATCCAGTTGGATTCCTTCTTGAGGTCCTGTGACGTCCGGTTGGGACCGAGATGCTCCGCTCGAAACGCCTTCAATGCGGCAACGCCTTCGTCGAGCGACTTCAATGCGCTGATCTTATCGAACCATTCGTCGCGAATTTCGGAGCGATACCAATTCTGCTTGGGCATTTTTGTGCCTCCTTATCCTAGGCGCTGGTCGGGACGGCCGATTCAAGGCCGACCAACTCGGTCGTGATGATGAACTGGTTGCCGACCGTCATGGCGCGGCCAATCGTCGTGCTGACATTCACCAGCAGGTCATAGACCGTATAGCGCTTGCCGAGGATCTCCGCGGCCTCGTCGCAGTCGATGACAATCTTCCCGGTCGCCTTGATCCACCAGTAACCACCCCGATCCTCGATCGCGATGGTGGGGTTGTCGACCAGCATGGGCTTGATCATTTCATCGATGATAACGTCGATTTCCTCGGTCTTCATCATCGCCAGAACAACCGCGTCGCTGGAATGGATGACTGAGTTTTCCTTTGACAGGAATTCATCGATGAAGGATTGGCCTTCCTTGCCGTTTGTGCCGGCGTTGTAGGCATTGCTGTTGGTCATGACCTGTGTCCGCCCCTGTGGCTAGTAGCCGCTCATGATGTCGTTGATGAAGGCATCGCGGTCGAAGCGATACCCCAGGGGACCGGCAAACCGGGTGACCCAGTCATCGACGACACGTTCGACCGAAGCCTGCACGCCGGCGCGACAGGTCACGCCATCGAGTGTTACGGGCAAATCGTGATAGACCGCCAGGAACGCCCTAAGCGCGGCACCGGTGCGTGGCAGCCAGCGATCGGTCCAGGCGAGCAGATAGCGCTTGTTGTGAACTGAATAGACCGGCTCCTCATCCTGCAGCATCTTGAAGAACAGAGCCTTCGACGCGTCCACCGCCTGCTGGTGGTAGAGGTTCGCCTGGCTCTGGATCCAGGGTGTCAGGGTGTCGCCATGGATTGACGCCACGCGCTGGAAGAACTCTCGGCGCACGAACTGGCCAAAGATTTCGTCATAGATGCAATGGATAGCCCAGAGCTGCTCGCACCAGTCATAGGTGTCGCCCCAAACGGTCTCGACGAAGCTGCGCGCCGGTGCCCAGGTCGGGCTCGACATCCACTGCGCCTTGCCTTCAGCGAGGCTGGGATCGAAGCCGGGGAAATTCTTGGCCAGCAGCACCCGTTCTGTCTGGATCATCTGCGCCGCGTCGTTCTTGTCGAAGCCGCTCAGCGCGATATAGGTCTTCAACAGATCGGAAAGACCGGTATGAACGGTCGAGGAATGGGCGTTGAACAGCCCGTACTCGTTATAAATGAACGCCGAATAGGTCGGGCCAAGGATCTTGTAGACCCAATCCTCGTTCAGCATGCGATAGTCGCCGTTTTCGACCCACGCCTTGAGAAAACGCTCTGTCGTGCTGCCTTCCTCGTTCTTCGCCTTCACGTAGGGCATGAACCAGCGGCGCGCAGGGTCGCGAAAATGGAACCAGTTGCTCGAGATCAGGGCCGTTGATTCGATGCTGAAAGCGGCACGGCCACCGGGCCATTTCTGCACCGATTCGCCGATCTCCTGGCTGCCTGGAACCGCATCGAGCGAGTTCTGAGCGTGCAGCATGACAGCTTCATATTCGGTGAGCCGACGCCAGCCTCGCTTGGCGAAGGGGATATGATCGCGCTTGCTTTCAAGCGGTTCGGCAGGAACCAGCGCCTGAATCTCGGCCTGACGCTGCGGATCCGCGAAACCGCGAACGAATGTCTGCATTTGCGACATGGCATCTCTCTCCCGTATGAACCGGACGGCGCAAGTGCCCCTCGCCACCCGGCAGACAAATTCGCCGGGTGGAGGAAGGGCCGGGACGCTTCCGGATGACTTTTCTTGTTCAGGCCGTAATGGCCAGACTAGTTACTGGGTCGGCTGCCAGTTCAGAATCTTCATCGGATCCGGAATTGTCAGGTTGATCTTCTTGATATCATCCAAGGTCCAAAGGCCGGTGGTGTTGACGTGTGGCTGTGCCATCAGGGTCTTGCCATCGCTGCGGACGCCGCCCGCAGACTGGATCAACTCGGACAATTCACGACCTTCGAACTGCTCGAAGAAGTTCACGAACTCGTACCGTTCCGGCTCCTGCAGCCACATCCGCTCGCCATGAGGTTCGGAGAAGGCGTAACGCTTGCCATTCGACTCAAGGAAGCTCGGGCGGACCGCGCTCTTGGCGAGTGTCGGGCAGAAGGGCAGGGATGAGGTGTGGTCGACAAAGATGCCGTGGCCGTTCTGCATCATCCAGATCGCGCCGAGGAACCCGGAGTTCGGATCCTCGAAGCCGAGCGCCTTCCACTCTTCGTAGATCTTGCCGTAGTGATCGTACCAGCCGGGATAGTGGCGCTCGAACCAGGCCATGTCCTCGGTGCTCGGCAGCGAGACGCGGATACCGGTCAACGGCCACAGCGCGTAAGCGAGCAGCATCAGATCATGATGACCCCACACGGCATCCTGCTTGGCATCGCCAAGGCAGGCAGGTGACTTGATCCCGAACTGCGCCAGCCGGCCGAGCCAGATGCCCGCCCAATCCTCGTAAACCCAACGGTTCCAGGACTTCGCCCAAGGCTCAACCTTGTATTTCGAGCCGTATTCCAGCGCCGCGCCGATGAAGGGCGTCAGAAACTTGTGCTGGGTCCAGAATGCGTTGTCGAGGTCGGTCTGGAGATACTTCATCGCCTCGGGATCATTCACGATCGACACGATCGTCTGATACCCGTTGGCCATGTGACGAAGCTCGTCCGTCTCGATTGACAGGAACACGGTCGGGGTGATCTCGTCGCCGTTTGCGGCGGCCCACTCGGTGATCGACACGATCAGTGGGTTGGTGAAGCAGGCCTCGCCGACGAGCTGCAGGTTGATCGAGGATTCGACCGGATCGCCAGCAAGGAAGCCTTCGCCGAACGAGCGCTTGACGCCAGGATAAAGCGGGTTGATCGCGCGCAGCTGTCGCATGTTGGTATGACCGGCGGGGTCATAATAATGCTTGCCGAAGTAGTAATTGACGTAGGCCGTCTGGTTGACGTGGCGCACCTCGTCGATGACCTGGGCAAGATAGCCGTTCTTCTGTTCGGGCGACTGCGCCGAGTCCCACAGCAGGGCTGAGCCCGAAATTGCGCCGTATTCACCCGTCTCCAGGAAGTTCGCGACCAGCTTCATGATCTCACCCCATTGTGGGGCGATCTTGTTGCCGGCGTCGAGGCGGGACAGGCCATCAAGGAGCGTGCCGTACTGGCGCTCCTCCTTGACCGACTCCATCCGGGCGTATTCCTTCGCCGTGAGCTTGAACTGCTCACGGGTGTTGTTATCCATATTGTACTTGGTCGGATACTTGGTCCGGTTGGACTTGAATTCCCAGGTAAAATCCTGGAGCCACTTGTGGACTTCCTGCGAGCTCACGCTGCTCGGGGCGGGATGGGCCTTGAGGGCTTCTTTTACTGCAGTGTTGCTGCCGGCCATGTTGTCTTACTCCCAGAAGAACCGATTTTGTTCAACGTGCCCGCCTTCGTGGCAGGATTGGTGCGGCGTCAGGTGCCAGGAAATCTCGCTTCAGGCTCTCATGCGGAAATACCCACCCTGACCGAAACTCCAATTGTGTAGTTACACTATAGAGCCTACCACAATAACCCGCAACGTAAAAATCATCTCGTTTTCAGTCATTACACGCGCCACCAAGTAGCGAAGCAAGTCATGTTGCGTTGCAATATCAAAATCCGGATATCCGGACATCAACACCAAGTACGCAGAGGAGGGTCCATCGGACCCTCTCGCGCCAGCGTAGGTGTAGGATGGCACGAACAAGCCTGCCTCGTGTTGATCGAGATCAACTGAAGGGCCGAGATCTATCGTGTCGGGGAATCGGCCATCCGATCCTGCGGAAAGCGGAGCGTGACCCTTGTGCCAACACCACTGGTGCTTTCGATCGACAGGGTGCCGCCGTGGATCGCGACCAGTCCTTCCGCGAGAAAGAGCCCCAGCCCCGCGCCTTTGCGGCTTTGGACGAAACTGTTCTGTTGCGGCGCGAAGGGAAGCCGCGCCCTTTCAAGTTCCTGCGCCGTCATGCCGACACCGGTATCGGCAACAGTGATCACAAACTCGCCACCCTCACCCAGATAGACATCGATGCTGACGCGGCCGCCTTCGTGAGTGAACTTGATTGCGTTGGAAAGCAGGTTGAGGAGAACCTGGACGATCCGTCGTTTGTCCGCGTGCAGGGCTGGCAGGTCAGCCGGACAATGCGTGGCAAGAACCACCCCTGACTTGTCCGCCACCGGCTGCACGAAGCGGACCGCCGTCGCAACGATATCCGCCATGTCGAGCGGCTGCATGTTCAACTCGGTCTCGCGGGCGAGCAGGGCGCTGGTGTCGAGGATATCGTTGATCAATTCGTGCAGATGCTGCCCTGCCTCGTGGATATCGCCGATATATTCGCGCTGCCGTTCGTTGTCGATCGGGCCAAATATCTCGTTCAGCAGGGCCTCTGAAAAGCCGATGATGCCGTTCAGGGGGGTGCGAAGTTCATGGCTTACCCCGGCCAGCAGGGCACTTTTGGCGCGGTCGGTCGCCTCGGCGATATCGCGGGCACGGCGCAGCTCTTCGTCGAGCCGATAGCGCGTGGTGACATCCTCGACCGAGATGATGATCCCACCCGTTTCGCCATGGCCATCCATCCAGGGGCTGATCGCGATGTTGACCCACGTCACCGAACCATCCGCCTGCGGCCATTCCAGCTCTTCGGCCTGATAGGGGTTGCCATTCAGGGCGGTCCTGTAGAGATCGCGCCAGGCTTCAGGAAAATGAGGCGTGGCGTCGGCAAAGGCGGCACCAATGGGTTCGATACCGTTTCGGCAATAGGCCTCTCGCCATCTCGTGCTCATCGCGAGATAGCGGAGATCACGATCGAACATCGCGATCGCGTTCGGCGATTGGGTCGTCCGTGTTTGCACGATACGAAGGACCTTCGCGCTGGTCCGATCGACCCCGTCAGCCCGGCTGATGGCGCCCCGCAGTTCGTAAAGGGCGATGGAGACGACGATCCCGATCAGGACCATCAAGGTCCATTCCATGATTTGGAACGACGTCAGGTGTGTGGCGGCATCGTGCGGCAAGAGCAGGAAATAGCCTGTCAGCAGCCCCGCCAATGCGGTCGAAAGCAGACCCGGTCCCAGGCCACCATAATAGGCGCTGGTGACAATCGGCAGAATGAACAGAACGAGGCCAGACGTCGTGGCACCCGACGAGCCCAGGGAAAGCCGGAGCATGAGAACCCAGCCCTGCAGTACCACGGCCAGTGCATAGTGCAACAAGACGGAGCCTCGGGGCAGAGTCATCTAAAGTGCCTGGTTGCTAATGGGTCACAGGAACCGGTTGGGGCATGCACGGATCAATCGGTGCGCGACCATGAGTAGCCAGTGCGGATGAACATTTTCCTAACGCGACATCATCGCGCCATCTTGCCACAGCACGAGCGCCTCACGCTCCGGCAAGGGGCCGG
>CAIXXC010000196.1 GCA_903923205.1 uncultured Rhodospirillales bacterium | reverse complement strand
GGCCGCCCGACTTGCCGGTGCCGATATGATCGTCGGCGTCGAACTCAACCCGGCGCGACAGGAAATCGCCCGCAAGATCGGCATGACCCATTTCGTCAATCCGAAAGATCATGGCGATGATCTTGTCGCCCATCTGGTCGAACTGACCAAGGGCGGGGCCGATTACAGCTTCGAGTGCATCGGCAATACCGATGTCATGCGCCAGGCCCTTGAATGCTGCCATCGCGGCTGGGGCGTCTCGGTCATCATCGGCGTCGCAGCGGCGGGCAAGGAGATCGCGACCCGCCCGTTCCAGCTCGTGA
Source organism: uncultured Rhodospirillales bacterium (assembly GCA_903923205.1). Lineage (GTDB taxonomy): Bacteria > Pseudomonadota > Alphaproteobacteria > ATCC43930 > CGMCC-115725 > CAIXXC01. Next base: position 2,982 of record CAIXXC010000196.1, on the reverse strand, counting down.
CCGGCCGTGTCTGGAAGGGCTCGGCCTTTGGCGGCGCACGCGGTCGCCGCGATGTCCCGAGAATCGTCGACTGGTACATGGAAGGCAAGATCAACATCGATGATCTGGTTACCCACACCATGCCGCTTCAGGACATCAACAAGGGCTTCGACCTGATGACGCGCGGCGAATCGATTCGCGGTGTCGTGGTCTTTTGATGAGTTCCGGCCTCACCATTCGCAGCGAGCAGCATTGTTTGGGCGGCACGATCGGGTTTTATAGCCACGACTCGGCCACAACGGGCACCGAGATGCGCTTTGGCGTCTTCCAACCACCGCAGGCCAAGGCGGGTCCGGTGCCGGCGCTGTATTATCTCGCCGGGCTGACCTGCAACGAGGAAACCTTCCTGATCAAGGCAGGCGCGTTGCGGCTTGCGGCCGAGCTGGGCCTGATGTTGATCGCGCCCGACACCAGCCCGCGCGGCCTCAACCTCCCAGGGGAGCATGAGAGCTGGGATTTCGGCGTCAGCGCCGGCTTTTACCTGGATGCCGAGGCCGAACCCTGGGCCAGGCATTACCGCATGTACAGCTACGTGACGGCAGAGCTGCCGGCGCTGATCGAGGCATCATTCCCTGTTCGACCCGACCGGCGAGGTATTTTCGGCCATTCAATGGGTGGCCACGGTGCCCTGATCATCGCGCTGAAGAATCCGGAGCGCTATCAGTCGGTCTCGGCCTTCGCGCCGATCACCAATCCCACGGCCGTGCCCTGGGGTGAAAAGGCATTCGGTAATTACCTTGGGCCGAACCGTGCCCGTTGGGCGGCCTGGGACGCCAGCCTTCTGATGCGTGCACGGCCCTATCCCGGCGCGATCCTTGTCGACCAAGGCTTGGCCGATAAGTTCCTGGAGAGCCAGTTGCACCCGCAAGCGCTTGAAACAGCGGCGGCAGCCTCTGGTCAAGCCCTTACCCTTCGTCGCCATGCGGAATATGATCATTCCTACTGGTTCATCCAAACCGTTATCGCCGACCATCTGCAATGGCACGCACGGAGCCTGTGTGATGCCAAGGCTGCGGGTGTGGATCAGGCCATGACAACCGGAGGCTAGTATGAGCGCTCCCTTCAAGACCGGCCGGCACCGCGAGGTCTCTCGGGCAGGCGGATTTGATCCGGAAACACTGGAAACGTTGTTCTCGGTCCTGGGCGCGGATCGGATGCGGCGTCTATTCCAGGTCTCTCGACTTGAATTCGCCGAGGCCATTGACCGACTGAACCGGGCTTTTGAAGCGCAAGATCTGGAACGTTCCCATGACGAAGCTCACGCCCTGCGCGGTGCGGCGGCAAATATTGGTGCCGTCACCCTGGCCGACGCCGTTGCCAACTACGAAATGAGATTGCGCGACCGCAGCTTCTGTCCGCAACTTCTCAATGCCATCCGTGCCGCCATCGCGCTCGCCAATGACGCCCTCGCGAAGCTCGATCCGGTCGGCTGAAGGGCGCCTGAACACTGCGCAGCCCCTGATGAAATACTGAGCAGGCCGGCCGGTCTATTTTTGGCCGGGCCACGGTGTCGGCTGCGGAATGTCGCAGCAGGGGGAGACGTCCTCGGTCAGGGATTCGACCGGGCTCTCGATTTCCAGAAACTCCATATCCTCCGAGTAGTCGTAAAGATAATGGCTGATTCCGGGCGGCATGTAGACGCAATCCCCGGTGCCGACATGGACAGAGACATCCGAGTACATGAACTTGGCCCAGCCGCTGACCATATAGACGATATGAAAGCCAAGCTGGTGGCGGTGCCATCCGGTGCCGTGTTCCGGGGCCATATTGGCCTTGACCAGATGGCAGAGGATGCGGCCACCCGTCGCCTTCGCGACGCCAAGATCGCGATAAAGGAAAAAATCGCGCAGGCCACGATCGGCATAGGGTGTGGTGCCATGGGCCACGTGGGAAAAGAAATTGACCGCGCCGGCACCGGGTAGGCCAGCTGAATAGGCGGCGGAAAAATCGGAAATCGCCCCGTCGGCCTCAAGTTCCTCGATCGTACGCGACGCGTGCTGTGTCGATCCGTCCATGCTGGCATCCTCCTGCCGTCGAGATCCCGGACGCACCCCCTTTAGTGCGGAAAGGATCGTTGAGCCGATCACCCCCTGCGATCACGTTGCAGCGCAGCAATAATCAGGCCAACGGCAGGCGGAAAGACGCGTCGCAGCGACGCGTTCGAAACGAGGCTTCAAGACTGTTCGCCGAAGCCGTCAAACCGTCCTGTTTGCTAACGAGCGAACCGGTTGACGGGGTAGCGGAAGGCCGGCAGCGCATTGTGATCGCCCCCCTCGCGACGAGGCGGCACAGTGGTGTCACCTTCTTCGCGCAGCCTGCGAAGAATGGCTTCCCGCCGCTCGGCCGGGGAAAGGATCGGGCCTGCATCCGGCGCCTCGACCACGACGGGTGCCGCGATTTCGGCAGCCGGGGCATCATCGGTTTCAAACCCTAGGGAGGGCTGTTCGACCGCATCATCGGCCTCGACGGTCGATGGCTTCGATTTTAGGGAAAGGCGCAGGGTCTTTGCGCGCTTGGGGGGCTGTTCCGCCGGCGGGGTCTCATCGACCTCGAGGTCGGCGGTCACGGTTTTCGGCACTTTTTGCAATCTCGCTTCTTTGACTGGGGCCGGAGCACGAATAACGGGCTTTAACGGCCTTGAGGGGTTCATAATTGGTCGAATTCACGACCAGACGGGTCAGGAGGGGGCCGACGGCGTTGCTGGCGAACCCGGGGGCGCGCCTTAGTTACGCAATACTCGCATTACTGCTGCTCGACGGTGTCGAGACCAGCACGACAGCGATATCCCACGACGCATCGATTGGGTCCAGAGAGATTTTTCAGGAAGGGCAATTATCCGCGTCGATGCCCGGGCCGCGCATCCCCTGGGTCGTCTTCACGAAGACGTCATCGCGACCATGTCTGGATTTGCATATAAGACACCCCATCTGATGGTTTCGCGAG
>CAIXXC010000195.1 GCA_903923205.1 uncultured Rhodospirillales bacterium | reverse complement strand
GCCCGCGACAATCGCCAGCGCCGTTCGCCGGCCCTGCGACAGGGCATATGACACGATCAGCATGATCACGGGGCCCGGCGTAAATGCCATGATGGCATAGGCGATTGTGAAGGCTAACCAAGTGGCGATGGCCATGGACGGCTCCTGGATCGAGGCATCTCTCTTATGAAATACATCGACCCTTGTAGCACGCTCGGCCGGCAAGGCGCAGGGGCGGGGTAAAGGGGGGGCTCCGACGGCCGCTCCATTCCCCTTTATCCTAGCGCCTGTTTCGGCCATGGTCTCTGGCAGAATGAACGACACTGAAGATCACGTCGACGCCCTTGCCCCGCGGCGCAACCCGGGGCTCGTGGGCCACGCTGCTGCCGAGCGCATGCTCGTCGACACCCAACGCACGGGAAGGCTTCCGCACGCGATTATCATCGGCGGCCCACGTGGTATTGGCAAGGCTACGCTGGCGTTTCGCTTTGCTCGCTGGCTCCTGGCTGGTGGCGGTCAAGCATCCCTGTTTGGTGACATGCCGGTGGTGCAGGACCTTCATCTTGATCCCGGAAATCCGGTCTACCGTCGAGTTGCAGCGAGTGGTCATGCCGATTTAATGACTGTTGAGCGCGGCTGGGATAAGGCGCGCAAACGGTTACGCGGCGAGATTGTGGTCGAGGACATACGAGAGATCAGCCATTTCCTGCACTTGACCTCGGCGGAAGGGGGATGGCGCATCGTCGTCATTGATGGCGCCGACGAGATGAACCGCAATGGCGCCAATGCGCTGCTCAAAATTCTCGAGGAGCCGCCTCACGGCGCGTTGCTGCTTCTGGTCTGCCATGCACCAGGGCGCCTTTTACCGACGATCCGCTCGCGTTGTCGCCGACTGATCCTGCAGCCTCTCGCGCAGGACGAAGTTCGGAGCCTTATCCTAGCCCATGAGCCTGCGATGGCGGAGGTCGATGTTGTGGCATTAGCCGAACTGTCCGGGGGCTCGATAGGTCGCGCCCTTGACCTCTACAGCGCCGGTGGGCTCGAGCTTTACCGAGTCCTGATCGGGCTTTTGACCCAACTCCCTCGAATGGATGTCCCGGCACTCCACCAACTTGCCGACCGCCTTGCGAAGACAGACGCGCATGACGCCTATCATACCTTTGTCGATCTCCTTTTGAACTGGCTTGAGCATGTCGTAACAACCCTGGCCGCCGGGGACGACGGGGGCGAAATCGTGCCGGGCGAGGCCGCCTTGCGTAGGCGTCTGGCGGAAACCGCGCGCCTTGATCGCTGGGTGGATGTATGGGACAACCTGCGCGACGGGTTTGCCCGGGCGGACGACCTGATACTCGACCGGAAGCAAGCCGTCATCGAAGCCTTCATGGCGCTTGCCGCGCCCTTCGGATAACGGCGTCACGGGGAGATTGCGGATGGGCCAGGATTCGGCCTTTTTTATCACGACGCCAATTTATTACGTCAACGACAAGCCTCATATCGGTCACGCCTATACGACCTTGGCGTGCGACGTCATTGCCCGTTTCATGCGCCTCGACGGTCGCAAAGTGCATTTCCTGACCGGCACGGATGAGCATGGCCAGAAGGTTGAAAAATCCGCCGAGGCCGCAGGCAAACCGCCGCTGCAGTTCTGCGATGAAGTCTCAACGAATTTTCGTACCCTCGCGCGTACCTTGAACATCAGCAATGATGATTTCATCCGGACGACCGAACCACGCCATATCGCTGCCTGTCAGGCCTTGTGGCAGGAGTTGCTGGCGCGCGAGGAGATTTATCTCGGGGCCTATGAGGGATGGTACTCGGTTCGCGACGAGGCCTTCTACACCGAGGGGGAGCTTGTCGATGGCAAGGCGCCGACCGGAGCGCCCGTCGAGTGGGTTAAGGAGCCGAGTTATTTCTTTCGTCTCTCCGCGTGGGGCGATCGCCTGCTGCAGCATTATGACGAAAATCCCGATTTTATTGGCCCCGATAGCCGCAGGAACGAGGTTATCAGTTTCGTCAAGGGTGGCCTAAAAGACCTCTCGGTATCACGGACCAGCTTCAGTTGGGGGATTCCGGTGCCCGGCGATCCCGCGCACATCATGTATGTCTGGCTGGACGCGTTGACGAATTATCTGACCGCCGTCGGCTATCCCGACGTCGAAAGCGAGAGCTTTCAGACATTCTGGCCCGCAAATCTCCATATGGTTGGCAAGGATATCGTCCGTTTCCACGCGGTCTATTGGCCCGCTTTTCTGATGGCCGCCGGTATCGCACCGCCTAAGGCTGTCTTCGCCCATGGCTGGTGGACCAATGAAGGCCAGAAGATTTCCAAATCTCTTGGCAACGTTATCGACCCCTATGCCCTGGTCGAAAACTATGGCCTCGATCAGACCCGGTTCTTCCTTCTGCGTGAGGTCCCGTTTGGGCAGGATGGTGATTTCTCCCACCGCACGATGCTGCTTCGCATCAACGCTGATCTTGCCAATAATCTTGGGAATTTGGTCCAACGCGTGTTGACCCAGGTGCAGAAGAACTGCGGTGCAGCCGTGCCCGCGATCCAGTCCCCGAGTGGCGAGGACCAGGTGCTTCTTGCACAGGCCTATGCGCTGCTGCCCGCCCTGCGCGAGCATATCGCCAAATCGGAGCTTCATCAGTTTCTGAATCGGCTTTGGGACGTCATCAACGAGGCCAATCGCTATATTGACCGCGAGGCTCCCTGGACCCTGAAAAAGACGGATCCACCCCGCATGGCGACCGTCCTCGCGGTGCTGGTTGAGGTCATTCGTGTCGTCGGGATCCTGCTTCAGCCGGTCATGCCGGACTCGGCCGCGAAAATCCTCGATCTTTTGGCGGTGCCTAATGGTGACCGTGGTTTCTCCGCGATTGAGACCGGGATCCTTGCTGCCGGGGCGCCTTTGCCCCCACCCAGTGGAGTGTTTCCGCGTCTCCCGGTGCCGGAGGCGCCATGATGCCGGGCTTGGTGGATTCGCATTGCCACCTGGACTTTCCCGATTTCGCCGAAGAGCGAGACGCCGTTATTGACCGGGCACGAGCCGCTGGTGTCGGAACAATGCTCACCATATGCACGAAGATCGCGGAGTTCGAGCGTATCCGTGCCATCGCCGAAAGCGACCGCGATATCTGGTGCACAGTTGGGACCCATCCCCACGAAGCGCAAGGGGAGCCCGGGACACGTGTGGCCGACCTCGTGGCCTTGGCGCAACATCGTAAAGTCGTGGCGATTGGTGAGTGCGGCCTGGATTTCTATTACGATGAGAGCCCGCGCGATATCCAGGAAGCGGTGTTTCGTACCCATATCGCTGCGGCGCGGGCGACCGGGTTGCCACTGGTGGTGCACACCCGCGACGCCGATGCGTTGACAGCGAAAATCCTGACCGAGACAGCGTCCGATCAAGGTTTGCGCGGTGTCTTGCACTGCTTCACTTCCAGCCAGGAGCTTGCGCGACACGCCCTCGATCTGGGGTTCTACATTTCATTCTCCGGGATCGTGACCTTCAAGAACGCCGAAGAACTGCGCCAGACCGCCCAGATTGTGCCTCTTGACCGGTTGCTCGTCGAGACTGACGCGCCTTTTCTGGCACCAGTGCCAAAGCGGGGTAAGCGCAACGAGCCTGCGTTCGTAAGACACACCGCTGAATTTCTTGCCAATTTGCGTGACATCTCGCTCGCGGAGTTGACTAAGGCGACGACGGATAATTTTCATCGCCTGTTCACCCGGGCCACGATGACAGCGGCATGAGCGGATCCCGGCACATGCCTGTCCGGGTGACAATGCTAGGGTGTGGAGGCTCCGAAGGTGTGCCGACGCCGGTGGGAGATTGGGGCAAATGCGATCCCGGCAATCCTCGGAATCGCCGCAGCCGTGTGTCCGTCCGGGTCGATGTCGAGGATAGGGCTGGCACGACAAAGACTCTAGTGATCGACACCTCGCCTGACTTCCGTCAGCAGATGATCGCTTCCGCTACCACGCGCATTGATGCCGTGTTGTTCACCCATGCTCACGCCGATCACCTTCACGGCATTGACGATTTGCGAACCTATAACCGGGCGCAGAAATCTGTCATTCCCGCGTTTACGTCAGCCGAGGCCGCCGAGGATATCAGGCAGCGCTTCGGCTACGTTGTCGAGCCGTGGAATCACCCGGCAGGCTATTTCTTCTACCGCCCCGCTCTAGCACTTACCGAGGTTTCAGGCCCGTTTGAGGCGGCAGGGATACCGGTGGTCCCCTTTGGTCAGGATCACGGTTTTGGCAGGACACTCGGATTCCGTATCGGCAATTTCGCCTATTCGACGGACTTGATCGATTTGGAAGAGGCTGCATATCCGTTGCTGGAAGGCATTGATACTTGGGTCCTGGATTGCCTGCGGGTGGCGCCACCGCATCCGACCCATTGCCATCTTGAACGAACGCTTGAACTCGTCAATCGCGTCCGGCCACGCCATACGGTTCTGACGCACATGGCGCAAATGACCGATTACGCCGCTCTTGCCGCGTTGTTGCCGGCCGGGATCGAGCCCGGTTGGGATGGTCTTGAACTGCTGGTACCTTGATGGGCCCAATTCAGTTCGATCATCTTGACCTCAATCTCCTGCGAGTGTTTGACGCTCTGCTTGAGGAGCGAAGCGTCACGAAGGCGGGCGAGCGGCTTGGTCTCACGGCCTCTGCGGTCAGTCACGCATTGAACCGGCTTCGGCTTGCGCTCAAGGATGATCTGTTTATGCGGGGCCCCAATGGGATGCAACCGACATTGCGCGCCCTGGATATCGGGCCACGCCTGCATCAGACGCTGCTGCAATTGCGGACCGCGCTAGCGCCTGCCGAGTTCTTTCCTGCCGATGCCGAGCGTGAATTTACCATCGCGTCGAGCGATTACGGCATCCTTGTCGTGCTTCCTGCGGTGATGGCGCTTGTGCGTAAACAGGCGCCCCAAGTTGTATTACGGGTTTGGCCCTTGGGCGAGGGGACGTCCGAAAATCTTGATTCGGGCCGGGTAGACCTTGCGATCGGCGCCTTCGGAAAAGTGCCTGAACGCTTCGGGTCGCTGAAGCTGTTCTCCGAGGTAATGGTGTGGGTTCTCCGCTCGGACCACCCAAGTGCAAGCGGGCCATTGACGCTGGATCGGCTTGTCGAGTTGCCGCACCTGATTCCTGCCACAGGACCGCAAGAGAGCGCGGTAGGTGGCATCGTCGTTGAGCACGGGTTGGAGCGTTACGTCTCCCGCGATGAAAGCAGCGAACTGAAGGAGGCATTAGCCGCTCGCGGTATTCGCCGGATGATCGCCATGACTGTGCCCAATGTTCTCGCGGTGCCGAGCATCGTCGAGCAATCCGACATGGCAGCCCTGATTCCACGTCGGGTGGCGCTCTCTGCCGCCAGTCGGTACCGCCTTAAGTTTTTCGAGCCGCCCTATGCCCCGGCGGCGTATGCCTACTCGATGATTTGGCATAAAACACAAGGGGTTGATCCTGGAAATGCGTGGTTGCGGGAGATTTTCCGCGAAGCCGCTGCCGCATTGTAGATCGGGGCTCCTCGTGGCGATATTTTTATAGATGAATTTAATTCATTTTCGACATGACAACTTCTCAATTTTATCATTGAGGCGTGTGGCTTAACAATAATTCCCGAATTCGCATCTGACGGGTGAGCCCCATTTGGGCCGCCTCCGTGCAGTTCCAGGGGACAAGCCGTATGAGTCGTGCCGACCAGATTGCAGTAGGTAGTAAAGATTTCGTCGGCACTGTCGCGAAGGGTGGCGCATCGCGTGCGGGGACTGCTCTTGGCTCTGCCGCAGCATTGCGCCTTTTTCTGCTGGTCTTGGGCCCGGTCGCTGTTCTGGTTGGCGTCGGCTATTTCTTCATCACGGGTGGCCGCTACGTTTCGACCGATGATGCCCGTCTCGAGACGCCGCGAACTTGGGTCAGCACGGATATTCCTGGCCGGGTGATCGAGGTCGGTGTCCGGGATAATCAACTGGTCGAAAAAGGGCAGCTTCTGTTTCGCCTCAACCCGCATCAGTACCAGATCGCGGTTGATCGCGCCCGCGGGGCGCTCGGTTCGGCCCGGCTGAAGGTCGCTGCGATGAAGGCGAGTTACGGCGAGCATCTTGCCGAGTTGAAGAGCGCTCAGGTCAGCGCCGCCTATCAACACCACGAGCGCGAACGCGATAGCCGCCTCTTGGCATCGGGGATTGTCTCGCAGTCGCAATTTGACCTGTCACAGCACGCTGCTGATGTCGCCGACCAACAGGTTCAGGTTGTCGAACAGCAGATCGACGGTATCGTGGCGGAGTTAGGTGGTGATCCAGCCCTTGCCGTCAACCAGCATCCTCTTGTTCAGGAAGCTCAGGCCGTTCTTGACAAGGCTGAATTCGATTTGGCCAACACCGTCGTCAAGGCACCCGAAGCCGGTATCGTTTCCCACGCTGAACAGCTTCAGGTCGGCGATTATGTTACTACATCGACACCCCTCTTTTCCCTGATCCCGCGACGAATCTGGGTTGAGGCGGATTACCGCGAGACCGATCTAACCTATCTTCGCCCGGGCCAGAAAGCGGAGGTAACGATCGATACCTATCCCGGGCGGAAGTTTAAGGCGACAGTAACCAGTGTGAGCCCGGGGACGGGATCGACGTTCTCGTTGCTGCCACCGGAGAACGCGACCGGTAACTGGGTCAAGGTCGTGCAACGCGTGCCCGTACGACTGGCGCTTGATGCGGTTGGCGACGATACGCCGTTGCAGGCGGGCTTGAGCGTCAATGTCGAGGTCGACACCGGTCACGTCCGCGCGCTTCCGAGCTTCCTCGGCTGGATCAACGCGAGGCCGGACCCGGGGCAATGAGCGGGGAGCAGTATCCCACCGGGTTCCGGCGGCGATGCGCGGTTTTCACGTTGATGGCCGCGACCCTGATGATGTCCATGGATCAGACAATCGCCAATGTTGCCTTGCCGCATATCCAGGGGAGTTTGTCGGCAACACAGGAGCAGGCGGCGTGGATCCTGACATCCTACATCGTCTGTTCTGCCATTACGATGCCGATCCTTGGCTGGGCCTGCCTGAGATGGGGCCGCAAGCGCATCTTTCTCCTTTCCGTTCTTGGCTTTACCGTGACATCAGCCGCCTGTGGCATGGCGGGAAATATCAATCAGATCGTCCTGTTTCGGGCCCTTCAGGGAATTTCTGGCGCGGCGCTGCTGCCACTGTCACAGGCTGTGATGCTGGATATCCACCCACCGGCAGAGCACAAGAGTGCGATGAATGTGTGGGCGATTGGCGTGATCTTCGGGCCGATCATGGGACCTGTGCTCGGCGCCTGGATTACCGATAGCCTGGAGTGGCGTTGGATATTCTACATAAACCTTCCAGTCGGGATCCTGGCCTTTCTGGGTTTGATGGCCTTTGTCTCCGAGACGAAGATCGGTCCGCGTCAACCGTTCGATTTCTTTGGTTTCGCGACACTGGCTGTTGCCATCGGATGCATTCAATTGTTGATTGATAGGGGTGAATTCAAAGACTGGTTCGCTTCCAACGAGATCATCACTGAGGCGACGGTCGCCGGGCTGGCCGCCTACCTGTTCCTGGTCCATTCGGCGACAGGGCCGAAGCCATTCATCAGTCCCCAGATTTTCTTTAATCGCAATTTCATTGTCGCCTCCATGGTTGGCATCATGCAGGTTTCGACCTTCGTGACAGTCATGACTCTCCAGCCGACGTTTTTTCAGGAATTGCTGGGATATCCAGTGCTGCTTGCGGGTGTCTCGATGGCGCCGCGGGGTATCGGTATGATGTGTGGTGCCCTGATTTCCGGGCGATTGCACCGCTTTGACGTCCGTCACATCGTGATAGTCGGGTTCGTTCTGATTGCCTACGGCACATGGCAGATGACTGTGTTCTCTCTTGGCGTCGACCTCTGGCCGATCATCACAACTGGCCTAATCCAGGGGCTTGGCACCGGATTGATTTTCGGCTCGCTGACTGCGGTCGCTTTCTCGACTTTGCCGCCACACCTTCGAACAGAGGGAGCCACGCTTTACTCCCTGCTCCGGATGTTTGGGACAAGCCTTGCGATTGCGCTGGCGGAGGCCCGGTTCACGGCGCAGAAACAAGTACTCTATAATCAACTTGGACAATATGTCCGGCCGGACAACGTTCTCGCTCAGCCACCATTTGTTGGCCCACGATTCGGGTTCTCGGGATCGGGAATTGCCAATTTCGATTTCGAGGTCAATCGTCAAGCTGAAATGCTCGGTTACCTTGATGATTTTCGCCTGGTTGCCCTGCTTGCGGTCTTCGCGATCCCTTTCGTGATGCTGTTGCGGCGACCGACAACGTCACAAAACCTCGTCATTGCCGATTAGCGCCGCGATGATGTCGTCATGGATGGAGCGGCTTTGAGACGTTTGTCAATTCTTGGTTTAATCGGGCTTGCCGCGTGCACAGTTGGACCGGATTTCGTCCCCCCCAAGCCTGCTGCCCCCGCGACCTACCTGTCACCAGGAGAGACCGCGGAGGGTCGGACTGTTTCTTCTGTTCCGGTCGCCGCGTGGTGGCGCTTGTTTCGCTCGGACCGGCTCGATGCACTGATCCGCCAGGCCGTTGCAGATAATCCATCGATCGCGGCGGCGGAGGCGCGACTGCTTGCCGGTCAGGAGGACGTGGTGGCGGCGTCCGGGGCGTTGTACCCGCAGGCCTCCGTTTCGGCTGGGATTGGCCGCAACAAGATCAACTTGGCGAGTTTCGGATTTCAGGGCCAAAATCCTGTCCTTAATTTCTATTCGCTCGGACCTTCGGTCAGTTATGCGCTTGATCTCTTCGGTGGCACCCGGCGTCGTATCGAGGGACAGAGGGCCGAGCTCGAAGTCGACCGGCAACAGCTAGCCGCCGCCCACCTTGTCCTCGCCGGACAGGTCGCGACGGCTGCGGTCACTGTTGCCGCAGCGCGGGCACAACTTGCTGCGCTTGATGATGTTGTCGCCAATGATCAGCGTAACCTCGCTCTCGTAAGAACCGCTCTGGCAGCGGGCACGGGGACCCGTGTCGAGGTTCTAAGCGCTGCCAGTCAGTTGGCGAACGATGAGACGCTTCTTCCGCCGGTGCGGCAGCAGCTTAGTCTCGCCCGTCACGCATTGGCAGTCTTCGTCGGTAAGGCGCCAGGGGATTGGTCGCCCCCGGATTTCGACCTTGCGGAGTTCTGCGTCCCGGCGTCGCTGTTGCTCGCCGTACCCTCGACACTGGTGCACCATCGGCCAGATATCCTGGCCGCCGAAGCGGCACTGCATGTTGCCAACGCCGATATCGGTGTCGCAACGGCCCAACTCTACCCCAGCATTACCCTGACTGCGGCAATCGCTCAGGGTGCCACGAAACCGAATCTGTTCTTTTCGGGCGCAAGCAGTGGCTGGAATGTTGGGAGCGGGCTTTTCGCGCCGATCTTCAATGGCGGCACGCTTCGATCGAAACGACGCGGTGCAATCGATCTTTTCAACGCCGCATTGGATACCTATCGCCAAACCATCATCCAGGCATTCGGGCAGGTCGCCGATAGCCTTGCCGCCCTGCAGCACGATAGCGAGGAACAGTCTGCAGAGGCTGCCGCCCATGACGCTGCCGATACGAGTCTGGCTTTGGCGCGCGAGAGTTATCGTGCCGGGCAGAGTTCCGTTCTTCAGGTGCTTGATGCTCAACGGCAGTATCAACAAGCCCGCCTCGGGCTTGTCCACAGTCAGTCGCAGGTGCTGATCGATACGATTGCCGTGCTTGTTGCGACAGGTAGTGACGATGGTTCATCGCCCTAAGCGGTGATCAAGTTACGTGCCATGGCATAAAACACTCCCTCGGATCGTGTGGCGGATTTGCGTCGGGGCGCGTGACCGGCTATGGTCGCGCCGAATTCAGCGTAAAGACCCAGAAGCGATTGTCCCGGAGCGTATCCATTGGCCGACCTGTTTCGTGAAATTGACGAAGACTTGCGCCGCGACCGCATGTTGCGGCTATGGCAGAAGCACGGGTATTTGTTGTGGATCGGGATTGGACTGATCCTTCTTGGAACTGCCTTGTTCGTGTTCTGGCAATCCTGGCAGACGCGGATTCGTGATGCCGATGCCGCGCGCTTCACTTCCGCGCTTTCGTCGGCACAGGCGGGGCCGAATGATACGGCGATCAGGGAACTTCAGGTCCTCGCGGCCTCTGGGCATGGCGGGTACCAGTTGATCTCTCGGATTGAGGCTGCAGCTCTCTTGGCGCAGGGCAAGAACCCTGGATCGGGTTTATCGGCGCTGAGGGCTATTGCCGATGACAGCTCGGTTGACGTCAGCTATCGCGGGCTCGCCTCCGTGCTCTGGGGGCTGTACGGCGTCGATACGATCCCAAGAGGTGGGCTGAGTGATAGCCTGCAGCCGTTGACAAGTCCTGACAGCCCTTGGCGCTTTCTCGCTGGCGAAGTCTTGGCCTTGGCCGATCTTCGTGCCGGAGACAAGGCCGACGCGATAAAGCGCTATCAATCGCTTGCCGATGATCTGGGCGCGCCGCAAAGTCAGCGTGCACGGGCGGCCGAGATCATTACCGACCTGCAGAATTAGGAAACATTGCCGGTGTCCTTCTTGCGTTCCGCCTCTATCCTCCTCATCACCGCGCTCATCCTTTCGGGTTGTTCCGGGTCCAAAAGGGCAACGAGCCTGCCTGGAACGCGCATTTCCGTTCTGGAACTCGATAAGCAGCTCGAGCCGGATCTTACGATATCCGACCTGGCTGTGAGCTTGCCGCGACCGTCTCCCAACGATGCGTGGCCGTTTGCCGGTGGCAACCTGGGCCATAATATTGGCCATCCTGCGCTTGGCGATTCTCTCAAGCAGGTCTGGACAGCGTCGGTCGGTGACGGCGCCTCGCGACGTGGTGCTCTGCTGGCGTCGCCGGTTTTTGCCGATGGTGTCGTCTACGCGATGGATGCCCGCAAGCTTGTGACGGCGTTCAGCCCCGATGATGGCCACCCGTTGTGGCAGACCGATATCTCGCCCAAGGGCGACGAAAGCCGCGCCTGGGGCGGTGGTATCGGGGTCGATGGCGGCGTCGTCTATGTCGCGACCGGCTATAGTCAGGTTCTCGCGCTTGATGCCAAGGATGGGCACGAACTCTGGCGGACAGCAATGCCGGCCCCGGTCCACTCTGCGCCCACGATCGCGGATGGCCAGATTTATGTGGTGACGACGGATGCCCAATTGCTCGCGCTTGCAACGAAGGACGGCCATGAGCTTTGGCGCTACACCGACATCGCCGAGCCGGCTGTGTTGGCTGGCAATGCCAGCCCTGCTGTAGCCGGCGATGTTGTGGTCGCGCCGTTCCCATCCGGAGATATTGTGGCTTTGCGGGTGCAGAATGGCTTGGCTCTGTGGAGTGATAACCTCACGGTAACACGGCATTTCGATGCGATGTCGACCCTGTCAGATATTCACGGCGCGCCTGTGATCGATCGGGGCATGGTCTTCGTCGTCGGCCATAGCGGGGAGATGCTCGCAATTGACCTTCGCACCGGTGCGCGTGCCTGGAGCCAGGATGTCGGTGGTACATCGCAGCCCTGGATCGCCGGTGATTATCTTTACGTTCTTTCCAGTAACGGCGCGCTGCTCTGCCTGACGCGTGATGAGGGGCGGGTGCGTTGGATCACCCAGCTTGATCAGCGTGAAGATGTTAGCGATCGAAAGAGCAAGCCTATCGTCTGGAGTGGGCCTACCCTCGCAGGAGACCGGCTTATCGCGGTTGGCTCGAACAGCGAGGCCTGGGCCGTCTCGCCTTATACCGGCTTGCCGCTTGGCAAGATCGACCTATCGAGCCCGATCTTCCTGCCACCGATTGTTGCAGGCGGCGCCTTGTACCTCCTGGCCGATGACGGAACGCTTTCCGCCATGCGGTGACGCCTTGAATGTCGAACCGATCGGCTGTGGGGCAGGTCGGTGAAGCATTCACATGGGCTCGCTGGGGTGCTATCCAGCCGGCAATGATCATGAAGTTGGCTAGCTGATGGCTCTGTTCTCGGTCACCGATCTTGCCGCATCAAGAGTCGGCAAGCGTCTGTTCCATGGCATCACGTTCGCCCTGGAGCCGGGTGACGCTCTGGTTCTTGTCGGACCAAATGGCTCTGGAAAATCGTCGCTCTTGCGGCTCCTCGCCGGTTTCGGTTGTCCGACAGCCGGCGTCATCGCCTGGGATGGTGCCGATATCCGGAAGGATCTTGAAGAATATCGAGGCCGCCTGCAGATTCTTGGACATTCCGATGCCGTCAAGCCGGCGTTGCGCGTCGGGGAACTTCTCAAATTCTGGGTCGCGCTTGCTGGTGCCCATATTGAGGACGACAGAATCGCCGATGCGCTGACCATCCTGGGGCTTGAAAGGTTGCGCGAGACACCCTGCCGCTTTCTCTCCGCCGGACAGCGACGGCGTTTGGCCCTTGCTCGGCTTGTGGCTTACGATCGTCCGCTCTGGTTGCTTGATGAACCCTCGGTCGGACTCGACACTGAGTCTATCCTGAAGCTTGCGGGCCTGATAGCCCGCCACAGGGAGAGAGGCGGGATCATTATCCTCTCGACGCATCAGGATCTCGGCCTGGACGGGGCCAGAACATTGTCCCTTGCCGATTATCCAGCGTCTGATCCGAACCTGCTGGACTGGGGATTTGCGTGAGGCGACGCTGATGAACGCATTTATCGCGCTGGTTTATCGTGATCTGCGACTTGCCTTCCGTCAGGGTGGTGACGGCCTTATGACCGTATTGTTCTTCGTCCTCGCGGCGAGCCTCTTTCCCTTCGGTATTGGCCCTGACCCGCAGATATTGGCGCGTGTCGCGGCCGGGATCATCTGGGTCACGGCGCTTTTGGCGGCCTTACTTGCACTCGACCGGCTGTTTCAGAACGATTGGGAAGACGGCACGCTCGATCAGTTGGCGCTCTCAATCCTGCCTCTTGAGCTTGTCGTTCTGGCCAAGTGCCTCGCGCATTGGCTTGTCACAGGGATCCCCCTTATCCTGGCGACGATACCAGTGGCACTTCTCCTCAATCTGGACCTGCGTGAATTGCCTATGCTGCTGGTCTCGCTGCTCCTCGGGACTCCGATTCTCAGTTTGATCGGCGGTGTCGGCGCGGCGCTGACCCTGGGCGCGCGGCGCGGAGGCGTTTTGCTCTCGTTGCTGGTTCTGCCTCTTGAAATTCCGGTACTGATCTTTGGTGTCGCAGGCGCTGACGCAG
>CAIXXC010000194.1 GCA_903923205.1 uncultured Rhodospirillales bacterium | reverse complement strand
CGCTCTGCACCCGGTCGGAGGGGCAGCCCACATTCAGGTTGATCTCGTCGTAGCCCAGGTCCTCTCCGATGCGCGCGGCGGTGGCCACGTCAGCCGGCTCGGACCCGCCGATCTGCAGGGCGACCGGATGCTCGCCCGGGCTGTAGCGCAGCAGCCGCTCGCGGTCGCCGTGCAGCACCGCGCCGGTGGTGACCATCTCGGTATAGAGCAGCGCCCGCGCCGACAGGGTCCGGTGCAGCATCCGGCAGTGCCGGTCCGTCCAGTCCATCATGGGCGCAATGCACAATCTATGTGATTGAAATTGCTTCACTTTGTCAGTATCTTCAATGCGTTATCTCGTAGCGGGGACACGCCGTTTTACGCTATAGCGCGGCGCTTTTCGCGAGCTTTCGACGCCTCAGCGCTCACTGACCACGCACGAAAATGACCGGAGCCCGGCGCGCCCTGAGCGATGGGTTTTGAGCGTCCGGGGCGACAGCCAGACCTCCAGTCGTCAGAAAGAACGCGACAAGCCCGCCGAACACCCCAAACGGACGCTCCGTGCACGCTGGGCGCCAGCGTGACTGCCTTTGCCGACTGCTGGCAATCGGGCGAACAGACGGGATCGGAATCATCTCCGTGCTCTTAGCGCCTGTTCCAGAACCTGCCGGATACGATTGCCGACGATTAGCTCTTCGCCGGGCTGCAAGGTCATCGAGACGATCCGCAGCTTTTTGACGCGCGGAGGCTGGCTTTTCTTCAACGCGGGCACCACGCTCGTATCCTTGCCCGCAGACACGACGATGCGCGGCTCACCGGCATCCAGCAAATCGGCGCATTGCGAGACGGTCAGGCCAAAGTGGGCTTCGTCCCAGTTCACCGTCAGGGTCGGATAATTGTTGCTGCCGGCGGGAGTGTTGATCTCCGACGTGACGCCGGGCACGGTTTCCACCAGTTTCGCGATCCGCTCAACCCGGCCCTGCCATTCGCGAGTCAGCGCCGCAAGGTCGGCCGTCGCCCAGTATTCGATGGCCGCCAGCACCCCGACGATCTCTTCCTTGCCCACTTTCATCGCCCGGCCGATAGCGCCTTCCCACGGGGCGCTGTTGGCCATAGCCGCTTCGATCAGGTCCTTCCGTCCCAGAAGCACGCCGGAGCATTGAGGGCCGCACAAACCCTTGCCGCCGCTGAAGGTGTACAGGTCCACGCCCCATTTGGCGTGTTTGGTGAAATTCTCGAAAGGCGGGATGGTGGCGGAAGCATCGACCAGCAGCGGCACGCCCGCAGGCTTGGTGATCTTCAGGGCGTCCACCACGCGCTCGTCATAAAAGCCAGAATAGACCAGCGCCGTTCGCGGCGTGATGGCCGCTCGCAGGTCGTCCACCGTCGACGCCAGCACCAGCTTGCCGCCGACCAGCCGCAGAGCGCTGTCGAAAGGGGTGCGCCCGCCCAGCATGACGATTTCATCCTTCATGCCGGTGGTATCGGGAAGCTGCCAGATCTTGTCGGAATCGCCGCCCGTCATGGCGGCGGCGGCGGCGAGTGACATGGCGGCCGCGGCGCCCGTCGTCACCATGCCATATTCGGCCCCGGAGAGCTCCGCCAGCCGCCTGCCCGCGGCATGCTGCAGTTCAAAGATGTCGACGAATTGCCGCGCGGCCGCCGCCATCGCCTCCTTGACTTGCGTGAGCTCCAGAGAGCCGCTGAGGTATGTCATGGTGCCATGGGCATTGATGATCGGGCGAACGCCTATCTTCGCATAGACGCCGCCGGCCAACTGCCTGGCGCCGCCCCTGATCGTCGCAGCGAAGCCGCGTGTCGCCAGCGTGGCCAGCAAGGGCGCGGCGACCGCAAGCTTGAGGAAAGATCGGCGGTGCGGAGCGTTGTGAGCGACGGCGGGCATGGCGAAGGCCTTTGGCGGTTGGCATGGCGGAAAGTCTTGTGCTTGACCATTTTCAACGAACGCGAACTGTCGAAAGAATTCCTTTTTTACTGCCTGACATTTTTCGATTGGGTGAAGGCCGCTGAGAATGACGTGAAGCTCAAGGGCATGACGCTGAACAAGGCAAAGCTGAAGG
>CAIXXC010000193.1 GCA_903923205.1 uncultured Rhodospirillales bacterium | reverse complement strand
TCAACGACGAAATCGCTCAACGCACGACGGAATACCGGCTCACCGGGCGCGGCCAGCAGGGCATCGAGCGATCGGTTGGTCTCGATAAAGCGCCCTTCAGGATCGGCCAGCGCGATTCCAATCGGCGCGATATCGAAGAATCGCTGGAATCGGTGCGTGGTCAGTTCCGGTATCTCGGGTTGGCTGGCATCGTGCTCAAGCCGGCGCAGCGCGGATCGTGTCCGTAGAGAGCCGTTGCCGAGCATGACAACCGATTGCGACAAGATGGTTTCAAGCGGCCCACCACCGGCGCCGCGCAACGACAGACGGGTGCCATCGCAGGGCGCGAGCGGGTCAAATGGCTTCGGTCCTCTGCCGGCGGGCGTGAGAAACTCGACCAGTCGGCGCTCTTGAACCACCAGCGCTGCAGCGCTCATGCCGAGCCAATCGGCGACGGTCTGGTTGACCCACACAAAGCGGCCCTGCTCGTCCAGGGCGAATAGTCCGATCGGGACCGCATCGAGAAAATCATCGAGCCCGGCGCGCTCGGTGCGGACGACGTAATTGAGTTCGCGCTCGGCCGTGACGTCCTCAAGGCTCCACAAGGCCGAGCCCTTGGGCTGCGCGAGCGGCGCGACTTCGACAGTGAAGGTTACGGGTGCTGCATCGGGGTCGAGGCGGAGGCGAATATCTCCGCGCCCGGCCCCGCCCATTTTGGCCAGCATCGTCAGGCGGTCGAGTTCCTCTGCGGCGGTTTCGTCGTCGGCTTCCAGAGCGCCGCCCAGCAGATCGAGGGGGCGCTGGTGGCCGCGCAGAATCGGCCCCGCGCTTGCATTGGCCGAGAGCAGCTTGCCCTGTGCATCGATCACGAATTCGGCCCGCGGCAGCGCATTGGTAACCTGACGCAGGAGGGCGTAGCGCCCTGCATTACTTGTCAGGGCGGCGCCGAGCCCGCCAATAAAGGTTATCAGCATCAGCGCCGAGATCGCCGTTGCCGCACTCCAGAAGCGGACGATCCCGGGGTGCGTGGTCGAGGCGACGGCGGCGATGGCGCAGGCCGCGACAATGACGGCCAGAGCGCCGCCGCCGACCAGGATCAAGCGCGGGCGCTCCCACTCCTCCAGCCATTTCAGCAGGCGGCTGCCGGGTCCGGTACGATGATCATAAGACGGCATCATTGCAGATTAGTCAGGTTGCGCATCATTCCCTCGAAGGCGCCAAGAAACCAAAGAATGCTCGAGGACACGGTCAGGGTGAGCATCACCATACCCCCCATGATCTGCAGCGGCATCGCGACATAGAAGACCTGAAGCTGGGGCATGATTCGGGCGATCAAGGCGAGGACGACATAGAACATGGTCCCGAGGATCAGGTAGGGCGCGGCCAGTTCGACCGCCAGGACGAAGGTGTGGGAAACCAGCCTTACCATGCTTTGCGCCATGTCATCGAAGGGCGGGAACGTGCCGGGGGCGAAGGTGTTGTAGCTGTCCACGATTGCTTGCAGCAGCATGCCATAGGTGTTGGTCACGAACATCATGACGACGGCGAAGGCGCCATAAAAGCTCGCCGGCAGGGTTTCGGGGTGATTGGCACCCGGGTTGAAGACCAATGCGCTTGAGAGGTTCGATTGCAATGCGATGATGGCGCCGGCGGTCTCCAGCGTTGCGAGGATGATCCGGGCGGTCAGTCCCAGGAACAGTCCGATGCTGATCTCTCCCAGCATCTGCGTGAACATCATGAGGAAGTTCTTTGGCTCGGCCGGCAATTGCGGCGCCAGCAGCGGCGTCACCAGGATCGCGATCGCGAGCGCCGCGACCAGGCGTACCCGCGGCGGCACATAGGCGTCGCCAATGCCAGGCAGCAGCCCGATCGCACCGCCAACGCGCGAGAATACCAGCGCGTAGACATAGAGATTGGCAGGCAGCAGCTGTTGTATCGGATAGGTGGTCATGCGACCCCGAGCCTATTGAATCGCGATGATCCGGTCGACCATCGCATGGGTGAACGTGGTCAGCGAGTTGATCATGAAGGGTAGTAGAAACAGGATCGTCAGGAAAATCACGATGATCTTCGGGATGAAGGTCAGCGTCTGTTCCTGGATCTGCGTCAGCGCCTGGAACACCGAGACCGCGACACCAACGATCAGTGCGACCATCATCGGCGGCACGCTCAGTTTCAGCGTGACGAAGATCGCCTCACGGGCAACGGAGAGAATATCGGCTTCGTTCATCCGGCCAGCTGAAAAGGGTGGAGCGATCTCCCTCGACGGGGAAGGATCACGGTGACGCTGATGTCGCGGCAAGGCCAGATGTTTTTCAAGCAAAAAGGGCCGATCGCTGCGATTTTTCGGGGATTTGACCTGAAATCATCGGGGCACCGAATACGGCACTTGCGGGGTTGCCGCCGGTTCGACCCGAGGGCTCTAAATCAAGCTCACACCTGCATCTGCATGATCTGCTGATAGGCCGAGACGATCTTGTCGCGGACGGCGACCACGGTCTGCAGGGTCATTTCGGCATTCGTCACGGCCGAGACAACGGCATTGATGTCCGCCTTGCCGGTGACGGCCTTCAGGCTCATCGTTTCGCCCTGCTTTTCCGTATCGATGGCGCCGTCAATTGCTTGCTTCAACATATCGCCGAAGCCGCCGCCGCTCCCCTTGACCGCAGCACCGGGCGCTGACGCGCCGTTGGAGAGCATCTTCGCGGCATCGGCATAGGCAGAGGCGCCGGCAGAGGCGATCGGAAGGGTCATGGGCTCATTCTCCTGAAAAGGTCAGCCGGGATCACGGCTTCAACAGATCAACGGCATGCGACAGCATCGTTTTCGCGACGCTGATGACATCGACATTGGCCTGGTAACTCTGCTGCGCTTCACGCAGATCGCCGAGTTCGATCAGCGGATTCACATTGGGCATCCGGATATAACCATGGGCGTCCGCGCCGGGTGAGCCGGGGGCGTAATGTGTCTCGAACGGCGTGGTATCGCGGACGATCTTGTCGACTTTGACGAAATGGTCGCCGGAGGTGCGGTCGAGTTCGTTACGGAAGGTCACAACCTTGCGACGATAGGGATCGCCACCCGGTGTCAGTGCGGCGGTGTTGGCGTTGGCCAGATTCTCGGCGATCGTCCGCAGACGGACAGATTGCGCCGTCATCGCCGCAGCGGACACCTTCAGGGTATCGTCGAAATCGGTCGCCATCGTCGCCGCCTTCCCGCTCAGGCGCCCTTGTCGAGCGCGGTCAAAAACATGTTGACCTGCTTCTTATACAGGTTCGACATCAACTGGTAATCGGATGCCGTCTCGGAAACCTGCATCATCTGATCTTCGACCGAGACGGTATTGCCATTGATCTCGCGGTCGCTCGTGCCCGGTTCCACGATCGGCGTCAGGTTGTCTTGCGGGCGGGTCGCGGCGATATCGAGCGGGCTGGTGACCGCCGCCTTCAAGTGCGTGTTTGCGGTGCCTGCCGCAAAGCTCTTCAATTCCTTGCTGAAATCGAGTGGACGCAGGTCCTGACCTTTGAAGCCGGGGGTGTCGACATTGGCAACATTCTGCGCCAGCACGTTCTGACGCGCCGTCAACCAGCTCATCTTGCGGGTGATGGCGGAAAACAGCGGCAGCGATGTAAGATCCATGGTTCCCGGCCTAAACGGAATTCCTCTATGATCACGGTAGCCGATCAGGTTTAAGGCGGAGTTAATGACTTTGCTTTTAAATGACGGCTTCGTGATTTATCTCGCACTGGACGAAAAAAGCGCCGCTCGATGCAGGAAAAGGCCGTCGCCCTCACCTTCGATCCGGACGACCCCGCGATCCCGACGATCACCGCATCCGGGCGCGGTGCCGTGGCGCGGCAGATCCTGGAACTTGCTTTCGCGAATAACATCAAGGTCCGCGAAGACCCCGATCTCGTCGAAATTCTGTCGACGCTTGAGGTTGGGGCAGAAATTCCCGTGATCGCGTTCGCCGCTGTTGCCGAGATTCTCTCGCACGTGTACCGGTGGGAGACCCGGGAACGGGAGCGTACCGAATCCAACCAGGCTGGAATTCCTTGACGATGGATGCTTCGCTGGAAGCGTTGCTGGACGATACTCAGGCTCAGCTCGATGCAGCCTATGACGCGGTGAATGCCGGCTTGCTGGTCGAGTTGAACGATCTGCCGCCTCGGATCGAGGCGATCTGCGCGCTCGCCGTGGCGTCGGGCAAGCCGGAGGCGGCCGATCGATTGCGCAATCTGATCGAGCGTCTGGACGCGCTTGAGCTGACCTTGCGGGCGCTCTTGTCGACGGCTCAAGGCATGGAGCCGCAATTGCACAGCGCGGGTCGCCGTCGCGCCGCCGCCTCGTACCGGATTGCCGCCGAAGTGACCGGTAAACAGCCTCAGGCCGAACCGCAGGATGGTGGCGATGAGTGAT
>CAIXXC010000192.1 GCA_903923205.1 uncultured Rhodospirillales bacterium | reverse complement strand
TGACGTCCGTCACGAAGCTGCGATCGATCTTGATGCGATCGATGGGAAGATTTCTGAGGTAGCTTAGGGACGAATAACCGGTACCGAAATCGTCGATCGCGACGCTGACCCCCAATTCTCGCAGATCGCGCATGATCCCGACACCATCTTGAACGTCGGACATCAGCCCACTCTCCGTGATCTCGAGTTCGAGCTGGTCAGGCGGCAGGCCGGTTTCGCGGAGAACCTCCCAAATCTGACGTGTAATGTCGCCCTCGCGCATCTGGGCAACCGCCAGGTTCACCGCCAGCTTGAGCCTCGGCGCGCCGTCGCGGCTCCAGCGCATAGCCTGCTCGCAGCTCTCCTGCAATATCCACGAGCCAATCTCCGCC
Source organism: uncultured Rhodospirillales bacterium (assembly GCA_903923205.1). Lineage (GTDB taxonomy): Bacteria > Pseudomonadota > Alphaproteobacteria > ATCC43930 > CGMCC-115725 > CAIXXC01. Next base: position 2,549 of record CAIXXC010000192.1, on the reverse strand, counting down.
ATGAGACCCGCCCCCTCGGCGATCGGAATGAACTCAGCCGGAGGAATGACCCCCAGCACCGGATGCTGCCAACGCGCCAGCGCCTCGACGCCGGTGATAATCCCGGACGAGGATGCGACCAAGGGCTGATAGAGGAGAAACAATTCCTTTTTCGCAACGGCCACACGGAGTCCCTGCTCCAAGATCGCGCGGCGATAAATCTCATCGTTCAACGCTAGATCGAAAAACTGATACCCGTTACGACTACGCTCCTTGTACCGATGCAGGGCGCGATCGGCATTTTGCGAAAGTTGCTTCGGATCGGAGCCGTCATCGGGATAGAAGGTGACGCCCATAGAGACCGTCAGGAAGACCTCGTGGCCATCAATCTCGAAAGGTCGCTTGAAGGCGTCAACAATCCGGTCGAGCAGGGTGCGAAGGCCGTCTGCATCCGCAAGAGGGCCGCCGATCCAAACGATACCAAACTCGTCACCGCCAAGCCGGGCCACGAGATCGCGCGGCGAGATGCATGAAGCAAGTCTTTCGCCGACCTTCCTCAACGCCATGTCGCCGCCGGCGAACCCGATTGAATCATTGATATTCTTGAAATTATCGACGTTTACGCGGATCAGCGCAAGGTGACGGTATCCAGGGCTCGAGAAGGCGATCGCGGCGACGAGCTTCGCGTCAAGCTGGGCACGATTGGCAAGGCCCGTCAGCATGTCATGGTTGGAGACGTAACTCAGCCGCGCTTCCGTCGACAGCCGACGATCCATCTCGGCCTCAAGCGAAATTGCTGTGGCCTGGGCAAGGCGCATGGCGCTCTTGGCCTCTTCGGCGCGCGCCTCGGCTTCGCGCTTGGCTGCGATCAACCCGACGCGAGCGAGGTGTTGCTCGGTGAGCCGTCCCATGCGCGAGCTATAAAGTTCCAGGGCATTCGGAACCTGGGCCAGCGGAGACCGCTTCGACAGGGGCCTGGTACTCAGTGTCACGCGCCCATCCATATCTACATCCTCGACCTTGTTAGAGGTTGCGATGACCGTCGGCTCCTGGTGTCGCAATCTGCGGCGGTCAAAATCCCGGTCGGAAATTTTCAGTCAGCGGCTACATCCTCCTATTGTTGTAGTCATTGTTCCTAACCAGAAGATAAACAAACTGTCAGAGAAATTTTAGGCTTCTGACCCCTGTAGCGGAACGGGCACTTGGCAGTTTAAGAGAGGTGAGGCGGGGTGTCTGGTTCGGCCATGTCGACCGGGAAGCAGGAGAATTTGTAATTGAAGCAACACAGACAAAGCGTTGTTTATATGTTAGGACTGCATATCATATTGATAGGCACTGAACTTATAAATTGGTCCCCACATGACAGCCACAGGGTTCACATTCATCGTCCGCTAGCGAGACAAGACCGAAGCAGCATTGGAGAGGGGTGAAGTCGTGCGGTTCATCAAAAAATACGGCCAAGAACTATCCAATGACGCGAACATCACGAAATGCGTCGCCGAGAATAACAATCTGGCGATCGTCGCGACGGCATTGAAGCGATGGGCGGAGTTGGATTTGTTGAGCCGGGCGATCGAAGCCTCAACCTAGGAGATGCGCTTGTCGTGTCGATCCTGATGGGTCAACCGATCTTCATCTGGCGTCACGCTTAGACAGGACAAAACCCGCTAGGACCCCAGCCAGGAGCACGGCACCCTTGTTCCCCGCCAAAAGGGCCTGCGCCTCTGCAACGAACACGGCAGGAAGATCTTCCCCCCTTGAGGCTTCGGCTTCAAAAGTTCGGCGTCGCCGCATGATCGCGAGCATGGCCGCCGTGAGTATGGCCAAAATCCCGGCAATCAACAATGTCGCGAGAGCCGCCCCAAGATGCGGATCAACGGCGATCCATAACGCCGCGAGGAGACAGCCGAGCACGGCCAGCCCGGACCCCAGCGCGGCAACGCCAAGGCTTGTCATCACCATAAGTCGCGCGGCCGCCCGTCGCTGGCTCAGAGCGTTGGCGCTCTGAGCCAGCGCCAGCGCCAGCCGAAGAAGGCTGTTCAACGCGACAGCAGGCGGCCGCCGAGATACCCGACACCGATTGCAAGCAGCAGGGCGATAACCGGCTGTTCCTCTACCTGCCGACCAATCTCACGGACCGAGCGTTCCCCGCTTCCCGCAAGGGATTTATAGACACGATGGGCACCATCATCGAGTTGGGCGGCAGCATTATGGGCACCTTTGACGGCGTCGCGCTGCAGATGTTCGACCAGCGTGTTTACGTCTCGTTTCAAGGCAACAAGGTCTTCACTCAAGGTCGCGATCGTCACGTCTGGATGGATGGCTGTTGTCATAATCTGCTCTCATCTAAAGGGAGTTGCCAACGATTCCGCCGGCATTCCATGGGCTACGGGGTATTACAGAGGTTTAGTAAAACACGTCGCGAGCAACCTGGATGACCTCTCCGGTCTCCCGGTCGATCAATAGGGCGTCATCGCCAACCCTGACCCAAATCAGGTTCGGGGGCGGTGCGAACAATCCGAACGCGAGAAAGTCGTCGATCCAGTAATCACGCCCGTAATATTGAGGCG
>CAIXXC010000191.1 GCA_903923205.1 uncultured Rhodospirillales bacterium | reverse complement strand
CGATCTGCTCGAGCTCGTCGGTCTGCACGGGCAGGCCTTGATGCCTGCGGGGTCGCTGACGCTGGGGGCCAAGAAGAAGCTCGAGCTCGCGCGCGCACTGGCCACGCGCCCCCGGCTGTTGCTGCTCGACGAGGTCATGGGCGGGCTCACCCACGAGGAAGTCGAAGACCTCATGGTGGTGTTGCGCCGGATTCACCAGTCGGGCATGACGATCGTGATGATCGAGCATCTGGTCCACGTCATCGTGGAGTTGTCCGACTATGTTTTTGCAATGAACTTCGGCATGGAACTGGCGCAGGGCTTGCCCGACGCGGTCATCGAGCGCCCGGAAGTTATCGAAGCCTACCTTGGCGTGCCGATCGAGTCCGGCGACGCCTGAAGACCCTCAACGGAGCACCATCATGACAACCAACACCATTACGCTGTCTCGCCAGGGTGCCGCGCTGGTCATCACCCTGAACCGCCCCAACCGCAAGAATGCCTTCAGCAAGGAGCTGATGGGCGAACTGATCGCCGCTGCCCAGGAGGCAGAGGCTGATCCTGCGGTCCGGGCGGTCATCGTAACCGGTGGCGAACAATATTTTTCCTCGGGCGCCGATCTCAACGAAGCCATGGAGGTGAAATCGCCGAAGGATGGCGTCACTTACCTCAAGCATTGGGAGCGCTTGCACGACACAATCGAGAAGCTTGAGAAGCCGGTCATCGCGGCGATCGAAGGCTTTTGCATGACAGGCGGCTTCGAGTTCGTCATGGCCTGCGATATCCGGGTCGCCGGCGACGGTGCGAGTTTCGCGCTGACATCTTCCAAAATTGGCACAGTGCCCGGCGCCGGCGGCACGCAACGTCTGCCAAGGCTGGTGGGCATGGGCAAGGCGCTCGATATCCTGTTCTCGGGCAATCCGATCGATGCGCACGAAGCCTATCGCATCAACCTCGTCGAACGGCTTGTCCCGGCGGGCAAAGCCCTGGCGACAGCCCTCGACATGGTCAAGGTTTACGAGCAGCGGGCGCCCCTGAGCCTGGCCTACGCCAAGCGCGCGGTTCGAACCGGCATGCAGATGGACCAGGCGTCCGGCGTGGAATTCGAGCGGTTTCTCGTCACCGCGATCTACTGCACCGAAGACAAGAACGAAGGGATCGGCGCTTTCCTGGAAAAGCGCTCGCCAACTTTCAAGGGGCGCTGACCCGGGCAGGCCAAACCGCGCCCTTCAGGGCGCGGACGCGTTCAACCGCGTTGCACGGCGCTAGGCGCGATACGCCTGGATTCCCGTGAGCTCGCGTCCCTCGATCAGCGCCAGGATCTGGTTGGTGCCGTCGGGGATGGGCAGCATCCGGCAGTCACGGAACAGCTGTTCCAGCCCGAGCTCGCGGCTGATGCCCATGGCACCGTGTACCTCCATCGCCATCGAGATCGCCCGCTGGCAGGCTTCCAGCGAATAGCGTTTTGCCATCGCCGAGATCTGGTTGGCACGCTCGCCGGCATCAATCAATTCAAGTGCGTGATAGCAGAGCAGGCGACTGGTGGTGATGGCCATTGCCGTGTCAGCCAGCAATTTCTGCACCAGTTGGTGGCCGCCGATCACTTTGCCGAACTGCTTGCGTTCGCCCGCATAGCGCAGGGCCAGGTCAAACGCGCGCTGTGCCATGTGAACCGCAGAGAGCGCGATGATCGGCCGGTTCGCGAGCCACGTCAGCGTCAGCACGCGCGCCGCGTCGCCCGCCTCGCCCAGCATGTTCGCCTTCGGGACACGGCAATTGTCGAACGCCACTTCG
>CAIXXC010000190.1 GCA_903923205.1 uncultured Rhodospirillales bacterium | reverse complement strand
GTCAGGATATCTGCTTTGTCCCGGATGGCGATTACGGCCGACTCGTCGCCAAGCTTCGACCGGGCGCGCTGACCCCTGGGGCGATCGTTGATCTCGCAGGTCAAGTTGTGGGGCGTCATGACGGCATCATCAATTTTACGGTCGGTCAGCGCCGTGGCCTGCAGATCGGCGGTCAGGCCGAACCCCTTTTCGTCATTCGCCTTGACGCCGAGCGGGCGGAGGTTGTGGTCGGACCGCGAGCAGCATTGGCCCGGCAAGTGGTCCGCCTGGGCGCGACCAACTGGCTTGACTCCGCGATTCTGCCGGGAATCGAGCGCAAGGTCGAGGTGAAGCTGCGCTCGGCGCAGCCACCGATGCAGGCGCTGCTGACGGTCCCTGCCGCGGGCGTTGCCGAACTTGTGCTGGCGGAACCGATCTTTGGTGTCGCGCCCGGCCAGGCCGGCGTTGTCTACGACGGTGATCGCGTCCTTGGTGGCGGCTGGATCCTGCGTGATGCAGCGCAGGCCCGCGCGGCGTGATGTCGGTCTTGCGTCAGCAAGCTTGACAGACCGCGCCGCTTTTCCGATAAACGCGGCCTCCCAAGACGGAGTTGGGGCGGGATAGCTCAGTTGGTCAGAGCAGGGGAATCATAATCCCAAGGTCGTAGGTTCAAATCCTATTCCCGCTACCATTTTCGGACGAGTTGCGTCCGGCCTCGTCAAAAAAATGATCATCTTTGCCGTGCCGTCGGCTTTCAGTTGCGAAAGACTTGCCATCGCGGGCGAGGCGCATGATATCGAAATGCGCTCCTTGCTGTTGTGAAAGGGCCAAACCGGGGTATTCTGCCGCGTCATGACAGAAACACTTCTTGCGCCCAGCCTGGCCGACCGACGCATCCTGCTGATCATCGCAGGGGGCATCGCCGCCTATAAATCGCTCGATCTGATCCGCCGCCTGCGCGAACGTGGGGCCTCGGTTCGAGTCGTAATGACCGAGGCGGCGCAGCAGTTCATCACGCCACTGGCAGCGGCGTCGCTCAGCGAGAACAGCGTCCACACGGAACTATTCTCGCTTACTGATGAAAGCGAGATGGGGCATATCCGGCTTTCGCGAGAGGCTGATCTTGTGGTCGTGGCGCCCGCCACCGCGGACATCCTGGCCAAGGCGGCGCTTGGCCTCGCCGGAGACCTGGCCTCGACACTTCTTCTCGCGACCAACAAGCCGATCCTGGTCGCGCCGGCGATGAATGTCGTGATGTGGAACCACCCGGCAACGCAGGCCAATATCGCGACCCTGCGGGCGCGCGGCGTGCTTCAGGTGGGCCCTGGCTCGGGCGATCTCGCCTGCGGGGAGGTTGGCGGTGGTCGCATGGCCGAGCCGTTGGAAATCGTGACCGCGATCGAACTGGCGCTCGCGCCCCATCTTCCGCTTCAGGGCCGCCGCGCACTGGTCACCAGCGGCCCGACATTCGAGCCGATCGATCCGGTCCGCTATATCGGCAATCGTTCCTCTGGCAAGCAGGGCCACGCCATCGCCGCGGCACTGCAACGTCTTGGTGCAGAAACCATCCTGGTGGCCGGGCCGACCCATGAACCCGTCCCGCCGGGCGTTCATTTCATCGCTGTAGAGACCGCGCGTGAGATGCTTGACGCCTGTCTGGACGCGCTGCCTGCCGATATCGCCGTTTGTGCCGCCGCTGTTGCCGATTGGCGCGCCGATTCCGTGGCGGAACAGAAGATCAAGAAAGGGGCCGGTGGAACCCCTGTTCTTCATTTTGTCGAGAACCCCGATATCCTGGCGACAATCGCCGGGCGCGGCGGCGACCGTCCGGCGCTGGTCGTTGGTTTCGCCGCCGAGACCGAGGACGTGCTCGGCCATGCCCAGGCCAAACGTCGGCGCAAGGGCGCGGACTGGGTCGTCGCCAATGACGTCTCGCCGGCGACGGGTACTTTTGGCGGCGATATCAATACCGTCCACGTCATCACCGCCGACGGGATCGATTCCTGGCCGCCCGCGACCAAGGCGGAGGTCGCGTCGCGCCTTGCTGCCCGCATCGCGAAGGTATTCGAGGTGCAGTCGTGAGCGTCGCCGTCAGCGTCCGTCGTCTGCCCCATGGCAGCGACCTGCCTCTGCCGGGTTATGCGACCCCGGGCAGCGCCGGGCTTGATCTTCAGGCTGCCCTCCTGGCGCCGATAACGCTGCCGCCCGGAGGCCGTGACGCAATCCCCACGGGTCTCGCCATCGCGCTCCCGGAAGGTTGGGAGGCACAGATACGCCCGCGCTCCGGTCTGGCGCTGAAGTCGGGGGTAACCGTGCTGAACAGTCCGGGAACGGTGGATGCTGATTACCGGGGCGAGATCAAGGTTATCCTGATCAATCACGGTGATGCGCCCTTCGTGATCGCTCGGGGCGATCGCATCGCCCAGTTGGTGGTCGCGCCCGTCAGCCAGTTGACGTGGCACGAGACCGATACCCTGCCCGAGACACAACGCGGCAATGGCGGTTTCGGCTCGACTGGCGTCTAGGCCGCGTCCGTCTGCCCGGCCAGCCAGGCAGCGCCTCGGACGCCGCTTGAATCGCCGTGGGCTGGCGGCACCAGGCGCGTGGTAACGATGTCGGAAAAGACCCAGCGCTGCCAGATCGCCGGCACCTTGGTATAAAGTGCCGCGACGTTCGACAACCCGCCGCCAAGGACGATGACATCCGGGTCTAGCATGTTGATGACCGTCGCCAGGGCGCGGGCCAAGCGTACGATATAAAGCGCCACCGTTGCCGCAGCAACCCTGTCTCCGTCTGAGGTGCGGGCAAAGATCGCGGTCGCGTCAAGCCCCGATGCGCCGGTTCGTTCTGCGTGGTCGCGGGCCATGCCGGGGCCGGATAGAAACGACTCGATACACCCCCGTCTGCCGCAATAGCAAAGCGCGCCAGGGCGTTCGTCGTCGGTAGGCCAGGGTAGCGGATTGTGACCCCATTCGCCGCTGTTACCGTTGCCACCTTGAATGATCTTGCCGTCGATCACGATACCGCCGCCAACCCCGGTGCCCAGGATGACACCGAAGACTGTCGCCGCGTTCGCTGCGGCGCCGTCGCTCGCCTCGCTCAGCGCGAAACAGTTGGCGTCATTGGCGAGCCGAACGGGACGATCCAATGCAGCCGCCAATAGTCGATCGAGCGGCAGGCCGTTCAGGCAGGTCGAGTTCGAATTCCGCATCAGCCCGGTGAGAGGGGAGAGCGATCCAGGCGTGCCGATCCCGATCGGCGTCTTGGTCGAGACTGCCGACCCAAGCCCAGCCTCGATCGCCGCCACGAGATCGCGAACGGCGATGACGGTCGCATGGGCGTCACCGGATGGCGTCGGGACTCGCCTGCGGTCCAGGATCACCCCGTTCGCATCAAGCGCGATGCCCTCGATTTTCGTCCCACCGAGATCGACCCCGACCCGGATTCCTGGCATCATCGCCCCCTGTCGTCGATTCCTAAAGAGTCGGTAAACCGAGCATTTTCCTCGATATCGTTACCGATTGTTAAGATACCAGAGCTTATCGGTAAGGGCGGTTCAATTATGATGACGACAATCGTCTCGTTGGGAGGCGGTGCGCATCGTTATCCGACCGCTGCAGACCACGGAGCGTCAATGAGCAAGACCATTCTGATTGTTGAGGATAATGATCTCAACATGAAGTTGTTCCATGATCTGCTCGAAGCGCATGGGTACAATACGATTCAGACCAAGGATGGTATTGAGGCGCTCAAGCTGACCCGACTCCATCGGCCCGATCTGATCCTGATGGATATTCAACTGCCTGAAATCTCAGGCCTTGAGGTCACCAAGTGGATCAAGGAAGACGATGAACTGCGGTCAATCCCGATCATCGCGGTCACGGCCTTCGCCATGAAGGGCGACGAGGAAAAGATGCGGGAAGGCGGTTGCGAGGCCTATCTCGCCAAACCGATATCCGTGACCCATTTCATCAAGACGTTGCGGGCATTTCTGCAATAGGCATCGATCCCGGCGGGCACGTCGGACGATCATTGTCTCGATGGGGAGGCGGACAAGGGTCCGCGACTTCCGCCGGCGGGGCCCCATCAGCATGGCGCACACCCGCATACGGCAACGCTCGGACCGGCCATCGAAGGCCGGTCGGAACTACTTGATCTTGGATTCCTTGAAGGCAACGTGCTTGCGAACGACAGGATCGTACTTTTTGAGTTCGATCTTCTCCGTCTTGGCACGGGGGTTCTTCTTGGTGACGTAGTAGTAGCCGGTGTCAGCGGTGCTGACGAGCTTGATGAGGACTGTGGAGCTCTTCGCCATGGTCTTTCGCCATAGGAGTGATCGGGAGGGGCGCAAACTAGCGATATCTTCGCGCCTGTCAAGGGATTGCGCGAGCATGCCAGCCGTCAGGTTGACGATTTCCCTGTTGTCCCGGAAACTGCGACCCCATGAAGCCGCCCGTCAAGCGCGGCCGTGAGGGGAGGGTCTGAATGTCCTGTCGCAGGGTCGGGATCGCCGGGAGCAGCAGGCCGTGAGTGATCTTGCCGTGGCAGCACTTGCTGCAGCGCTGCGTGCCCTTGCGCCCCGGATCGATCCGGCCGCGGTCGAAATTGACGGATTGCAGCGTCTATCGGGCGGGGCCAGCCAGGAGACATGGGCTTTTGACCTTCTCTATCCGGATGGTGGTCGTCGAACCTTGATCCTGCGCCGGATGCCACCGGGTGAGCGCTTCGGTGATCGCGTTATCGGGCCGGAGCGCGAGGCCAGGGCGATCAGAGCCGCCGTCGCAGCCGGCGTGCCCGCACCTGTGATCCGTTATGGTCTGACCGCAAATGACGGCATCGGTCGTGGCTTCATCATGGATCGCATTGCAGGAGAGACCTTGGCGCGCCGGGTGCTGCGTGATCCCGCCTTTGCTCCGGCCCGTGCCGTATTCGCCGCCCAGGCGGGCGAGATCCTGGCCCAGATCCATGATATCGACGGAACCGGGATCGGACTGCGAACCGCGACACCGGCGGGAGAGATTGCAAACCTCCGCGCACTCTACGTGGCGACGGGCCAGCATCGACCGGTTTTCGACTTCGCCCTTGGCTGGCTCGACCGCAATCAGCCGAAGGTCGTGGCGCCGCGCCTGGTTCATGGCGATTTTCGTAACGGCAATCTGATGTTCGGCCCCGAGGGTATCCGTGCCGTGCTCGATTGGGAGGTCGCCCATCTCGGCGATCCGATGGAGGATCTGGGCTGGCTCTGCGTCAATTCCTGGCGGTTTGGCGAGATTGACCGACCGGTCGGCGGCATCGCCGATCGCGCCGATCTGTTCGCCGCCTATCGGCGGACCTCGGGCCGTGGCGTGGATGCGGCGGCGGTGCATTTCTGGGAAGTGCTCAGCACGCTGCGCTGGGGCCTGACCTGTGCTGAGATGGTAAGTTGGATCCAGCGCGGCGAGGATGCCTCGGTCGAGCGCTGCATGATCGCCCGGCGTGCGTCCGAGACCGAGATCGATCTGCTGCGCCTGATTTTGCCTGTTGGAGATCGCCATGCAGGATGAGCCCAATTCGGCCCAATTGCTCGCGGCGGTCATCCGCTTCCTGCGGGACAGCGCCGCCCCGCTGCTCCCCCCGCGTGAAGCCTTTGATGCGCGGGTAGCGGCCAACGCACTTGAACTGGTTCAGCGTGATCTTGCCCTGGGCGCGGAATCGGCTGCGGCGGAACATGATCGTCTGGTCGCCCTGCTTGGCCGGGATGGATCGCTTGCCGAGTTGAACGCCGCCTTATCCGCGCACCTCGGCGAAGGCGGGCCGGACGCCGTCACCCCGGCGATACGGGACCATCTCTACGCCACGACGCTGGAAAAGCTCGGCATCGACCAGCCGCGTTATTCGGCCTATCTGCGCACGCTTGAAGAAAACGCTGCGTTGGCTAAGACCAAGACTTAAAGCCTGGAGACGACCCAATGGATTTCGACCTGCCGCAAGACTTGATCGCCTATCTGGGCGAGCTTGACCATTTCATCGAGACCGAGATCAAGCCGCTGCAGGCGCAGGATGATAACGAGCGCTTCTTCGATCATCGCCGCGAATATGCCCGCACCGATTTCGAAAACCAGGGCCTGCCGCGCCCGGAATGGGAGGCGCTGCTGCGCGAGGCGACGCGGCGCGCCGATCGGGCAGGACATTGGCGTTTTTCCGCACCCAAGGCCTACGGCGGCAGGGATGGCGCCAATTTATGGATGGCAGTGATCCGCGAGCGTTTCGCGGCCAAGGGTCTTGGCCTTCACAATGATCTGCAGAACGAGCATTCGATTGTCGGAAATTTTCCCTTCGTCGCGATGTTCGACAGCTTCGGCACCCAAGCGCAGAAGCAGGAATTCATCTTGGGCTGTTTCGAGGGCACACGCGGCGTCGCCTTCGGCCTGACCGAGCCTGATCACGGCTCCGATGCCACCCATATGGAGACGCGTGCGGTGGCCGAGACGCGGGACGGCGTGGCGGGATGGCGGATCGACGGCGAGAAGATGTGGATCACCGGCATGCATACGGCGACCCACTGCGCCACCTTCGCCCGTACCGGCGGGGTCGATGGGTCGGCGCGCGGCATCTCGTGCTTCCTCGTGCCGGTAACGACACCGGGCCTCAAGGTCGAGGAATATCTCTGGACCTTCAACATGCCGACCGATCATCCGCGGATGAGCTTCACGAATTGCTGGGTACCGGAAGAGGCGCTGTTCGGGCCGCTCGATCGCGGGCTGTCGGTGGCGCAGTCCTTCGTCCATCAGAACCGCATCCGTCAGGCCGCAAGCTCCCTGGGCGCGGCGACGTATTGCATTGAGGAAAGCGTCGCCTACGCACGACAGCGCAAGCCCTTCGGCGAGGAGCTGTCCCGCAATCAGGCGATCCAGTTCCCGCTGGTGGAATTGGCGACCCAGGCCGAGATGCTGCGCCTGCTGATCTATAAGACCGCGTGGCAGATGGACCGGCTGCCGCATAAGGAGATCGAGCACAAACTCTCGGACCGGATCAGCATGTGTAATTACTGGGCGAACCGGCTGTGCTGCGAGGCTGCCGATCGCGCGATGCAGGTCCATGGCGGTATCGGTTATTCCCGGCACAAACCGTTTGAGCACATCTTTCGCCACCATCGCCGCTATCGCATCACCGAAGGCTCGGAGGAGATCCAGATGCGCAAAGTCGCGGGCTATCTGTTCGGTTATATGGGGCCGCGCAAGGATCGATATTCGACCTGCGAGGCGTAAGGAACCGTTTGCGACCCGGCGCAGCGGTCAGGCCGCAAACGGCGTCTCAACTTGCAGGTAATGGGCTGCGATCGGATGGCGCCCTCCGATCGCAGTTTTGTTTTAGTTGTTCCGGTCGAAGAGATCGGCCATGTCCACCGAGGTCGCATCGCAGGCATGGTTCAGGCAGGGCAGCCCGTACACGTCTTCAAGGGTCTTCAGCAGCGAGAAGTGGTCATAGACCTTGGTGCTCTGGACACCCTGCTTGCCGTAGTTCTTGTCGACGATGAAGGGAACGACGTTGGCACCGTTGGCGTAGTCGTTCTCGTCAAACATGATGATGATGGCGCCCTTGCCGCTGGCCCATGACTTCGAAGCCTTGATCGCGGTCACGATCTTTTTGACATAGGCGTCGGCGAGCTGGATCGAGGGGCCATCCTGGTTGCAGACGGCTTCCGTGCCGGACAGCTTATGGATGTCGCGGCACTGATCGGGAACGATGAACGAGAAGCTCGGCGCGTTGTTGCGGGCGAGATCCGCGAATAGACCGTCCGTGCCGTCGAAATCCGCGACCTGCGCTTCGGTGACGCCTGGCGTGGTGCCGGCCTGGACATTCGCCATATAGACGAACGGATTATGCTTCACGGCATAAAGCTTGGGGATCACCGTGGTCGAGGCGACCTGCGACAGGTTCGAGAAGCTGCCATCGGCATAGTTCACGCCATCGATCCGGTTGCCGAGGGTCGGCAATGCCTGCTGATAGGTCTTCCAGGTCAAGCCTTTTTCGACCAGCTGGTCGGCGATGGTTTTGGCCGTGACAGCCGTGCTGGCGTAATCGCGGATGGCGCAGTTGTTGATGACGGGGGCGTTGGTGAACGAGAGGCTGCAGCCGCCATTTTGCGCAGTCGCCGAGGTCGCGACGTCAAATAGCGTCCCGGCCAGCGGGGGTACCGCATTGGCGCAGCCCGTGCTGCCGGCAGCGTTGTCGACGCAGCCGCCCTTGGCCCAGGCCGGCCAGTAATCGCTGGTGACGCCGAAGTTCGAACCACCGACAACCTCAAGATAATTGACGAGGCTCGGATGACCGACGCCGTAGTACGAGGTCGCCTGGTTGGCGGTTGCGGCTTCGCTGGTCATGAAGGGCGCATTGGCGTTGCCGATGATTTCCTGCGCGGAATGGTTTTCCATCATGATCAGGTAGACATGACGGACGGCCCCGGCCTCGGGGAGGGTGGGGGTAGGGGCGGTGGCGGCCGATACGGGGGCCGACGCAATCATCGCTGCGGCGGCGGCCATGAACATGTAACGCTTCATAATGAGCTCCAGATGGGTGGTCCAATGACCGTGCCGGGGCGCGTGTTTTCGCAGGCGTCCCGGGCAGGCTTGGCAAGGTTGAAACGGCGTTATCAAATGCCAGGCCGTCGGATTCACCCCATGAAGGGAAAGCAAAATACGATCAGCATATGGCCGCTAAGCCATGCCTGCCCGATGTAACTTTTTGGAGAATATGAAGTTACACTTGCGTGAAAGTTGAATTTTCAGCGCCAAAAATGCAAGCGGTTGTGCCTGCCCAAAGGGCGGTCCGGCTGCTCTTAATCGCGCAGATTGGTAAAGCGCGGCCGCCAGATGGCGAGCACGATATTGGCCGTGGCCACCACCATCATCACCCAGAGCGAGCCGCGTACGCCGCCCGCAGAGCCCGCCAGCAGGGCAGGGCTCAGATGCCCGGCAAGGGCGCTCGCGCTCAACCGCGCCTCCTCCTGGATCGGCCCGACGATATCGACCAGACATCCCTCGAAAACCAGGACCCCGGTCGCGAGCTTGGCCCAGGCCCAGCCCGCGTTGTGAAAGGCGGGCGTGATCCCGATCGCCAGCAGCCCCGGCATCAGGGTCAAGGCCAGCGCGGGCAGGAAAATCCAACCCACGATCTTCGCCATCGCGCCATAGATCAGGGCATAGCCCGCCAGCGCCGTCGTCGGCGGCACCTCATGCATCAGCACAGTCAGCGTTGCCATCGAACCCATCAGCCCGATCGCCCCGATCGTATGAAGAAATTTCACCAGCCGTCGCAAGGGAGTCCCCCGCTCTTCGTTGTCGCGAGCCTGAAATTGTTAGCGCAGGCGGCTGCGGCGAGGTAGCGAAATGATGACCGCTCAAGCCCGAACTCCTCAACCCACCAACAGGCTAAGCGTGCCGGAGCGTCTGGGAGTGGATCGGGATGACGGAGACGGTCTCGTTGTGCTCGGCGAGGTCGGCGGCCCAACTGCGGTCGGTATCGCCGATATGGGTGATCTCGATCCCGATCTGGTGTTCGTCGCCGGCGATCCAGCGGATGATGCCCTGCCCCGATAGGGCGTGATGATCCGCGGTGAAGGCGATATCGAGCGTAACCGCGTCGCCGACGGGGAATTGCAGCAGCGAATCGATGCAGACCCCGCCATGGCCGAACGCGATCAGGCCTTGGTCGATGGCACCGCGCAGGCTGTCGAAGCTGGCGTGGACGGACAGCGCGGGAGTGGTGAGCGGTTGCTCCTGCCATAGCAGATCGCGGGAGGTCAGGCTGCGCGTCACCATCTCGATCAGCGCCTGGCGCTTGAACGGCTTCGCCAGGACGGCCTCGACGCCGAGGCCGTAGCAATCGCGATCGGTGACCTCGCTGAAGCCGCTGATGAAGATGATCTTCGGATAGTAGCCGGCCATGTGCTGGATGCGCTTTGCCATCGCGAACCCGTCCATCCTGGGCATGCGAATGTCGGACACGATCATATGCACCGGCTGGGCATCGAGAAGCGCCAGGGCCTCGAGGCCGTTGGTCGCGGTGAGGACGCGACATTCCTCGTTCTGGAACCAGCGCTCATAAATACGCAGCAACGGGATCTCGTCATCCACGATCAAAACGGTGGCTTCGTTCAGTTTCATTGCAGATGTCCCGCCTGCACCAGCGGCAGGCTGAGCGAGAAGCAGGTGTTGAGGCTCTTCTCGTCGAGCCGCAGCGAGCCACCATGATCCGAGGCAAAACGCTTTGACAGGCTCAGCCCAAGGCCGGTTCCCCGGCCGATCGGCTTGGTGGTGAAAAACGGCTCCATGATCCTGGCTCTCAGCGCCTCGGGCACGCCACCGCCACTGTCGATCACCGAAAAGACCAGATCTGGTCCCTCGACCCCTACTTCAAGCCGTACCCAGCGCTCGCCGACCTTACCGATCACGGCGTCGAAGGCGTTCAGCAAAAGATTGCCGAGGATTTGCGAGATCTGAACCTCGCGGCACGCGATCCGCAAAGCGGGGTCGATTGAGGGGGCGTAGAGCGTCACCGAATTGGTACGAAACCGCTCCTCGCACAGGTCGAGGGTCTGGGCGACGATGCTTGTCACGGCTGTCGTCGTGAACGGGTCCTGCGCGCCGTCACGCGACAAATGCCGCATGCTGACGACGATCTTCAGGATGCGTTCGGCATGTCCGACAATCTGGGCGGCACAAGACACGGTCTCATCGCGAGAGATTGTTTCCTGCTCGGCAAGGTCGCTGGCGAGGGCGTGAATGACTGCCAGGGGATTGTTGATCTCATGGGCGATGCCGCCCGCCATCGCACCGAGAGAGGACAACCGTGCCGAGGCGATCATCTGAATGCGGACGCTTTCAAGGATGCCCTCAAGCGCCTTGCGGTCGGTGACGTCGCGAACGACGCCCATCACGAAACTTTTCCGCCGCATGGTGATCTGACTCATCGTCATCTCAATAGCGAACGTGGTTCCGTCTTTGCGTTGGCCAAGCACCGCATCCGGTGCCCTGAAAACGCCAAGTCCCGGGGTTGCCAGCCACGCATGGCTTGAATCCGCGCCGGTTGAGTGTTCCATGCTGGGGATCAACAGATGGAGCGGTTGTCCCTTCAACTCTGCCGAAGAATAGCCAAAGGCGACAGTAATCTGGGTGTTTGCATAGGCGATCTTGCCGCAATCGATCACGAGCATTGCTTCCGGCGCGGATTGCAGGACGTCACCGACCAATTTCAAGGAATTTACGGCCATCTTCTTCCTACGAAGTCAGCAAATCTCAAAAAAGAAGGAAAATTTTATATCTCATATAAAAGAAAATTGTAAATTGATTACCGTAAAATTGGTACAATATTTATAAATTAATACAATAAATTTCATTGATTCCAATATTAATTATTATAATTCACAGATCAAATAAATAAGTATTATTTTAAAAATTGCGATAGGTAATCGAGATAATTTATTGATCGCCGCATCGATCACGGCGCAACAAGGGGCGCGGGCTTATTCTTATAATTGGGAAGTTTGGAAAAAAAGTTGGTGCGGGCGGTCGGAATCGAACCGACACTCCTCTCGGAACCGGATTTTGAGTCCGGCGCGTATATACGTAATATATTGATATAGTTATATTATTATCTATAATTTCTGTGTATGTGTAAATATATGTGAAAAAAATGGCGAAATCTTTTTCGATGCCTTCCGCCAACGGTGCCCCTACATTTCCAAGAAATAACTGATTGGCACGGTTCCCGTCCAATCAACGACGCTATTGTTCGAGCTTAGAATGTCGCATTCGCTGCGTTGAGAAGTTTTTTGGAAAACGCGACCATATATTCGTCTTTTGTTCTGTTTCGAATCTGATAGCGTCAGTCAAAACTGATATGGTGCTTTATGGGCCTCGAACATGCGCTTCCACTGGATGCTTTAGCTGACGTCGCGGCGACCGCTCGGTCGAGTGGTGTCACGCGACCGATCTTTCATTCCGATCGAGTTGGCGGGATTTATGCCGGACAGGTAAGTGTCGATCATAGAAAGAGTCATGGGCTTTATCTGACACCAATCCCTGTCGCCGATTTCATGGCTAATCAGGTGACAGCTACCCGCGATACCTTGCGGGTGCTCGATCCTGCTGCGGGAGCAGGGATACTTCTCTGTGCGGTCGTCGAGTCGCTTGTGCAACGCCCGCATCATACGTGCCACGTCGAACTCGTCGCCTATGAAGTCGATCCGGAATTGGTAAAAATTTTGGGGGAGGTTCTTCGCGACCTTCAGATGTGGGCTATTGGTCATCGCGTCGAGATAACTTACGAGATCATATGTCGAGATTTCGTCCTCGAACACGCCAGCGCCTTGCGCTCCATGGGTGGGTTTTTTCCGCACTTGCGGTCTGAAAAAGCCTTCGACTTGGTGATTGCAAATCCACCCTATTTCAAACTGAACAAGGCAGACCCGAGGGCTCAGGCAGCCGCCGCCGTAGTTCACGGTCAACCGAATATCTACGGATTGTTCATGGCTGTCGGCGCGGCGATGCTGAAAGATGGAGGAGAATTCATCTTCATTACGCCGCGCAGCTTCGCTTCCGGTCCTTATTTCCGGGCATTCCGGGAGCATTTTTTTGCATGTATTAGGCCCCAGGCGGTCCATGTCTTCGGTTCTCGGCGAGATGCTTTCAGCCGTGACGCCGTTTTGCAAGAAAACGTCATCTTGAAAGGCATCCGGGAAGACGATTGGCCGGCGCGCAAGGGTGC
The DNA here is from genome assembly GCA_903923205.1 of uncultured Rhodospirillales bacterium. GTDB lineage: Bacteria > Pseudomonadota > Alphaproteobacteria > ATCC43930 > CGMCC-115725 > CAIXXC01. The sequence continues at coordinate 1,695 of CAIXXC010000190.1, read as the reverse complement.
CAAGCTGATGACAATCTCCTCAAGCCAGGGTGTGCGCGATCTTGAAACGCCGGATCAGCGGGTCGTTAGCATCGACTCGGTCCTGGATCTGAAATCGCGCGAGAAGGTGCTACGTCTACCCGTCAGTGATGCCGAGGATGAGCTGGTTCAAATCGTGGATAGCTGGCCGGGCTCGTTAAAGATTTACGGTCTCCAAATTTCGACGGGGCCGGTGGTGCCGTTTCGTGCTACCGCTTTCGTTGAAAAGGTAGGTTCTGTTCCGGGTAGCCATGTGCCGCTTCTTTGGATGAACCACGTCCGCTCGATGGCAGTGAGGTGGCCGCTAGGACGGCATAAACCTGAATACATCAAGCATGTCCCAGAGTCGCAGCCGCTCCTCGTGCCGAACCGTAATTACGTGCTTCTCCGGCGCTTCAGCGCCAAAGAAGAGGAACGGCGGCTTGTGGCCGGCCCCTATTTGGCGCGGTCCAGTCAGGCATTAATGGTCGGCCTAGAAAACCACTTGAATTATGTGTATCGCCCTGGTGGGACACTAACTGAGGACGAGACGTTCGGGCTCGCCGCGCTCTTTAACAGTTCGTTGCTCGACACCTATTTTAGAACCACGAACGGTAATACGCAGGTTAGTGCGACGGAGCTGCGGACGATGCCGCTACCGCCGCGAGAAATTATTGTGGCGATCGGGCGGCGCGCGCGTGCGCTCGGTGGCGCCCTCGGTGACATCGATGCGCTTGTATTGGAACTCACTGGCACCATGCAGGTGCGAGAGAAAGCGGTAGCTCGTGGCTAATGTTGAGGAAGCGAAGAATATTCTGAAGGCCCTTGGGCTGCCTCCTGCGCAGTCGAATGAAATGTCGGCGCTTACGCTGATTTCATTGTGCGGCTTAGGGCCAGATGATCGGTGGTCGGACGCGAAACGAATCCGCTGCACGGTTACAAAAGGGATCATGGATTACGTCCGCGAAAAATTCGGGAAGGAATACGCACCGAACACGCGGGAGACGTTCCGCAGGCAGGTGCTGCACCAGTTCGTTCAGGGACACATCGCAGATTATAACCCCTTCGAACCGAATCTACCGACGAATAGTCCGAAAGCGCATTACGCGATCACCGAGGCAGCATTGGAAGCGGTGAAGACCTACGGTACGGCGCGTTGGAATACTGCTGCAGAGAAATTCGTGACCGAGCATGGTACGCTTCGAGTGCTATACACGCCGGAACGTGAACAAAAGAGGGTGCCGATTACGTTGCCGGATGGGCAGGAAATCCGGCTCTCACCGGGTAAGCATAACGAGGTGCAAAAAGCGATCGTCGAGGAATTCGCGCCTCGTTTCGCTCCAGGGTCCGAGCTGCTCTATCTCGGCGACACAGCTAAGAAGAATCTGGTCGTCAACGTTAAGGCTCTGGCCGATCTGGGAATACCCATTACGGACCACGATAAATTGCCCGATGTCGTGCTGTATGATCGGACTCGGAAGTGGCTGTTTTTGGTTGAGGCGGTCACTTCTCATGGACCGGTATCACCGAAGCGGATTGTTGAGTTGGAAGCCATGCTGGCGGACTGCCCCGCTGGGTTCGTCTATGTCAGTGCATTTCCGGATATGGCGGAATTTAAAAAGCACGCCCCGCAGATTGCGTGGGAAACTGAAGTTTGGCTGGCCGATGTGCCCGATCACTTGATCCATTTCAACGGTG
>CAIXXC010000189.1 GCA_903923205.1 uncultured Rhodospirillales bacterium | reverse complement strand
TGGCCCAAATTTCAAAGTTTCGCCGCAATCTTGCGCTTTTTTTGCATCACCTTCGACAAAACCGCACCACTTTCCAGTAAACACGGTGTTCTAAGGCACGAGAAGCGACGATAAGCTGTGTCCATCAACTTCGCTTTGTTCGTTTGACCCGATGGAGGAATTATGAAAGCCAACCTTAAATTGCTCGCCGCCGGCCTCGTGGGCGCGGTTTCCGCCTTGGCTCTGTCGAGCGCAGCTTTCGCCAACCCGGTCAAGGGCGTCTATGGTGAAGCCGGATTGGGCCCGTCATGGGCGAACCCGACGGGCAGTGCGTCTTTCAAGCTGGGTGGCAATTTTGCCGGCGCGATCGGCTGGTCTTTCGGCAATGGCTGGCGCACGGAAGGCGAGGTCAGCTACTTCACTGATCGTGTCAATGGCTACAACCATACGCGCGTCGGTGGCCAGGTTCATGCGACCAGCTTCCTGCTCAACGGCATTTATGACTTTGACCAATACCCCCTGTTCGCCAGCGCGATCCCCCATGTCGGCGCCGGTATCGGTTATTCCAACGTCACGGGCGGCGGATTCAGTGTTCCGGGCGGCATCAGCGGTCGCCGGGTCAGCTTCCAGGGCATCGCCGGTCTTGCATTCCCGATCACTGACGCCATCAAGCTCGACGTCGATTATCGTCTGATCGCCACCCCGGACGTGCGCTTCGGCCTGGCGCCGAGCCCGACCAAGGGCAATCTGCTCGACCATACGCTGTTCTTTGGCCTCCGCTTCGACTTCGCAGCACCGCCGGCCGCGCCTGCTCCTGCCGCACCGGTCGCTGCCGTTGCCGCTCCAGCAGCCGCACCGGCGTCCGCACCCGAGCCACAGCGCGCCTTCCAGGTGTTCTTCGACTTCAACAAGTCGGTCATCACGGCTGATGCCGCGTCGATCATCAAGCAAGCCGCCGCGACCGTCGTTGCCGGTCATCTCGCGAAAATCGACGTCACCGGTCACACCGATACCGTCGGCTCGATTGGCTACAACCAGAAGCTCTCCGAGCGCCGCGCCGCTGCGGTCAAGGCAGAGCTGATCAAGGACGGCGTTGGCGCCGAGACCATCTCGACCGTCGGCGTTGGGAAGTCCGGCTTGTTGGTCCCGACCCCGGACGGCGTCCGCGAGCCCCAGAACCGTCGCGCCGAAATCGAGTTGAAGTAAGCTCGGGCGCGGTTACCGAAAGAAAAGGCGCATCCGTCGGATGCGCCTTTTTTCATGGCCGAAGATCAAAACACTCGCCAATCCGACCTAGAGCAAAATGTGATTTGATGGAATCATCAAATCACATAAATTTGCTCTAAAATCATATAGTTATAGAGCGGATTCACGCGTTCGACGCTTCCGCCGAAACGCGACCCGCTCTAGGCTTGAGGCTTTCGAAACAGCAGTGTATGCCAGCCCTCACGGCGGATGCGCGAGACAAAAACAAGGCCATGGGCCTTCTGCGCCGTGGCCACGTATCCTTCCTGACCGGCGAGCAAGCCAGACAAGATCGCATACCCACCGGGTGCAAGATGACGGGCAAGGTGTGACGCCATCCCGACCAGCGGACGGGCCAGGATATTGGCAAAAATCAGATCATACGGCCCGCCGCGTCGAACCAGCGATGCCGCGTAGCCATCGCTGGTCGCGCAATGGATCAGCGCTGCAACCCCGTTTACTTGGGCATTTTCCTTTGCCACCTCGACCGAATGATGATCGATATCGCAAGCAATGACGCCGCAGCCCCAGGTCTTTGCCGCCGCTATTGCAAGAATGCCGGTACCGGTTCCCATGTCCAGTACGCGGACCCGTCGCCCGCGCCGGGCAACACGATCAAGCGCGAGGAGGCAGCCATAGGTCGTGGCGTGCTCACCAGTACCGAAGGCGGTCGCGGCATCGATCTTAAGTCCGATAGCGCCGGCAGGTACAATATCCCCCAGATGCGAGCCATAGATGAAGTAGCGCCCGACCCGCCGAGCGGGAAAACTCTCCTGATTGAGGCGCAGCCAATCGACATCAGGCAGGAGTTCCAGATAAAGGGTCGGCTCATCCATGCCATGCGCGAGTGCGAGCATCGTGATCCCGGCCTCAAGCGCCGCAGTTTCCGGCTTGCCCTGACAGAACCCTGTGACCAGCCAGGGACCGAACTCGACCGCTTGGAAGGCGGTGACGGTAACCGCCACGCCTTGCATCAACGCCATCGTCGCCTCCGCAAGGGGCTCCTCCGGAACCTCTACGGCGAGCCGCCAGAGCGGCTCTGCGGTTTGGCGGGTCAGAAGAGAAGACATGCGGATATCCGAAAAGAGGGCCGAACGACGGCGATCGAGCTTGTGCTGCTGCTTAAACCAGTGATCTGACGGGGGCAAGGTTAACGGCACGGGATGACCGCATGTTTTGCACCGCAACAAATATCCGCATCATTTATCAGACCTACCCTTGATCCGGATGATTGCTTCCCCAAATAACGTCTTAACGGGAACGCTGTGGTTTTCGTCGCGGGTGCCGATATCGGGTCCGCCAACGTCTGCTCGCTCAATCGAAAGAGGAGGAGGCATCGCTGCCATGAGTCGCTTGTCGCTGTTTAGTTCACCGCTGTTATTGGGTTTCGACCATTTCGAGCGGACGCTCGATCGGGTAGCGAAGTCGTCCGTCGATGGCTACCCACCTTATAATATTGAACAGATCTCGGATGAACGCCTTCGCATCACGCTGGCGGTTGCCGGCTTCGCGTCCGATGACCTATCGGTTCAGATCGAAGACAACCAACTGATCATCCGCGGTAAGCAAGCCGATGATCGGGACCGTGCCTACCTTCATCGCGGTATCGCGGCCCGCCAATTCCAGCGCGCCTTTGTACTGGCGGAAGGAATCGAGGTTGCCGGCGCTTCGCTCGATAATGGGCTATTGCACGTGGATCTGATCCGGCCCACCGTAGAGCCGAAGATTCGCAAGGTCGAGATTCGACGAGGCCAGCCGGGAGGGGCTGGAGCACAACAGATTGAGGTTCCCGCAAAGAAGGCAACAGTCTGAGGTTTGATTTGCGTTGACACGGAACGTCAGGCCACCGGCCCAAATGGGGGGTCGCTTGACGGGTTTTAGAAAGGGTAACGACGATGAACACGAACATTAACCCACGGCACCTCTCCCACCGCGACCTCGCGATGCTCGGTGTTCAGGATGTCGCATTCGTCAAGAGTGTCCGTCTTGAGGACGAAACCGTTTATACGATTCACGCGGCCGATGGCACGCAGATGGGGCTATCGCCGAACAGAGATATCGCCTACGCCGCGATCCGCCAGCAGGGCATGGAGCCTGTCAGCGTCCATTGACCCTGGCATCGAACTCGGCAGCCGCAGCTTAAGGCGTGCTGCCGGGTTTACTCGCCGTCAAAACAGCAAAAAGATCTGCGGCGGTTTTACCGTGGCGCAGTTTGCCACTGATGACAGGATCGCGCAGAAAGCGTGAAACGCAGGCAAGAGCCTTGAGGTGATCGGCATTGCCGTTTGCCGGAGCCAGCAACAGACACATCAAATCCACCGGCTGACCATCGATGGCCTGAAACTCGATCGGGCGTTCCAGCCGTGCCAGCAACCCATGGATTCTGTCGATCCCCTTGAGTTTTGCGTGAGGGATCGCGATCCCGCCACCGAAGCCGGTTGAGCCAAGCGCCTCACGCTCCATTAAAGCAGCGAAAATCTCTGACTCGCTACGGCCACTCAGACCGACGGCCCGCTTTGCCAATTCCGTCAGTGCCTGCTCCTTGGTCGCGGCGCGCAGCGACGAAATGATTGCGTCGCCGCTAATGAAATCAACAATATTCATGTCGCTAGCGGTCCCAGCCTTCGGAGCAAAGCGCGGCTTGACAGTCTGTCAATCGCACAAGTTCTAAAAGTAACTCTATGATTTTTAATATATTTCTACCGAATGACCGACGCGTCAATCCGGCTATTGCTGGACTTCCATACAGCCACTAAGCGCTGGCCGCCAGTCGATTCGCACAACGCTGCCTTCCGGCCCAAACGCGCCCCCGACCCGAACCAGGCCGAGGGCGCGATATGGCGGCGATCACTTGGTTCAGTGCAGCGCAGGAGAACCCGCAGGATCGATCCAGCCAATATTGCCGTCGTTGCGGCGATAAACGACGTTCAACTCTCCGTGCGCGGAATTGCGGAACATCAAGGTTGGAACATTAGCGAGATCAAGACGCATCACCGCCTCGCTGACGGTCAAGGTCGCCACTTCAGTGGTCATCTCCGCCACGACTACGGGATGCGTTGCCTCGGGCTCAGGCACCTGTGCTTCTTCAATTTCGGCTTCGCTCGCCAGGATTTGATAGGAGACCCGCTCGGCGCGGTGCTCCTTGTCACTGGCATGATGATCACGCAGCCGCCGCTTGTAACGGCGCATTCTCTTGGCGATGTTGTCAGCAGCCTTGTCGGCGGCTTGATAGGGGTCAGCATCCTTCTCATGGGCCTGAAGCAGGATACCGCGCCCGATATGAACCGACAGATCGACGCAATAGCGATGAGCCTCCTTTGAGATAACGGCATGCCCCTCGATCCCATGGCCGAAGTACTTATCGACCAGTCCAGTGACATTCGTCTCGATATGCTGGCGCAGCGCGGTGCCGACGTCCATTTGTTTGCCCGTGACTGAAAATTGAATGCCCATTGCAGGCCCCCTCTTCATTGACGCTCAAGTGCCGAGCGTTCTTGCCAAGTCGCCGGGCCTCGAAACCTCGGGAAGTCGATTGGATCCCGCTTAAGGCCCGACGTCCAATTTGAGGCGAAGAATCGGTGGGGGCCATTGATCTGGAACAATAATCGATCACTTCAGCGCACAGCCAAGGAGATCGACCGCCAGATCAGCCCATCATCGATTTCTCCCGTCGCCGCATCACCGAAGACGGGATTCGCATCGCCTCCCGATACTTTGCGACCGTTCTGCGGGCAATGTCTATGCCCCCTTCGCGCAAGATTTCGACAATCCTGTCGTCGGACAGAATTTCATTGATGTTTTCTTTGTCTATCAAGGCCTTGATTCGAAACCGCACGGCCTCCGCGGAATGGGTGTCGCCACCATGTGCGGAGGGTATCGCCGAGGTGAAAAAATATTTCAGCTCGAACAGCCCGCGAGGGGTGGACATGTACTTGTTGGTGGTGACGCGGCTGACCGTGCTCTCATGCATGCTGATCGCTTCGGCGATATCGCGCAGGATCAACGGTCGCAGGTGCGAGACGCCGTGAATGAAGAAGGCTTCCTGCTGACGCACGATCTCTGTCGCGACGCGCAGGATCGTGTTGGCACGCTGATGGAGAGATTTCACAAGCCAATTGGCCGATTGGAACTGCTCGCTCAGGTAGTCGCGGGCGTCCTTGCTCGCAACGCTTCGGCTGACCTTGGCGTAATAGCGTGTATTCACCAGGACACGCGGCAGGGTATCGTTATTGAGCTCGATCAACCATCCGCCACCGGATTGCGGCCGCATCAGGATATCGGGGATTACGGCCTGCACCGTCGCGGGCTCGAACCCTAGACCAGGCTTGGGGTCGAGTGCCTTGATCTCGGAAACCATCTGCGCGAGGTCTTCGGCATCAACCCCGCAGACCCGCATCAATGCGCTAACGTCCCGGTTTGCCAACAGCTGCAGATTGTCGAGGAGCTTTGCCATGCAAGGGTCCAAGCGGTCGCGATCGCGAAGCTGTAGAGCCAGACATTCCTTCAACGTTCGGGCAAAGACCCCACAAGGGTCGAATCGCTGAAGGCGTTCCAGCGTCGCCTCGATCGCGGCCATATCGCAGCCGAGCAGCGTCGCCGCTTCGCCGAGATCGGCGGTCAGATACCCGGATTCATCGAGCAGATCGATCAAGTGCAAGCCGATCATGCGCTCGGCCGGCGTATCGATATCGCAGTTCAACTGGCTGACAAGATGCTCCCGCAAGGTCACGCTCTGGCGCAGGGTCTCTTCAAGACCCATCAGATCATCGCCACCAAGCGGTGTATTACGGGTTTTCCAGGTTTCGATATCGCCACCGGCAAGATCAGCGTCACCGCCCCCTTCGGCGCCGCCTTCAGCTTGCCACAGGGCAACGTCGTCATTAGCGAAATTACCGCCCTCCTCGATCACCGCCGTGGTCGGCTCGGTAACATCTGAGACGGGAACGGCCGGCGCGACGAGGCTTGGATCCTGGATGAAGTTGCCGTCGCGGTCGCCATCATCGGCCTCAAGTAGCGGGTTCCGCTCCAGTTCCTGCTCTACAAAGCTGGTGAGCTCAAGATTGGAGAGTTGCAGCAGCTTTATCGCCTGCTGCAACTGTGGCGTCATGACGAGTGACTGGGACTGGCGAAGGTCGAGCCTTTGGCTGAAAGCCATGATCCTGTTCCGTCCTAGCGCCGATCGATGTTCGATGACATCATCAAACCGGAAAGATTGGCGCGAGAGTCACACGTACCGTGAACTGGCTCATGTATAGGGTGACGCCACAAGTTCGCGACCCGATTTAAAGACTGAAGCGCTCGCCAAGGTAGACCCGGCGGACATTCTGATCCTCGACAATGTCGCTCGGCTTGCCTTCGCGCAAGACCCTGCCGTCGTGCAGGATATAAGCGCGGTCAACGATTTCAAGGGTCTCGCGGACATTGTGGTCAGTGATCAGCACACCGATACCGCGCTTCTTGAGATGCCGGACGAGTTCGCGAATATCATTGAGCGCGATCGGGTCGATACCGGCTAGCGGTTCATCAAGCAGGATAAAATTTGGCTGGGTCGCCAGCGCGCGCGCAATCTCGACGCGACGACGCTCGCCACCTGACAACGCGATCGCCGGCGCACGACGAAGATGGGATATCGAGAATTCGGCGAGCAAGGCGTCAACCATGGCATCGCGCTTTACCGCATTCGGCTCGACCACTTCGAGGACCGCGCGCATATTGCCTTCAACGGTCAGACCCCGAAAGATCGAGGCTTCCTGAGGCAGGTAGCCGATGCCGAGCCTGGCGCGCTGATACATCGGGAGGCTGGTAATGTCCTGTCCGTCCAGCATGACAGTGCCGACATCAGGACTAAGCAGTCCCGTTAGAATATAAAAGCAGGTGGTCTTGCCGGCACCGTTCGGGCCAAGGAGACCTACGGCCTCGCCACGCTTCACCGATATCGACACGTCGCGCAACACCGGCCGCTTCCGGAACTGCTTGCCAAGATTGAGGGCGACAAGCCCTTCGTTGTTCGCGACCAGCCGTGGCGTGCCATCGCTTGCGGGATCACTTGCGCCCTCTGACGGAGGCAAGGAACCAGGCAGGCTCTGCTCGGCCTGGACCGACAGACCGGCGGCACGACGCAGGCCGCCCATGAGTGAGGCAAATACATTCATGCCATTACTCTAGCGCGGATTCCCGTCGCCGGAGCCACCTTTTTGCTGAGGGACGATATAGCCATGGACGCGATCGTCCTTGCCCCCTGCAGGCATCAGCCGGCTTACCCCCTGACTGAGGTCGACGATCCCGTATTCACCTGTCAGCGTATTCTCACCACGAACCATGACCACATGGCCTCGCAGCGTGACCTTGCCGGTCCTGGCGTCATAGACGCCCTTATCTCCCGTGCCCAACTGGCCGGGTCCCGATACCTGGACATGGCCCAGAGCATTCACCCTGCTGATCTTGGCGGGCTGTCCCGAGGCGGTTGCGATTTGTGCCGCCAGGACATCAGCGCGCACGGTTCTGACCCCATGCTTGACACAAGCCTTGCCCCGCGCGACGGCCAATTGCTTCTGATCGTACCACTCAAGTGAGTCGCGCGCCGTCACAACATCCTGCGGCGTCACCAACCTGATCGCGCTTCCCTTTACGACGACGACAGCGTTGTCCAGGTCATAGGTCGCGACGTCACCGACAACGCTCTGCGACGGCGTCGTGATCCTGACCCCGCCCTCGGCGACGACACGCCAGACCTCGGTATTGCCGGCTTTGGCGGCGTCGCGGTAATAGGCGGTGATCGTTTCCGCCCGCAAGGTGACGTTCCCCCGCGTCGCTACTGCATTTTTGCGCGCGATGTAGGATTTGGTCGCCTGTTGCCACTCGATCCCACCATCCGCGTTGAGATGCATGGGTTGCTTTGAATGGGTCCCGTTAAGCCCGAGCATACCGGACGGAGCCTTTGCTTCGGACGCTGACGTCGTGTCCTGGCCGGTCGCGGCGAGCGAAGGGGGAGATATCGCCAGCGCAAAGGCCAGCACGCCAAGAGGCAGGTATCGGAGTGTCACGGGCGATCTGAACCGGCTGGAGTGACGACGAGTTGTGCGTGTCCCGTGAATATCACCGATTCGCCATTGTGCAAGGCACGGAATCCATCAGCCGTGATCGTTCCCGTCGGACCACCACCACTAACTGGTTCGTGACCTTCAGCCGTGTCATTCTCCAGATCGATCCGGGCCGAATGTGTGCGGAAGGTATAGGCCTTGTCGCGATTCAAGGTCACATTACCGTTGAGATCAAGGAAATGTGCCTGCGACTGGTAGAGGCCGGTATCACCCGTGATTGTGACCGAGGCCCCCGAATTCATGCGAAAATCTGCCTTGGGCTGTTCCAGCGCCATCAACTCGTCATTTCCCTTATTCTGAAACGCGGTTGCCGCGGTCACGGTGAAAGGATGGTTGCCATGATCTACACCGGCATAACGCGGATTGACCATCCGCAAATCGGCGACCTGCGAGGCGTCAAAGGCTGGAAAGCTTATGGTAATGCGCGCGAAACTGCTCGACAGATAGGGCCACATCACAATGATCACAATCGGCGCCGCAGCGACGAGCGGCAGGACACGCTTGGCACGCGCGACCAAACGACTGTAACGCGGCACCCGTTCCCCGGCGCCGCGGGCAACGCCGCGACCGCGCAGGCCTGCGGGAAACAGTGTCTCACGCGAATTCTGCGGTGGCTCGACGGAACTCAATCACTCTCTCCAGGACAGATCGCGGCAACGCCGGGGCGCGAACCCCCAATTCTTTATTATAACAGTAATATGGCAATCCCCCCACCCACTTGCGAGGGGTCAATCAAGGGCGAGGAGCTGGCATTTGAGATAGGCGGACTCAGGCAGTGCCGGATGCACGGGATGATCCGGCCCGGCCCCCCCACTGTAAAGGACCCGCGCGCCGCGATGGGCATCGCGCAAACCCTGCGAAACCGCCTCGGCAAAAAGATCGACCGGCATATTGTGGGAACACGATGCCGCAAAAAGGAAGCCACCGCGAGAGACCAGCGCAGCCCCAAGCCTGACCATTTTACGATAGCCACGGCTTCCAGCGGCCAGATCCTTCTTCGATTTTACGAAGGCAGGCGGGTCGAGAATAACCACATCGTAACGCTCGCCCTCAGCATGCAGGCGCTCAAGCGTCTCGAATACTTCGCCCCGCAAGGTGCGGCAGCGCGCGCCAACACCATTGAGTGCTGCGGCCCGCGCCGCCAAGGCTAGCGATCCCTCGGAACGGTCGAGCAACGTCACACTCTCGGCGCCGGCAACGGCAGCCTGGATGCCAAAGCCGCCGCTGAACGTGTAGGCGTCAAGGACACGCGCTCCGTGCGCCAATCGCGCAACCATCGCCCGGTTCGGTCGCTGATCAAAGAACCAGCCAGTCTTCTGCCCGTCGGAAAGATCGGCAAGAAAGTCGCAGCCGTTTTCGCGCACAGGCAGTGCGCCGTCGAGTCTTCCCTTGAGCACCCGTATCTCGCTCTCCAACCCCTCCAGAGCACGCGCCGGGCTGTCGTTGCGGAAGACGACGATATCGGGCGAAAGCACCATCTCCAGTGCCGCCAGCAACTCGCGCTCGAGCGCTGCCATCCCGGCGGTATTAAGCTGGCACACCAGCGCCGAGCCGTATCGGTCAACGATCAATCCGGGCAAACCGTCGGCCTCGGCATGGATCAGGCGATAATAGGGTTCGGAGAACAATTTTTCGCGAATCTCCAGGGCTCGCGTCATCCGTTCCGCCAGGAAAGCGCGATCGACCCGCTGCGTGGGGCTACGGTCGAACAGCCGCAGCGTCACAAGGGCATGAAGATTGAAGCTGGCAACGCCGAGCGGCCGCCCGCCAGCCTCGAATACCGAAACGATGGTTCCCGGATCAAGCGCCTTGGCAGCGGCATCGAGCGCGACCTCGTTGGCATAGATCCAGGGATGGCCCGCCTCAGCGCGGCGATGCTTCCCCGGTACCGTCGTCAGCCGGGGGTATTTGGCAGAAATTTCAGTCACGATCCGGTCAATGCCTGTTCAGCGCTTGAGAACATGGAGGGGTGGCTTGAACTGCGGTTCAATATCCCAGGGAAACAGAATCCAGGTATCCTGGCTCACCTCTGTCACAAAGCTATCGACCTGCGGCTTGCCCGCAGGCTTGGCGTATATGGTCGCGAAATAGGCTTTCGGCAGCATTTTGCGGACAACGCTGCTGGTCCTGCCAGTATCAACGAGATCGTCGATGACCAGCAATCCCTCACCATCACCCTCGATCCCCTTCAGCACCTTGATATCGCCCTGATTCATTTCGTCATAGCTGGCGATACAGACCGTATCGACAAGGCGGATGCCAAGCTCACGGGCAATAATGGCCGCAGGGACAAGGCCACCCCGGGTGACAGCGACGATACCGCTGAAGGTCCCGGCACTGAGCAATCGCCAGGCGAGCGCCCGGGAATTACGATGCAGCTCTTCCCAGGAAACGGGAAAGGTATGGGAGGGAGGCAAAGCGTCACTCATGGCTTCGGTCGAATCCAAATTCGATGGGGTTCATCGGTTAAAGCCGACACCGTAAACCGAGCGCGCGACGAAAGCAAAACTCGACGCCGTGTCATCCCAGTGTAATTTTATCCACCGCAAACGAAAACAGCACAGGATTGGCAAGCCAGAATGGCCGGTTCGCGGTTTGGTAGACCTTACAACAAAGACAGACTGATCGCGCCGAGTCTGGTCGACGAGACGGTACTTGAGGTACTGCGCCTTGCCGTCGGCCTGTCGAGTGCTCCGGCACAGGCATTATTGGAGCTACGGACTAGGCGCGCCAATGGCGAGGATGTCGTGTGTCTGGTCGATGACAGAGATTTCTTCGTGATCGAGCGCGACGACCTTCCGGCAGTCTTGCTCGACACCAATAAAATCTAAAATTCGTTGCTACCTGTCATGGTAAAGACATGTTCAACTCCTAACCTGCGCAACGTCAAAAGCGTCCAGGGAGATTTCCATGTCGATCGGCAACTACGCTCCGATGCTGATCGTGCTTATTGCATCACTTGCCGTCGCCCAGACCTCGACGCCGTCCGGCGTGCAGAAGGTCGGCAATGACACTCATATTCTCGGACTGAAGGGTGCGCCCAATTTCCGTGATCTGGGCGGCTATGCAACCCGTGATGGCCACCATGTGCGCTACGGCATGGTCTACCGGTCCAACAAACTATCGGCATTGACCGAGTCCGACGAGCGGACGATCGACCAACTCCACTTAAGCGCGGAGATCGACCTCAGGACGGCTGAAGAAAGGAAAAGCGAACCAAGCCGATGGCTGCACAAGCCCGCCGATCTTTACGAATCGCCCAAGCCAACGCTCACCCCGACACTCGGCCCGCTCCTTGCCAAAATCCATGATGCGTCGAGCGCGCGTGCGGCACTGACAAACTTTTATGCCGAGATGCCCGACGTCTATCGACAGGAATATACAGCCTTTTTCCGCCTCCTCCTGGATCGGGATACCCCAATGGTTGTCCATTGCACGGCTGGCAAGGATCGAACAGGCGTCGCCGCCGCCGTGTTGCTCACTGCGCTTGGCGTGTCGCGTACAACGGTGGTTGCGGATTACGCTCTGACGACGACCCTGCTCCCGCCACCGAAGAACGGTCCCGCACCCAAGAATGTCCCTGCAAGTCTAGCCGCTCTCTACGCGCTCCCTGCGGATGCTCGCGCGGCTGTCTGGCGGGCCGACCCCGCCTACATCGAAGCGGCACTTGACGCGATCGATCACGAATATGGATCGATCCACGGCTATCTAAGGCAGGGTTTGGGCCTGAGCGAGGCCAATATTCACGCCCTGAGAAGCGAACTCATCGAATAGGGAGTCTCTTCCACACTCGGGATTACCGCTCCGGCATCATTCGCTGTAGTTCCGGTTCGCGATCGATAAACTGATGCTTGAGAGCGCCCAGAATATGGGCCACGACGAAGACATAAAGAATATCCGCCAGTGCCGAGTGGGTCTCGCCAAAGAGCCCGTGCAGGGTCTCCGTGGTGGCCGGGTCGAGGTTCATGATCCAACCGATGCGAGGCCAAGGCACTGCGCCGAACAGATAAAACGGGTGAGTGGCGGCAGCCTTCCAGGCCGAATCATGCAGCCATCCCGTGAGCGGAAGCGCGAAGATCAGCACGTACAGCACAATATGAGCCCAGTGCGAGACCCGCCGTTCCCAGAGCTTATAGGTCGTTGGCAACGGCGGCGGTTCATGCGAGAGGCGCCAAAGAAGTCGCAGCACCGCAAGGCCAAGGACTGTTATCCCGATCGACTTGTGGGTGTTGATTATTGGCCGGGTGTAGGCATCAGGCACGAAGTCAACCGACCATACCAGAGCGAGATTGACGCCGATCAGGATCGCGACCAGCCAATGCAGGGCGATCGCGGGCCTCGTATAGCGTTGTGGTAAGGTCATCGTCGCGTCAACCCTCGGTTCATCTATCGTCGGGAAATAGGCCACGACTTCCAAGCGGAGCGGGGAATATCATTACGGATGTTAGCGCCGCGGTACCACTGATCAAGCATATTCCCTTGCGGCAAGTGGATGCAGCGCGATTATGCATTGCCTGATGCGCTCGGCGCCCAATATTAGGGTCAGCTGAACCGTCGCCTTGCCGGAATCAGGCATCACAGGATCAGGATGACCCGCCTCAGCACTGCATTTA
>CAIXXC010000188.1 GCA_903923205.1 uncultured Rhodospirillales bacterium | reverse complement strand
CTGACCTCCGAGCCTTCCTCGACCGCGCTGTCGACCCGGATGCCGGCGCCGGGCACGCGGAAATGTTCGAGCAAGCCGACCGAGGGCAGAAAGCCCGACTGCGGGTTTTCGGCATAGAGCCGTACCTCGATGGCGTGGCCGGAGATCGCGAGTTCATCCTGCCGCTTGGGCAGGGCGTCGCCCGAGGCAACGCGAAGCTGCCATTCGACCAAATCCTGACCCGTAATAGCCTCGGTCACGGGATGTTCGACCTGAAGGCGGGTATTCATCTCCATGAACCAGATGCGGTCGGCGCGCAGGCCGTCGCTGGCATCGGCGATGAATTCAACGGTTCCAGCACCTTCGTAATTGACGGCCTGGGCGGCGCGCACGGCGGCGGCACAGACCTGGGCGCGGACCTCTGCCGTCATACCCGGCGCGGGGGCTTCCTCGACAACCTTCTGGTGGCGGCGCTGCAGCGAACAATCGCGCTCGAACAGATGCACCGTATTGCCATGGGTATCGGCAAAGACCTGCACCTCGATATGGCGCGGGTTGAGGGCGTAGGTTTCCAGCAGCACGCGGTCGTCGCCGAAGGACGACGCCGCCTCACGCTTGCACGAGGCCAGCGCGGGCAGGAATTCTTCTGCCGCATCGACCCGGCGCATGCCCTTGCCGCCGCCGCCGGCGACTGCCTTGATCAGGACCGGGTAGCCGAGCTTGGTGGCTTCCGCCAGCAGCCGCTCCTCGGATTGATCATCGCCGAGATAGCCCGGCGTCACCGGGACACCGGCCTTTTGCATCAATTCCTTAGCGGCGTCTTTCAGGCCCATCGCGCGGATGGCGGATGGCGGGGGACCGACCCAGATCAGCCCGGCCTTGACCACGGCCTCAGCGAATTCAGCGTTCTCCGACAGGAAGCCGTAGCCTGGATGGATCGCCTCGACGCCGGTATCCTTGGCTGCCTTCAGGATCTTGTCATGGACCAGATAGCTTTCGCGCGCAGCGGCCGGGCCGATCGCGACCGCCTGGTCCGCTTCGGCGACGAAGGGCGCCAGGGCATCGGCCTCTGAATAGACGGCGACGGTGCGGATGCCGAGACGACGGCAGGTGCGGATGATACGACGGGCGATTTCGCCGCGATTGGCGATCAGCAGGGAGCCGAGCATGGGCTACATCCGGAACAGGCCAAAGCGCGGCGCTTCGGCGATGGGGGCGTTGAGGGTCGCGGAGATCGACAGGCCGAGCACGTCGCGGGTCTGCGCCGGGTCGATGATGCCGTCATCCCACAGCCGGGCAGTGGCGAAATACGGGTTGCCCTCGGTCTCGTAGCGTTCGCGGATCGGGTCCTTGAAGGCGGCTTCCTCTTCCGCGGGCCAGGTGCCGCCCTTGGCTTCGATGCCGTCGCGCCGGACCGTTGCCAGCACGCTTGCCGCCTGCTCCCCGCCCATGACGCTGATGCGCGAATTGGGCCAGGAGAAAAGAAAACGCGGGCCGTAGGCGCGACCGCACATGCCGTAATTCCCGGCACCGAAGCTGCCGCCGATCAGCACGGTAAATTTCGGCACGCTCGCCGTTGCGACTGCCGTGACCATCTTGGCACCATCCTTGGCGATGCCGCCGGCCTCATAGCGGCCACCGACCATGAAGCCGGAGATATTCTGCAGGAACACCAACGGTGTCCGGCGTTGGCAGGCAAGCTCGATGAAATGGGCGGCCTTCTGCGCACTTTCGGAGAACAGCACCCCGTTATTGGCAAGGATCGCCACCGGATAGCCCCAGATACGGGCAAAGCCGGTGACAATCGACGAGCCGTAAAGCGGCTTGAACTCGTGAAACACCGAGCCGTCGACAATGCGGGCGATAACCTCGCGGACGTCATAGGGCTCGCGAAGGTTGGTCGGCACAATGCCGTAGAGTTCCGATGGATCGAAACGCGGTGCCACCGGCTCGGCAATATCGATATCCGGGCGCTTGACCGTGTTCAGGCGGGCGACGATATCGCGGACGATGGCGATGCCCTGGACATCATCGGCGGCGACATGATCGACCACGCCCGAGCGCCGTCCATGGGTGTCGGCACCGCCCAATTCGGTGGCGCTGATGATCTCGCCCGTGGCCGCTTTGACCAGCGGCGGCCCGGCGAGGAAGATCGCACCCTGGCTGTCGGGACCGATGCCGCGAATGATCACGGATTCATCGCTCATCGCCGGAACATAGGCACCACCGGCGGTCGACAGACCCATGACACAGGCGATCTGCGCGATGCCGACCGCGCTCATATTGGCCTGATTATAGAAGATGCGGCCGAAATGCTCGCGATCGGGGAAGACTTCGGCCTGATGCGGCAGGTTCGCGCCGCCGGAATCGACGAGGTAGCAGCACGGCAGGCGGTTTTCGAGCGCGATCTCCTGGGCGCGAAGATGCTTCTTCACGGTCATGGGGAAATAGGCCCCGCCCTTCACGGTCGCGTCATTGGCGACGACCATGACCTCGCGCCCCGACACCCGACCGATGCCGGTGACGATCCCGGCGGAGGGTGCCT
>CAIXXC010000187.1 GCA_903923205.1 uncultured Rhodospirillales bacterium | reverse complement strand
GCGGCCGGCGCGGCCGAGGATGGTCACGCCGTCACCCGCCTCGATCCTTGTGTCGGCATGGGGTCGCTCGACCTCGACGCGGCCCCTGCGTTCGATTGCGACAATAAAGAAGCTGCGCTCGGCCTGGCGTTCGATCTCCTCGACAGTAAGGCCGACAAAACTGCTGCCCTCTGCCGCGCTCACGACCTCGAGTTCCAACCCGAAACTGCGGAGATCCTGCTCCGTCTGACGACGGCGCTCGGAATGGCTGAAGACATCCGCGAGGCCGGGGTAGAGGATCAGCGAAGCCACGGTCTCCGCGCCGATATGGGTGGGCAGAACGACATTATCCGCGCCTGCCTGCAGCAATTTCTTCTCCGTAGAGGGGGATTCGCCGCGGGCGATGATCTGTAATCCGCTGTTGAGGCCGCGCGCCGACAAAGTGATGAAGACGTTGATCGCGTCGGCTGGCACAACGGTCGCGAGCGCCCGCGCCCGCAGGACACCCGCCTGCTTCAACGCCTCTTCTTCGGTCGCGTCGGCCTGTAGGCAGAGATAACCCAGATCGCGTGCCTCGGCGAAACGTTCGGGGTTGGCCTCGAGAATGACGAAATCGGCCTTCCCGGCGCGGAGTTCCTTGGCCAGCATGACGCCGATCCGGCCGAAGCCGCAGATGATGACATGGTTCTTCAGACGCTCGATCTGCTGTTTCATCCGCTTGCTTCCCAAGACTTGCTGGATTTGCGTGAAGGTGATGACCTGAACGAGCGCGCCGGTCAGGAAGATCATCCCGGTGCAACCCAGCACGATCAACGTAATCGTAACCACCCGCAGCGCCTCGGTATCAAGGGGGCGGACCTCGTCATAACCGACTGTGAACACGGTCAATACGGTCATGAACAGGGCGTCGTCGAACGTCCAGCCATTCAACATGTAGGCCACGACGGCGCCGCAGCTCACGATCAGCACGAAGGCAACGCCGAGAATGAGGTTACGCCATTGCAGATTGGACAAGGGGTTCATGATCAGGACGCGAAACGGTCTGCCGGAGGAATCATAAGGGCCACAGTATCAAGCAAGTGCCGGACCATCGGCACAAAATACCGGGGTTGGTGTTACAAATCGCGCCTCTGCCCATCGCTTATTTCACAATCATCAGACTAGGCAGGATGCCGCTTTGCCGCTATTGAGTGCGGCCATGCCTATCATGTTGCTGGTGGTCTTCGTCGACCTTGTGGGCTTCGGGATCGTCATCCCATTGCTGCCCTTCTTCGCCAAGCGCTTTGCCGCCTCCCCGTTCGAGGTGACGGCAATGCTGTCGATGTATTCACTGCTGCAGTTGATCTCGGCACCGCTCTGGGGGCGCTTCAGCGACCGTAACGGTCGCAAGCCGGCGCTCTACGCAAGCATGATCGCATCGATCGTCTCTTATCTGTGGATGAGCCAGGCTGACGCCTTGTGGATGTTGTTTGCGGCCCGGGCGCTGCAGGGCGCCTCGGCGGGGAATATCTCGGTTTGCCAAGCCTATATTGCCGACGTGACATCGCCGCAGACCCGGGCCCGGGGCATGGCCGCAATGGGTGGCGCCTTTGGTCTTGGCTTCATGTGTGGGCCGTTTATCGGCGGCGTTCTGGCCGGACCCCATCCAACAAGCTTCTCGGTAACCCTGCCTGGCTACGCGGCCGCCTTGTTTTCGCTGCTCGCGCTGGTGATCGCGATCTTTAGCCTGAAGG
>CAIXXC010000186.1 GCA_903923205.1 uncultured Rhodospirillales bacterium | reverse complement strand
CACTTCAACTCGCCGTCTTCCATCCTCAAAGGCTCCCTCTATGTTTTGCCCGGTATCCACGAAATCGGCGATCTCGAACAAATCGGCGGTATAGGCGCCGTTTCGGCGATTCGGGTCACCAACAGTGAGCCCCCCGCGAATGAACGACAACCGGCTGAACTTTCCATTTCGCCAGCGTCGCCCAGACCGAGGCGAAGATGCAAATGGCGAACGCCCTGCTGGCCGATGGTTTCACGGTCGCGGCTGCGGCGAAGGAGATCGGGGTTGGGGTGAGCAGCCTCTATCGGGCGCGAGGCGCGGCGGCGGCAACCGCCTAATGGCCAAGATCGGACACTGATCCCGGCGGCTCGTCGAAGAGGCTGTCGGTCGAAGGGCCGAGTATCGACGAAGCCCCTGTCGATCAGGCTGATTTAGGACTGCGGATTCCGTCTTCCCCAGGATGAAAAGACGCCAGCCACCGAGTCTGCGCCGCCCTGGGTTCTCGGTAGCTCTCCCTCGCATTTAGCCATACGCTATGCGTCGCGAGATCATAAATTGTCGCCGGGGGCTTGGATTGGACAGACTTGGGGAACTTGAACGGCTTCAACTGCTGCGAGACAGCGGCACACTCACGGACGAAGAATTTCAAATAGAAAAAACTCGGATTCTGGGCCCAGCCAAGCAGCTTAACAACCGGGTCCTGATCTTCTCTGCAATTGCCCTCGCACTTGCGGTTCTAGTCGTAGGCGTCGTGGGATTTCACCCCTACCTTGGTCAGACGCGGCCTGCTCCCGCAACCGCGCCGCCCCAGGCCCAGGCCCAGGCCCAGGCCCTTAAGCCTGCGCCCACGACGCCCGTCAGCGAGGCTCTCCCGGCGACGAGCAAACTTCAGCAATTGTTTCGAAGGGATATCCTCGGCGCGCAACTGCCTTACCTCGAAGCAAGCACGGGGCCAGCGAGAAACGTTGTGGGAAGCGACCGCACCTATCTAGTCGAAGGATGTGAGATCAACGTCCACGCAGATGGCAAAACTATTAGTTCAATCGGCCTCGCCCGCATCTCTCCAAAGTGCAATGTTTCTCTGAAGGATTTTGGCTTTGATGGGCCGATGACAGACCACATCACTTTCGGGATGCTTGAACGAATTGGCTTTGCAACCCAATACAGCGCGGATTGCCTCGATTCTTGCGGTAACGCGTTCGATCCATTCGCCTACGCGCTCGTGCAGACTCCCCACGTGAACGGTTTCGTTGAATTCCGCGCAGGGGCAAACACCGAGATTGAACCCATGCTAACCGCCACGATGAAGTGGGCGGATTTGATGCGGGGAGCGAAAGGCGAAGACTACGTGACGCAGACCCGGTTCAACTGCGATCAGGCGTTCAATCCGGCGGCATCGAGGCTCTTTGCAAACATGAAAATCAACTCAATCGAGGTTGGAAACTTTCCCGCAGCCAAGTGTCAGTAGATCATTCTGACCCACTTCGCGAACGCACCCTCCGCCTGCCATCCTCGGCGCCATGATCGCCCCCAGCGTTGGTTAGGTCGTTTGGCCGGGAAGGGTTGGAAACGCGGGGAAAGTTATTAACGCCATCTCCCTTGCCAAATCCTCGATCTCGGCTCCGGCACCGTAGCCACGCCCTATCGTCACCGGCTTATGGCCCGAGATTATGTCGTGTATCTCCTCCTTGACATCACTGGCGCGGGCGCGGCGTTTCCAAGTATGGCGCCAGGAGTGATGCGTGATCGAAGGGTCATCAAGCCCCTGCTTGTCACACCACTCGCCCCACCATTTGGAGAACTCGTGGCCGGGTCCCAGCTTGCTGGTGTGGTCAAGATCGGGAAATAGCCACTCCTCGCCACCCGCTCGGAGACCAGCCACATAGTCGAGGAAGCCAATCTCGTTCATATGCGGGTGGAGTGGGATGAGGCGTTTGCTCGTTTCCGTCTTCAGTTCCCGTTGGGTCAAATCAAAGAAGTGCAAGCCACTCTCCGTGACCTTTAGGTCCGCCGAACGCATAGCGGCCAACTCGGTCAATCTGGCACCGTGAAACAGCGACAAAATCGGAAGCCAGTATTTTGCATCCTTGACTATCACGGGCCCGGCCTTCGAGCGAAGTCGTTGCGTTCGCTCCTGCGTCGAAAATCCCTGAAAGGCGGGCGAGGCGAAAATCGCGGTGATCTCCGCGTCCGTGTAGCCACGCCGTTTGACGCTCGCCGCTCCTTTGGCCGTAAATTTCAGCCCGTCAAACGGGTTTAAAGGGATCAGTTCCATCAAGACCGCATAGCGAAACATGCGGTGGTAGGCCGCAAACCATTCTCCTGCGGTTGATGCCGTCAGCGTCTTCCATTCCACATCCGGTCGCTTGAGCTTCTCAAGTTCAAATGCAGCGATGAGTTCGCGCATCGGGAGCGCATTCAGTCGGTTGGGTCTCTTGCGTCCAGGAAAGCGGGCCACCAGAGTCATAAACTCTTCGATATCTGCTTTGTTGACGTAGTTTGCCGGTTTGTCACCGATAACCTCGACAAGGCGCCTCAT
>CAIXXC010000185.1 GCA_903923205.1 uncultured Rhodospirillales bacterium | reverse complement strand
TAGATAATATTTCTTTATATTTATCTTAATTTTTTTAATATATAGAATTGTACAAACTTACATTTGGTCTTCGTATTTTTTATGCTTCGATTTTATAAATCAAAATTCATTATGACAATTTAGTGCCGCGGAACACTCACCCCAATCCTAGAGCATTCGATATCTCAAAGAAGCAGGCTCGGCTGGCGCCGATCATCGTCCGCTTCCTCGCCAAGTGCGGAAAGCGTCACGCCGAGGAGGCGGACCCCCTTGGTCACAGGAAACACGCCTTCAAGCAGAGCGACCGCGATGTGAAGGACCTCGTCGTGGCCTGAAACGGCCACATGACCCGTGCGGCTGCGGGTAATCTGTTGGAAATCCGCGAATTTGACTTTCAGTGTAACCGTGCGGGCGCGCATTTGCGAGCCATTGAAATAGCGCCAGACTTTATCTACGATGGGCACCAGCGCTTTACAGACCTCATCCAGACTTGTCAGATCCGTCGAGAACGTGTTCTCGGCTCCGACAGACTTACGAACCCTATCCGCACGAACCGGTCGCTCGTCGATGCCACGGGAAATCCAGTAGTAATAGGCCCCCGACTTGCCGAAATGCTCCCGTAGAAAGCCAAGGCTTTGGGCACGCAGGTCGAGCCCGGTATGAATACCTAGTCTGTTCATTTTCGCCGTCGTCGCGGGGCCGACACCATGGAAGCGGCCAACAGGCAAATCCTCGACAAAGCCAGGGCCCATTTTTGGCGTAATCACGAACAGCCCATCCGGCTTGCGATGATCGGAAGCAAGCTTGGCAAGAAACTTGTTATACGAAACCCCGGCAGAGGCGGTCAGATGGGTCGCCGCGCGAATGCGGGCGCGGATCGCTTCGGCGATCTCCGTCGCGGAGCCAATTCCCTGGAGATTTTCCGTGACATCGAGATAGGCCTCGTCGAGCGATAGTGGCTCGATGATTGGCGTGTGCTGCGAGAAGATTTCGCGAATTTGCTGCGACACCGATTTGTAAACGTCGAAGCGAGGCTTCACGAAGATCAATTCAGGGCATTTGCGCTTCGCTACAAGAGATGGCATCGCGGATCGGACGCCAAATTTGCGCGCCTCATAGCTCGCGGCGGCCACCACCCCGCGCTCGCGCGAACCGCCAACCGCAACTGGCTTGCCTTGAAGTTCCGGGTTGTCGCGCTGCTCGACCGAGGCAAAAAAGGCATCCATATCGATATGGATGATCTTGCGCTGGCGCGGCGCGGCGCCCGGTTCGATTTCCTGATCCCTCTCGTCTCTAACCATGCGTCGATTGTAACCGCATCTGAAGGCCGCGCGAATAGAGAGACATGGATGACAGCTTCGCCCTCGGCAATTTCATCGCGCGCGCCATGCCCTGGACTCGCCACGACCTATCTTCCTCGGAATCGGCGTCGATCCCGTTACTTGAATTGCTGGCCCTAGCCGATTCGGAGGACAGTGCCCGCTGGCAGCACCTTGAACTCGGCTACGCCGCCCCCCGAGGCGCGGATTGGCTGCGGGAGACAATTGCGCAGGGCTATCCGGGGTTTGGTCCCGACGATGTCCTCGCCTGCGCAGGTGCCCAGGAGGCCCTAACCTGCGTCATGCAGGCGCTGTTGCATCCGGATGATCACGCAATCCTGGTGGTACCGATCTACCAGCCATCCGAACTAGCCGTGACCCGACGGTGCTCAACCACCGGCATCCCCTTGCTGAGCCGAGACGGCTGGGGTCTTGATATCGACCAGATCACGGCAGCAATTCGACCGGAAACCCGGCTGATCATGACGAATTTCCCCAATAGCCCGACTGGAGCGACGCTCGACGCCGAGGCGCAGGCAGTTCTGGTGGCATTATGCCGCCGTCATGGTATCTGGCTGGTCAATGACGAGGTTTATCGCCTGACCGCCGCCCCAACCCATCTCGTACCCCCGATCGCCAGCGTCTATGAACGAGGGGTCTCGGTTGACGCCGTCTCGAAAGGGCTCGGTTTGCCGGGCCTCCGTGTCGGTTGGATCGCCTGTCGCGACCAGGAATTTCTTGCCCAGGCTCTGCTCGCCAAAAGCATGCTGTCGAGTTGCCTTGCCGGCCCGAGTGAAGTTCTCGCGCGCGTCGCTTTGCGTGCGGCCCCCCGTCTCCTAGCCCGCAACAGGATGGTCGCGCATGCCAACAATGCGCTCCTGCTCGATTTCCTGGACCGGTATCCGGACAGCTTTGAACCTCATGTCCCCTGCAATGC
The DNA here is from genome assembly GCA_903923205.1 of uncultured Rhodospirillales bacterium. Classification (GTDB taxonomy): domain Bacteria; phylum Pseudomonadota; class Alphaproteobacteria; order ATCC43930; family CGMCC-115725; genus CAIXXC01. Next base: position 11,328 of record CAIXXC010000185.1, on the reverse strand, counting down.
GGCTTTCGCATTACCCCGCTATCTCGGACCCGAGGGCGCCGAAGCTTTTGCCATCAGGTTGGCCAAGAACGCCGGTGTCCTCGTGTTGCCCTCAAGCCTGTGGGCAACACCGCTCGCGCGCTTTTCCCCGGATCATCTGCGCTTCGGCCTCGGGCGTGGCAATATCGCCGAGGCCCTTTTGGCGATCGAGCAGGTCATCTCGACGCCTAAATACAACTCCAGACAGATGTCGTTACCTGCGGGAGTGCCTCCCATCCGAGATGACCCATCCGGTGTTAACGGCAGAATGAGAGCGGTTTCCACCTCCCCTTGCGCGATCGCATCGGATAGAAAGGCGTAGAGAACATGCGCATGGCTATAACCATCCGCGCCTGCCAACCTGATCTCGTTGCGGAGCCCGCGATTGCGAGAGAGCGAAGACGAACTCCGTGCGCTGATGATCGCGGGCCTAGGTGGGGATGCCCGGGCGCATCACGCGCTGCTGAGCGCTGCTGCCCGCCTGTTGCGGTCGTTTTTCATGCGTCGCCATCGTGACGCCAGCGATGTCGAGGATTTGGTGCAGGACACGCTCGTCGCCATTCATACCCGGAGAGCGACCTACGACACAGCGCGGCATGTGACAGCCTGGATTTATGCGGTTGCACGCTACAAGCTGATCGATCATCTGCGCCGCCGCCGGCTTGGGACGAATATCGAGGGGCTTGAGGAAGTTCTCGCCGTCGAGGGATTTGAATCCGCGACCTCGGCACGGATGGACGTCGATCGGATGCTGGATACCCTCCCTGCCAAGCAGGCAATGGCGATCCGGGACACCCGGCTCGACGGGATGAGCATAGCCGAAGCCGCTGTACAACGCGGGATCAGCGAATCGGATGTCAAAATCTCGGTGCATCGCGGCCTGAAGGCGCTGGCGGCGCGTCTGAAGGGCGGGCGCTGATGCAGACACAGGATCTGATCGAGGCCCTCAGCAGCGATCTCCGCCGGGTTCCGCCCCACGCCCTTGAACGTCGGCTCGGCGCCGCGGCCGCTCTCGGGATGATGGTAACCCTTATCCTGGTCCTGGTTGGCCTTGGACTGCGGCCAGACCTGGCGCGCGCCATCTTGGGCGGGATGTTCTGGCTGAAGCTCGGCTATACTGCATCGATTGGCCTGGGCGCACTCGCCATGACGGCTACTCTCGCCCGTCCCGAGGCCTCGCACATCAGCGCTCTCAAATGGCTCCTTATCCCGATGGCGCTCATGGGCTTGCTCGGGGTGGTCGATCTGGCGGAGACCCCGTTCTCCGCCTGGGGATACCTCTGGATGGGTCGGAGCTGGAAAATCTGTCCATTCCTGATATTCGCACTCGCCATCCCCATATATCTTGGGCTGATGATTGCCTTTCATCGCTTCGCCCCGAGCCGGTTGATGATGACAGGTGCTGTCGCGGGCCTAGCCGCAGGGGGGCTCGCCGCCACGATTTATTGTTTGCACTGTCCCGAAGCCTCGCCGTTGTTCGTCTTGACCTGGTACACGCTGGGCATGGCGCTTGCCGGGCTTGCCGGTGCCCTCGCCGGCGAGCGCCTGCTGCGCTGGTAGGCAACGACCGCCAGCCCTTGACTTTTGGCGAACATGAAAGAGACTTGCATTCGCAATTTAATTTGGCACTGCGCCTCCCTTCAGAACCCGTTGATCAAGCAAGGAAACCAAGAATGACCGTCAAGCGGCCCACCTTTGCCCAAATGTCCGATATCGTCGAAGGCCTTGGGATGAGCCTCAGCGAGGAGCGGATCCGGGAATTCATGGTGGAGATGGAAGGCAGCATGGGCGCCTATGATCTCGTCGATTCTCTGCCCGATTACATTCCAGTGGTGAAGTATCCGCGGACCCCGGGCTATCGTCCGACTGGCGAGGAAAACAAGTACAACGCCTGGCACGTCAAGAGCGAGATCAAGGGTGCCGGCAAAGGCAAGCTCAAGGGCAAGACCATCGTCGTCAAAGACAACATCTGCGTTGCCGGGGTCGCCATGATGAACGGCTCATCGACCTTGGAAGGCTACGTACCGAATATCGACGCCACCATCGTGACCCGCATGCTCGATGCCGGGGCGACGATCGCCGGCAAGTCGCACTGCGAGCTGTTCTGCCTGTCGGGCGGCAGTCATACCGGCTCGCAAGGGCCGGTCCATAACCCCTGGCGTCATGGCCACACCACGGGTGGCTCGTCGTCGGGCAGCGCGGCACTGGTCGCGGCGGGCGAGGTCGATATGGCGATCGGCGGCGATCAGGGCGGCTCGATCCGGATGCCCTCGGCGCTTTGCGGTCTTTACGGGATGAAGGCGACCCACGGCCTTGTGCCGTACACCGGTGTAATGCCTATCGAATCCACGATCGACCATGTCGGCCCAATGACCAGCAGCGTCGCCGATAACGCTCTCCTGCTTGAGGTGATTGCCGGCGCAGATGGACTCGACCCACGTCAATATGCGCCAGTGACCGCGAATTATACCGATGCGCTCAAGCGCGGCGTGAAGGGCATGAAGATCGCAGTCATCAAGGAAGGGTTCACCCTGCCCAACATGGAAGCCGATGTCGCCGCCAAAGTGAAGGCTGCGGCCAAGGCCCTGAAGAAGCTGGGCGCCGAGGTCACGGAAATCAGCCTGCCGGAGCACGCATGGGGCGCGGCGATCTGGTCACCTGTCGCGCTGGAAGGCCTGCAGGCGCAGATGATGCACGGCAATGGCATGGGCTTCAACTGGAAGGGGCTCTACACGACCAGCCTGCTCGACGCCCACGCCGCCTGGCGGGAGCGCGCCAATGAACTCTCCGATAGCCTCAAGCTGTCGATGTTCATCGGTCAGTATTTCCTCACCCATTATCGTGGCCACTATTATGCCAAGGCACAAAATCTCGCCCGGATGTTGAAGGTCAAGTACGACGAGGCGCTGGCAAAGTACGACCTGCTGCTGATGCCGACGGTGCCGATCAAGGCAGCCCCGATCCCGCCGGCGGATGCGCCCTTGGCGCTCTATCTGCAACGTGCCTTCGAGTTGATCGGCAATACCGCCCCGTTCGACGTTACCGGACACCCGGCGATGTCGGTGCCTTGCGGTCTCGGCGATGGTTTGCCGATCGGCATGATGCTGGTTGGAAAATTCTACGACGAAAGCACGATCTACGCCGCCGCGGCCGCCTTCGAAGCATCGGGCGACTGGAAAAAGCGCTGACGCACAGGGCAGGAGGTCAGGCCATGGCAAAGACGAAACCAGCACCAGTGGAATCGGAGACGGCGATCCGGGTTCGCGCGCTTGAAGCGATCCTGATCGAAAAGGGTCTGATCGACCCAAAAGCCATCGATGCCCTGGTCGATACCTATGAGACCAAGGTCGGACCACGCAACGGTGCCAAGGTGGTCGCCCGAGCCTGGTTCGATCCCGCCTACAAGCAGCGGCTGCTTGCCGATGCCACCAGCGCGATCAAGGAACTCGGCTTTTCAGGCATGCAGGGCGAGGACATGGTCGTGGTGGAAAACACCGACAGCGTCCACAACGTCATCGTCTGCACTCTGTGCTCCTGCTATCCTTGGCCGACCCTTGGCCTGCCGCCGGTCTGGTACAAGTCAGCGCCCTACCGCGCCCGGACGGTCAGCGACCCGAGGGGTGTTTTGAAGGAATTCGGCACGATCCTGCCTGAGGATGTCGAAGTCCGGGTCTGGGATACCACGGCGGAACTGCGCTATCTCGTCCTGCCGAAGCGCCCTGCGGGGTCGGAAGCACTTGGCGAGGAAGCGCTCGCCGCGCTGGTGACCCGGGATTCGATGATCGGCGTCACCGTCCTTTGACGCCAGACACGAGGAGCATTCCATGAACGGTATCCACGATTTGGGCGGCATGCACGGCTTCGGCCCGATCAATCCCGAACCGGACGAACCCGTCTTTCACGCCGAATGGGAAAAGCGGGTCTTCGGCCTCTTCGCCACGACCTCCGCCTTTGCCGGCTTCAGCGTCGATGAATTCCGCCATGCCATCGAAAATCTGCCGCCTGCGGAATATCTTGAAACCTCCTATTACGAGCATTGGCTGCACTCTTTCGAAGAGATGCTGGCGATCCGTGGGATCGTCACCAAGGCCGAACTCGACGCCCGCGTCGACCAGATCCGTCAGGGAGGTCAGTGATGTTGCTGACTCCTGATCTTGTGCCCGTGATTTCTGCCAGCGGCCAATCTGCGCGGGTGGATGAGAAAATCGCCGCTCGCTTCAAGACCGGCACCACCGTGCGCGTCCGCAATCTCCACCCGACAACCCATACCCGCCTGCCGGGCTATCTGTGCGGCAAGGTCGGTACTGTCGAGATCGATCACGGCGTTTTCATCTTCCCCGATACCCACGCCCATAATCTGGGGGAGAAGCCCCAGCACTGCTACAGCATCCGCTTCAAGGCGACTGAAGTCTGGGGCCCGACGGCAGCGGCAAACGATACGCTGCGGGTCGATCTGTTCGACGACTATCTCGACCCGGCATGACCGGGACCGAAACCTGCGCCAACGGGGCCGTATCGCCGTTACTGAGCGAGCGTCTCCCGATCGCTGATGATCCTGCGCTGAAATTCGCCGAGCCGTGGGAAGCCAAGGCGTTTGCCATCATCGTGAAACTTGCCGAAGATGGCGTGATTGCCTGGCCCGACTGGGTTGCCTGCTTCTCCCGCGAGGTCGCCAAGGCAACAGCGGCTGAGGCGCGGGGCGAGACGCCGAAGAGCTACTACGCGCAATGGCTGGATGCCGCAGAGACCATCCTGGTCGAGAAGGGCGTCACCTCCCGTGAACAACTGCTCGCCCGGCGTTTCGCCGCAGGCTCGGTCGGCAGCGGCCATACCATGGCATGAGTGCGCTCGCGAAACTCCCGGTCACGATCCTCACCGGTTTCCTCGGCGTCGGCAAAACGACGCTCCTGAACCGGATCCTCCACGAGCGTCATGGGGAGCGCATCGCGGTGATCGAGAATGAATTCGGCGAGGCGGGGATCGATAACGACATCCTGCTAACCCCCGGTTCCGAGCAGATCGTCGAGATGAACAATGGCTGTATCTGCTGCACCGTGCGTGGCGATCTTGTCCGTATCCTGGGTGAGTTGGCGCAACGTCGCGCGTCGGGTTCGCTGCAGTTCGACCGGGTCATCATCGAGACCACGGGCCTTGCCGATCCGGCACCGGTCGCGCAGACATTCTTTATGGATGGCGACATCGCCCGATCCTATGCCCTTGATGCCATCGTCACAATTGTCGATGCGCGCCATGGTGATGCCCAGCTCAATGCCAATCACGAAGCCCAGGAACAGGTTGGCTTTGCCGATCGCCTGCTGCTCAGCAAGACCGACCTCGTCGATGCGGAGACCGCCGCCCGCCTCAAGGATCGCCTGACACGAATGAATCCGCGAGCACCCATCAGCGCGGTCGATTTCGGTCGCACCCCGATTGCGGCGCTGCTTGATATTGGCGGATTCTCGCTCGATGCGATTCTTGAGATCGAGCCGGATTTTCTCGACGACGTCGCCCACGAACACGACGACACGGTGCAGTCATTCGTGTTCACCAGTGACACGCCGCTGGACCAAGGGCGGCTTCAGGCGTTTTTTCGCGAGGCCATGGACAGCCATGCCGAAGACCTGATGCGCTACAAGGGCATCGCCGCCTTTCCCGGCTTCGACCACCGGGTTGTCTTCCAGGGTGTCCATATGATCATGGGATCGGATATCGGCCGCCGGTGGGCAGTAGACGAACCTCGGCGCTCTACCCTCGTCTTCATTGGCCGCAATCTGCCCAAGGATCAGTGGCTCGAACGCCTCGCCGCCTGCAGGGCAGACTAACGCAGCAGTGCCGTAGCTCTGAGGCCGTAGCGCGGGCGCAGCGTAATGAGGGCAATCGGCTCTACCGGGTGTTCCGGCACCATACGGACGCGCCAGTGCTGCAATATAGTCGCAAGCACCAGGACTGCTTCCGTGATCGCGAAACCGGCACCAAGGCAGATGCGCGGCCCCGCGCCGAATGGGATAAAGCTGTATCGCGCCCTGCCTTCAGACCTTGCCGGGGAAAAACGCTCCGGATCGAAAGAATCGGGGTCTGGCCAGAGAGCTGGATTGCGATGAATAAGCCAAGGCGACACGACGACCACCGAATGCGCCGGGATCGCGACGTCACCCAACTGATCCGGCCCCAGTGCGAATCGAGTCATCGAATGGGCCGGAGGATAGAGGCGCATGGCCTCGTCAATTACCATTCGCGCATATGGTAATCGGTCGATATCAGCTGCCGTAGCCGGACGCCGTTCAAGAACCGTATCGATTTCCGCGAGCAGCCGGGTCTCAACCTCTGGTCGGCGGTCGAGCAGATAGAACAGCCAGCCGAGGGTCATAGCCGTCGTTTCGTGGCCCGCGGTAAAGACGGTCGCGATCTCGTCCCGGATTTCGCGGGCTGTCAGATCGCCCCGATCGACGGCCGCAAGCAGCAGCCCGAGCAGATCATCGCGATCCTCACCAAGGGCGCGCCGCCGCACGATCATACGTGCGATCGTCTCGGTCAGGTCGTCTCCGATCCGTTGGGCGGCGCGTGTGCCCGGCCGAGGCAGCCAATCGGGAGCGCCGATAAAATCGAGCAGGCTCGGCCTCAGGATCCGTTGATATCGATCCATATCGGCGGCGATGGTCGCTGTCTCTTCCTGACTGTCCGCGCTGAACATCGTCCGCGTGATGATACCAAGCGTGATCGCCGCCATGGCTTCCGTGAGGTCAAAGGGCGCGCCTTCCAGTCCTTGCCAGTGCGCAAGATAGCGTGTCGTCTCATCGACAATGGCCTCGCCGAGCGCAGCAATGCGGCGCGGCGCGAACATGGGGGCGACGATTTGACGATGGCGCTTCCAGGTGTCGTCCTCGGCCGTCAGCAACCCCTGACCAAGGGCGGGCGCCAAAAGCCGCCGCGCGACGGGTGTCTTGTGATAATTGCCCGCATTGTCGAGCAGGACATGTTTTGCAAAGGCCGGGCTATTGGCGACAAACATCCGCCGTGTGCCGATCCTGATCGCCGTGATCGGATTGCTATATGCCGCATCAGGCCAGACCGAGATGAAACTGTCCTGCAGCGCCCGCAGGAACTTCAGCGGCGATGGCAGTCGTGGCGGACGAGGCGGGGAGGCAAGGGCTGGCTCGATCATCAAGCCATATAACCCTAAACCTCACCGCACGTCGCGTGCCGGGCCATGCCGGACAACCCCGTGGCAAGGGACTTATCCAGTATGGCGGAAGAACGAGGACTTAGAGCTACTTCTTGAAGGCACCGAAGACCGGGTTCCAATCGAAGATCGTGGTCTCGGTGATGACACCCGCGGGCGTGAAGGGGTCATTGGCGAGCAGCGGCGCAAGTGCGGCGCGATCTTCAACCTCGAAAACCAGCAGCGCGCCCGAGCCATCGAGCCAGGCACCGGCCTCATGCAGTTGTTTCTTGGCGAACAGGCCCTTCAGGTAATCCACATGCGGCGCGCGAACGCTGGCAATCAGCTCAGGATTGTTCACGTATTTCCAAATCACGGCATAAAAAGCCATCGTCTTAGTCTCCTTCGTCATGAAATTTTGGATGTTATCTAGAGCTTCGCCTTAAAGAAGCTTGCGATCTCGTCATAGAGCTCGACCGCGCGCGGGATTGCCCCCGAAGCCCAGTAGGTCGCGTGGATAAGGCCATCGAAACGCTTGACCTTGGTATCGACACCCGCCGCCTTCAGCTTGGCGCCATAGGCCTCGCCTTCGTCACGAGCGGGATCGAATTCGACGGTGACGACGAGCGCAGGCGGCAGGCCGGACAGATCCTTGGCCTTGATCGGAGACGCATACGGATTTTCGGCATCCGCCGGCTTTGCAAGATATTGGTTCCAGAACCATGGAATCGCCGCCGCATGCAGCACGTATCCCTCGGCATTTTCCTTGATCGAGGGGTAGATCGGCGCGGGATCGATGACCGGATAGGTCAGAACCTGCGCTTTCAGCTTCGGCCCGCCCTTATCTCGCGCCATCAACGCAACGACTGCCGCAAGATTGCCGCCGGCGCTGTCGCCGAGCACACCGATACGAGCGGGATCGCCGCCGAATTTCTCGATCGACGCCGCCGTCCAAACGACCGCTTCGTAGGCATCTTCAATCGCCGCCGGGAACTTATTCTCGGGCGACAGGCGATAGCTCGCGGCGACCACGATCACCCCGGCTTTGTTCGCAAGCGCACGGCATGGCTCATCCGCGACGGCGATGCTGCCGCCGACCCAGCCGCCGCCATGATAATACACCACGACAGGGAACGGCCCCTTGCCCTTGGGCACGAAGACCCGCGCTGCACGGGCACCGTCAGGGCCCGAAATCGAGACGTCATGGACGGAGGCAACCTCTTCGGGCGGCTTCTGCAGACCGACGAATGTCTCGACGGCGCCGCGAAACTCCTCGACACTCATCTCTTCGAAAGACTTGAGCCCCGCGCCCTTCAGCGCGCCGAGCAAGCCACTTACATGTTCATCAAGTGCCACAGGGGACCTCCATTCCAGTTGATTTCAGGACCGGGCACGTGGCAGCGCTCGGAACCCTTTATCGGGACAGTGTAGTACGCCATACTAGCTCACGCGACAGCGAAGTGGTGCCTGATTTCGCAACGGAGCAAACCATAATAATTCTACCTGGGGAGATAACACATGACAGTATTGGCGGCGATTGAAGGTTCCGGCGCGGAACGGGTCCTGGTTCTTCATGGTTGGGCGCTCGACAGCGGCGTCTGGCTCGCCGCTCGCGCCCTCACGGATCAGGCGCGTTTTACCTACGCCTATCTCGATTTCCCTGGCTATGGCGTGAACAGGAATGAAGCGTCCGCCGCAGGTGTCGATGGCATGGCGCGTGCCGCCCTCGCCGCTGCGGACTCCCTCGGCTGGGATCGCTTCTCGGTGCTTGGCCATTCGATGGGCGGCGTCACAGCAATCCGGGTCGCAACCCTGGCACCCAGGCGCATCGCCTCGGTGGTGGCGCTGACCCCGGTGTCGCCCGGAGGCACGCCGCTTGACGCTGCGACCTATGACGTGTTCAAGGGCGCCTGGGCCGATCCTGGTGGTGCGATCAAGGGCGCGCTGTCGCCTGATATCGATGCGGTCTCACTCGGCAATCTCGTCAAACGCAACCGCGCGTCGATGACCCAGCCGGTATGGAACGACTATCTCGCCAACTGGACCAGCCCGAGCTTCATGGCAGAGCTTGCCCTCTGCACCATGCCCGTGACCCTGTTCGTGGGCTCCAGCGATCCCTTCGTGACCGAGGGCTATCTGGCGCAAACCGTCGAGGCGCTGCCTAATGGCAGTCTTAAGACGATTGCCGGGGCCGGCCATTATCCCCAGATCGAACAACCGACCGCGACAGTGGCCGCATGGGAGGCGGCACTGGTTAAGTAAGCTACCGTCCCGTTCAGCGTGCGGATCCTATTATTCGCGGCGCGAAACCGGATCAAGGGAGACTCCCCAAAGGTCACGGATCTGCGGTAGCATAAGAAAAAAGGCCGTCGACCTTTGGAGGTTGTGGCCAGTTGAAAAGAATACTGGGAAGGACGTCGGGAATGGCAAAGACTGAAAAGGTAGAGCGCTCGCCCAAGCTTGATTATGAGGCCATTGTCGTTGGTGCCGGGTTCTCCGGCATGGCGATGCTGCGCAAATTGCGAGAGATGGGCCTGTCGGTCCGCGTGCTCGAAGCGGCAAATGGCGTCGGCGGCACCTGGCACTGGAACCGCTATCCCGGCGCGCGCACCGATTGCGAGAGCTGGTACTATTGTTATTCCTTCTCCAAGGAATTGCTGGACGAATGGAACTGGACAGAGCGCTATCCCAGCCAGCCCGAGATGAACCGCTACCTCAACCACGTCGCCGACCGGTTCGACCTGCGCCGCGATATCCAGCTTGAGACCCGGGTTCTGTCAGCCGTCTACGATGACAAGTCAAATACCTGGACCTTGAAGACGAATACCGGGGAGACCCTGGTCACCCGCTATTTCATCAGCGCCATGGGCTTCATCTCGCAGCCCAATATCCCCAACTTCAAGGGGCGCGACAGTTTCAAGGGCGAAACCTATTTCACCGGCCTGTGGCCCCATGAAGGTGTAGATTTTAAGGGCAAGCGGGTTGGCGTCATCGGCACCGGCGCCAGCGCGATCCAGGCGATCCCGTTCATCGCCCAGGATGCATCCCATCTCACCGTGTTCCAGCGCACGCCGAACTACGTCATGCCCGCGCGCAACCACCCGCTGGGCGAAGAGCAGCGCGAATACATTAAGAAAAACTACGACGACGTCTGGAAGAAGGTGCGCCAGCACTCCTTCGGCATGCCGCTCGAAGTCCAGAACCGCAACACCTTCGACGTCAGCCCGGAAGAGCAGCGGGCCATCCTGGAGAAAGGTTGGCAGTCCGGCGGCTTCCGCTATGTGTTCGAGACCTTCGACGACATGATGATGGATCCCAAGGCCAATGAGGTCGCGAGCGAATTCATCCGCGAGCAGATCCGCCAGATCGTGAAGGATCCGGCGACGGCTGAAATGCTGACGCCCAAGGGCTATCCCTTCGGCGGCAAGCGGCCGCCCGCCGGCCACGGCTATTACGAGACCTTCAACCGCGACAACGTCACCCTGGTCGATGTCCAGGCAAACCCGATCACGGAAATCACCCCAACCGGGTTGAAGACCACGGCGGCGGAATATGAATTCGACATCCTCGTGCTCGCGACCGGCTTTGACGCCGTGACCGGGGCGCTGGCCAATGTTGATATCCGCGGCCGCGACGGCATCGCGCTGAAGGACAAGTGGCAGGATGGTGCCAAGACCTATCTCGGCCTTGGTAGCGCGGGCTTTCCCAACCTGTTCATCATCATCGGGCCGCAAAGCCCGTTTGCCAACATGCCGCCCTCGATCGAACATAATGTCGGCTTCATCACCAACGCGATCGACCATCTGCGCCAGAATAATATTGCCGCCATGGAGCCGAGCACAGCGGCTGAAGAGGACTGGACGCAACACACGATCGATGTCGCCAACATGACCGTGATGCCGCTCGGCGTGAACGTGAACTCGTGGTTCATGGGATCGAACATCCCGGGCAAGGCGCAGATCATCAACGTCTATTTCGGTGGTGCCAACAACTACTATGACCGCTGCGACCTCGTCGTGAAGAACGGGTTCGAGGGCTATAATTTCCACCACTCTCCCGCCGCATAGGGTTTGAAGCGCGAGGTCCGCATCACCGGACCTCGCGCAAATCATCTACCCCAAGGGCGAAACCGCGTGCCAGGCCCTGGCGCC
>CAIXXC010000184.1 GCA_903923205.1 uncultured Rhodospirillales bacterium | reverse complement strand
CAGGACCCGCTATCGCGACCAGTTTGGTGCCGTCGCCAAGGATGACGCACTCTACGAGGCCGTCAGCGAAGGTCGCCGGCATGTCGGCATGGAGCACTGGCTGCCGCTTTACTACGATAGGCTGGAAACGCTTTTCGACTATCTGCCCAAGGCTGTGGTGACCTTTGACCACGCCGCTGAAGAAGTCCGCCAACATCGCATCGAGACGATCGAGGAATTCTACACCGCGCGGCGCAGCTTCACGGCGAGCAGCACGGTCGATCCTTCGATGCGCTACAAGCCGGTCGAGCCCGCTCAGCTTTTCATGACTGACGAAGAATGGGGCGGCTTGCTTGCGGCGAGGGCGATCGCGCGACTGACGCCCTTTGCGCCACCGCCAGAGGCTGTGATCACGGCCTATGATGCCGGTGCCAGGCCCGGCATCGCGATGGCGGGGATCAGCTTTGTTGAAGCCCGGGCAAATCCGAAGATCAATGTCTTCGATGTCTTGCGTGATCGCGCCGCCGCACTGCAGGCGGAGGGCCGCAAGGTCGCTGTTGCCGCCTTCAGTGCCGGTGCTGCCGAGCGTCTGAAGCATGTTCTGGCCGAGCGGGAGATCGGCTTTGCAGAGCGGGCGACCTCTTGGGCGGAATTGCAGAACCTGTCGCCGCGCAAGCTGGGTATCATCGTCCTGCCGCTCGAGCGCGGCTACGAATCGGGCAAGTTCACGCTGATCAGCGAGCAGGATATCCTCGGCGATCGTTTGATCCGACCACCCCGCAAGCGCAGCAATATCGATAAGTTCATCGCCGAAGTCTCAAGCCTGGCTGTCGGCGACATCGTCGTTCATCGCGATCACGGGATCGGTCGCTATGAGGGGTTGGAGACGCTCGATGTCGGTGGCGGCGCCCACGACTGCCTCAAGGTCGTCTATCACGGCGATGACAAGCTGTTTGTGCCCGTCGAGAACATCGAGATCCTGTCGCGATACGGCTCGGAGGATGCAGAAGCCCAGCTCGACCGCCTGGGTGGTGTTGCGTGGCAGTCGCGCAAGGCTCGGGTCAAGCAGCGTATCAAGGATATCGCCGATTCGCTGATCAAGATCGCTGCCGAACGCCAGCTGCGCGAAGGCGAAGTCGTCGCGGCGCCGGAAGGTTTGTATCAGGAATTCGCCGCCCGTTTCCCCTATCCGGAGACCGACGATCAGCTTAATGCAATCGCCGATGTCCTGGGCGATCTTGCTTCGGGCAAGCCGATGGATCGACTGGTCTGCGGCGATGTCGGCTTCGGCAAGACCGAGGTGGCCTTGCGTGCCGCCTTCGTTGCGGCGATGACCGGTGTTCAGGTCGCGGTGGTCGTGCCGACAACATTGCTGTGTCGTCAGCATTTCAAGACCTTCTCGACCCGGTTTGCCGGGCTGCCGCTGCGCGTCGCGCAGCTCTCGCGGCTCGTGACGGCGAAAGAGGCTGGCGAAACACGCCAGGCCCTGGCGGAAGGCAAGATCGACGTCGTTGTGGGCACCCACGCCATCCTGGCCAAGGCGATGAAGTTTCAGAATCTGGGCCTGCTGATCATCGACGAAGAGCAGCATTTCGGGGTCGCCCAGAAAGAGGCGCTAAAGCAACTCAAGGCTAACGTCCATGTCCTGACCCTGACCGCGACCCCGATACCGCGGACATTGCAAATGGCGTTGTCGGGTGTTCGCGAGATGAGCCTGATTGCCACCCCCCCTGTCGATCGCCTTGCCGTGCGGACATTCGTCATGCCGTTCGATCCGGTGATCATCCGCGAGGCGATTCTCCGCGAGCGTCATCGCGGTGGTCAGACCTTCTATATCGTGCCGAGGATCAAGGACCTTGACGAGGTCAAGCAGACGCTGACCGCCCTGGTGCCTGAAATTAAGGTGGCGATGGCGCATGGTCGACTAGCGCCGACCGAGCTCGAGGACGTGATGTCAGCCTTTGATGAAGGTAAGTACGATCTCCTGCTGGCGACCAATATCGTTGAGAGCGGCCTCGATATTCCGGCGGCCAATACGATCATTCTGCATCGAGCCGGGATGTTTGGGCTGTCCCAGCTCTATCAGCTGCGTGGTCGGGTCGGTCGCGGCAAGATCCGAGCCTATGCGTATCTGACACTGCCTCCGAACCAGCAGCCCACGGAGGCTGCGCAAAAGCGCCTTCAGGTTATGGAAACGCTGGATACGCTCGGCGCGGGTTTCCAATTGGCATCGCACGATCTCGATATCCGGGGTGCGGGCAATCTGCTTGGCGACGAGCAGTCGGGCCATATCAAGGAAGTCGGCATCGAACTCTACCAGCATCTGCTGGAGGAAGCCGTCGCCTCCGCGCAGGCGCGGGCGGCTGGCGAACAGCCGGTCGCCGAGGAATGGACGCCGCAGATCACCCTTGGCACGGCGGTACTGATTCCCGAGACCTATGTCGCCGATCTCTCGGTCCGCCTTGGGCTCTATCGCCGGCTTTCCGATTTGATCGATCAGCGCGAGGTTGAGGCCTTCGCGGCAGAGTTGATCGATCGTTTCGGCCCACTTCCGGCGGAAGTGGAGAACCTGTTTCAGACCATGACGATCAAGCGCCTGTGCAAGGAGGCCGGGGTAGAGAAGGTGGATGCCGGACCCAAGGGCGTCGTTCTCACCTTCCATGACAATCGTTTCGCCAACCCGCCAAAGTTGATCGAGATGATCCAGCGGGAATCGCCGATGATGAAGCTCCGCCCGGATCAAAAACTCGTCTGGCTGCGTGATTTCGAGGTCGCGCCCGAGCGCGTAGCGGGGGTCGAAAAACTGTTGCGCAGGCTATCTCGCTATGCTCGTGACGAGGAAGACCCCTCGGACAAGGCAACATTGCTGCCTTCGATGCAGGCGCCCGCGCCAAAGACGGGACCGGCGATGTTGTCGAAGAACCCGGCCAAACCAACTCCAAAGCCTTTGGTGCGGGGTAAAGGCAGCTTCAGCTTTCCGACCACATTTGGAAAGCGCCGCTAAAGCCTCCGCTCGAGATAACGGACGGTTTTCTTGCCGCCAAAAATAGCGGCACTGCCGACTTCCTGGAAGCCAAGGGCGGCATGGAATGCATCCGAGCCAGGATTGGGTGGATCGATATTGACCTCGCAGACGATGATCCGGTGGCCAGCGCGGCGTGCCTGATCGAATAATCTTTCATAGAGCTGACGAGCCAAGCCGCGTCCCCGTGCCGAAGACGACACGCAGATCCGATCGACATAGACAAATTCCGGGTAGCGTTCGCGGAACCAGAGGAAATTAGGGCTGTCGTAGCGTGCGCTCTGGTCGAAGGTGAGCATGAATGCGTCATTTTCGCCGATCCGACAGGCATGGAAAGCCTGTGTCACGAGATAACGAAAGCTGGCTGTGTCGAGCAGTGACAATTCTTCGGCATGGGCATTGTTCAGCACCAGCAGATTTTCGACCGAAGCAGCATCGTCCAACTCGATCGCCTGCTGTAACAAGGGTTCGCTCACGGATCAGGCGCTCGCGGCTAGAGGCGAAAGATCAAGAAGCGGCAGGAACATCTCGGGGTCTTGCGCCCCTGAAAGCGCGTAACGGCCGTCGACAACGAAGCAGGGAACGCCCTTGATGCCGAGATTTCGGACACGCTGATGATCCTTAAGAACGGACAGGCGATCATCGTCGCTTGCCAGATAGACCCTTGCGTCCATTCGATCGATCCCGACATCCGAGGCCAGTTCAGCCAGCACCGCGTGCCGCGCAATGTCGCGACCGAGGCCGAAATAGCCATGATAAAGGGCAGTGGCGAGCCGCAGTTGCAGCGCCCCGTCGTCGCATTCGCGACGCCCAGCCCATTGTACCAACCGATGGGCGTCAATGCTGTTTGGCATGACGTCGATGCTTGAATAGTCGAACAGGCCGTCATCGGGGGCAGCCGTTCTGAGAAGATTGGTAATAATCCTGTTCGGATCGCCTCCCGAAATCGCGCTCAAATAGAGGGGTAGGGGAATGCCCTCCTCTGGTGCGTCCGGGTTGAGCAGGAAAGGCCGCCAGATGATCGTTGGATGGCGCCCCGGCCGCATGGCCAGCGCGCGTTGCAGGCGTCGTAGCCCGAGATAGCACCAGGGGCAAACCAGATCGGCGATAATCTCGATCACCATGATTGACATCCAGAGTTTCGCATGGGGATGCCCCCTATTTTTCTTTCCAGTACCTCTTTACCTCGACAAACGCGCTCCAAGACTGTTCAAACTGGGCCCGCGCCGTTGCCGCCTGCGCTGCGGTCCAACCATTGAAAAGGCCGATTGCGTGCATATCGGTCGTCTGCCCGCTCCCACAGAGTCTGAGGACGAGGCCGCGCGACGTCGCGGCGTCGTTGATGGTGCCGAGAATATCCTGGATACGCGCCAGCGCCGCGACATAGCGTTTTGTCGCCTTGCCGGGATACAGCCGTACGAAGAATTCCGAGGTATAGCGGAGTTTCTTGGCCTCTATTCGCAGCGCATGGAGTTCTTCGGGTCTGGGATTCTTCAGGCCGTTGGCCGATTTCAACAACTTTCGATGACGTTTGCCCAATAAATCCTGGGCTAGGGAGATCAGCGGTTGATCCAGCCAAAATTGGGCATCCGCGTTCGGTGGCTCCGGCCATATGCCGGCATCGAACCACGCGGCAAGCCGAAGCGAGAGGTCCATGAAAGCGGCGCTCACCCGGCGGTCGGCTGCCCTTTCTCCGGAGACCGCCGCGAGAGCCGTTTCTGCTGCTTTTTCACGTAGAACCGCGCCGCTCAGCCTGAGGCTCGTAAGAGACCGTTCCTCGGGCAGCCATTCTTCCATGGGTGCAAGGGTTTCCGAGAGAAACACATCCCATTCGCGGGCGTCACCCAGGCGAGAGGCCAAAGAATTCAACTCTTGGCCGAGCGTACGACGCGTCAATGTCGGCAGCACCGGCGCAAAGACGGAAAGGACCGAGCGCAGGCGGCGGATGGATACTCGTGCCTGATGGATACGCTCCGGCTTTTGCGCGCCAACCAGAGCCTCGATTTCGACACGTAATGCAGCAGTTGCGACCTGTCCGATAGCAAGGATACCTTCGCGCACGCTCATGGAGCGGGTCAGGTTTGCCTTCGCAGCGGCTGGCCACCAATCATCGGCGACGACGAGACGATAGCCCTGTTGCGCCGGCAGTAAAGAGGCCAGAGAAAAAGGGACGCTGCGATTCAGCGTCCTGGCAAATTCATAGAGACCGCTGGTTGGCCCTCCAAGATGTGTAAGCGCCGCCTGGCTGATGGTGGCGTCCCCCTGCGACGTTGTGATCGCGCCGATATCGAGTGTGAGAGCAAGACGGGTGTCTCCCCAGGTCAGGCCCCAATGTGTCCGCCGGACTTCGATGGCGAAGATCGGGATCACGCTGTTGGGGTCGAGGCCGCTGACGAGGACGGGGTCAGTTCCTGGTGTCAGTGCCAGTCGCACAAGATCGGGGCGTGTCCCCTGGATATGTGTCTCGCTTGCGCTCAACGGGCGGCCGCCAGCCTGTGTTGACCGAATGGGCGTCACGATCTGGACGCGCTTTTGTCCGTTGGTTTGCAGAGCGAGCGCAATTCCCGAATGGCCCAGGCGATGCTCCGGTGTGTCCCAGAACACCTGCTCGATCCGCCTCGTATAGGGCCGCTTGGCAGCTTGGCTCGCCACGATCGGGCTCGCCCGCAAAAGAGTGGCCCCGTCAGCATCGAGATTCAGCATGAGATGAATGCCTTGCGGCTCGATCAGCGGCAAGGCGATCGTCGAAGCGGCGAGTTCTGGGGTCTCAAGCCTCAGTTGGGTGACCTCGGCAGGCATGCGATGGTAACTCCTAGAGAGTCGTCTTTTCGATGTTCGGGAAACGGGGTAAAAAACGCCGCGCGACGACACAGCCGAACCGGGATAGTGTAGCGCTCCTATGGCGGAATCCACAACCGCCAACTACTTGGTAGAGAGCTTATAGTTTATTTGAATATTTATATATGCGCTTACGATATTGGTGATTTCTGAGTAACATCATAGCCAACCGATCGGCCCTCGTCACGACGGGCGGGACTTTATTACATCCTCATCCGTTATATCCTGCAGGACAACTTGGTTTCGCAGAGGCTCCAAAATGTGGATCGATGATCTGGCGGCAGAGTGGGGATTGCGCGGCAAAGCTGATCAGCGCGAAGGCACCGTGGCACCGTGGAT
>CAIXXC010000183.1 GCA_903923205.1 uncultured Rhodospirillales bacterium | reverse complement strand
CGTCACCGTCAGCGACTTCAACGGCGCAAGAATTTGTGATCTGACGATCGCACCCAGGAGTAGCGATGCAATCATAAACATCGAGCCGGCGATACCGACGGTCAGGTTTCGATCGAAATCCAGCCCACGCCACCGCGCATCCAACAACATCCCTAGTTCATCGAGTACTTGCTCATTGAGATGAATACCCGCGTCCATGACTTTGGAGAGTTCCGAAGCACGCGCGTACTGCTGATCATTTTGCGTCGTCAGGAAGGAATCGAGACTTTCGAGGAAACGTCCACCCGGTTGGGCCAATATTTTTGCAACCGCACCGTCCGGATTGTTTATCGCGCTCTGGGTGAGCGTGTCGCTCACGTCTGCCTTCCCGGAAGCGAGCGCGCCTAGCGCCAATAAATGTGAAACATGGTTAAAATCTATGCTCGGCGAACTTCCAAGATCTGGAATTCTGTCCAGAAGGTTGGGAAGAATCCTCACGGACAGGTCAGCCAGAAAGTAACTATCGAGCACATTATCCAATATCAGGTCGGATCGCTGTCCAATTCCCGCGATCAACACGATGACCGAATGCTGCGCATCCAGCAGGACGTGTGTGTTACCGGACCGTGCGGCATCCGATTTCGTGGTTTCATCGACGGCAGCGACTGCAGCCTTTTCGTTGCGGTCATCAGTCAGAAAAACAGGACGCTCGGCGATGATGCGCCGAAGATCGGCGGGTACGCCGGCAATCGACACCGATGGGTCGTATTGATGGATCTCGAGCTTTGTGAAGACCGGCAGAAGGGCCCGCAAATAGTGAACACCAGCGATCTCATTTGATACCACGTCGATATCAGCGTTCTTGTTGGCAATCAGCAGCCATAGAAGGTAGATCATCGGGAGCGAGAACAGGCTCACCAAAACTGCGAATTTTTGGGCGACTCTTAGCTTTTTGAACATCGCCTTCGCTGTGTCTTTCGTTGCCTTTTAGGTGCCCTCGTGGCCCCCTCGCCATCAGTCCACTGCCAAATTCATAAGTCTGGTCAACGTAACAGTATCATCTGGGTTTATCGTTAGGACATATACCCAATGATTCGGACTCATCGCCACGACAAGGTCGACCCAATCTGGTTAACAACCGGTATCCGAGTCGCAAAGAACCTTGTGGTTCGGCCCTTGCTTCGCGCAAGATCAGGCCAGCACTAAGGGGAATCAGCCGCGTGGGCGTCATCCCCCCCCCCTCAAAGTCCGGCGCTATCAGAGACGAGCCGCAAGAGTAACGGCATTGGCCCTTGCGGCAGATCGGGATTCCGCGTCCGCTTCCGGTCCATAAAGCGTCTTCTCTACTGCCAGGATGTGGCACTCCTTGATCCCCACCATGCTGCACCACATCCGCATGTAGGCACCCTGAAAGTCGAAATCCTGTGCAGGATAATCGGGACCGAGCGCAATGCCGCGCGCCGCAACGACAACGACCTTGCGACCGCCGAGCAGACCGGTCAATCCGCGCTCATCGAAGCTGAACAGGACATCCTTCTGCGAGACCGCATCGATCAGGTGCTTCAGGCGATAGGGAATACCGAAATTCCACATCGGTACGCTGACGACGATGACATCGGCACGAAAGAGCCTATCGGCCAGCGCGCGAATGGCATCCCAGGCGCGCTCCTGTTCCGGGGTTCGCGTCTGTCCCGTCAATCCAGCATATTTCGCATCAAGAGCCGCGCCATCGAAGGCCGGAAGATCCGTAGTCCAGACATCCAGCGTATCGACGGTGCCGTCGGCATGACCCTCTTTCCAGGCGTCTATAAAGGCGTGGGCGACGTCAATCGACGCGGAGCGCTGCTTGCGGGGCGAACCTTCTATGTGGAGCAGATGCATGGGTCCCCCTTTTTTTGTCATCGGATTAAACGCGTTCGCATCGCGATTTTCCACGTCAGCCGTTAAGACAAACAATTGTTTGATTTTTGTCCGTGACGCAGACATAGGCTTCATCTGCGACTTCGGCGCTCATGCTAATCGATAGCCGGGGCTGGCGCCAGAATTTCACCAAACCTGTAAGAGACAGGATCGCCACGGTCGGGGCGGACGAACAGGCGGGAGCGAGTCTATGGGTGCGTGGGAAGTCCGTGGCGACGTAACAGGAATATGCAAATCCTGGCGCGATCGCTACCCGCATCTCGCAGCCGAAGTGACACGCATTACTGCCCCTATGGGGCGCGGGATCGCCTGGGAAGGAGCCGAGATCTGGGCCTATCGTGACCGCCCCAGAAATGTCTGTGAACTGCTCGATCGCAATATCGCGGACTTCCCTCAACGCGAAGCCTATGTTTTCCACCCCGGCGGGGAGCGTCTGACCTGGCGTGAGGTCGGGTTGCGCGTCGACCGTGTCGCCGCTAGGCTTCAACGCGAATACGGGTTCGGCAAACGCGATCGCCTTGCCCTTCTTTCCCTTGGCTGCCCTGACTTCGTGATCGCCTACTTCGCTGTTCTCAAACTGGGCGGGATCGCGGTCCCTGTAAACCTAGGATTGACACCTACAGGACTTGCCACCCAGATTGCAAAGGTCGAAGCGAAGGCCGTCCTCGTGTCGCCCGAGAACTGGGACGGCAAGTTGGCAACAGTGATTTCATCGCTGCCGTCGGTTGAGACCGTTTTCGTGACCGGCGATCGGGCACCGGCTGGGACCATTCCCTTTGCCCATCTCGATCGCGATGGCGCCGAGCTACCGGCAAGCGAAGAGATCGACGAATGGGACGTCTGCGCGATCTCGTTCACCTCGGGGACGACGGGTGTGCCCAAGGGAACAATGCTGATGCATATCAACGCGCTCGGCTGTGCCCAGAATATCGCCCATGCCGCCAAGGGCCTCGGCCCAGAGGACGTGAACCTGTGCATGCCGCCGCTCTATCATAATACGGCAGTTTATAGCGATCTGATGCCGGCTCTTCTGACTGGCGGGACATGCGTGATCATGGCGTCGTTCGTTCCCAACGACGCCATTCGCCTGATCGAGCGTGAACGCGTCACCTGGGCTGTCGGCGCGCCGATCATGTTCTCGATGCTGAATAATCCTGAATTCGTGAAGCATGATTGCTCCAGCCTCAAGAAAATCCTCTTCGGCGGGCATGCCGCGTCGGAAACTTTCATCAATCAGCTCAACCGGCAATTCGCCCCGACCGCAATGGTCAATGGAGGCTCTGTCTCTGAAAGCACCGCGCTCGGGTTCGCTTTGCCGACCGAGGACGCTCTCCGCAAGATCACAAGCTGCGGGCTATCGACCCCGAATACTGACATCGCGATCTTTGACGAAGATGGCAATGAAGTAACCGAGCCCGATGTCATTGGTGAGGTTGGTTATCGTGGCCAGCAAACCAACGCCGGCTATTGGGGGGAACCTGCCAAGACCGCTGAGGTCTTCCGCCGTGATGGCTTCGTGCTGTCGGGCGACTGGGCCAAGATCGACGCCGAGGGCTACCTGTGGCTGCTTGATCGCAAGAAGGACATGGTTGTGCGCGGGGGCCAGAATGTCTACTGCATCGAGGTCGAAAATAAACTCTACCTGCACCCCAAAGTGCAACGCGCGGCTGTCGTTGGTGTTCCCGATCATATGTTCTCGGAACGCCTCAAGGCCGTGCTTGTGCTGAAATCGGGCGAGCACGCCACGCCCCAGGAAATCAGGGACCACTGCGCCAACTATCTCGCCCATTACGAAACGCCCGAGTATATCGTATTCGCGCAGACCATCCCGACGAATCCGGCGGGAAAAACGTTGAAGCCGCCGCTGGTTGATTTCTGGGGAGAAACCGAGGCGACCCCCCTCGCCCGGTTCCTCGGGTTCTGCGCCAGCCTGCCGCCCAAGCTTCTCGACGTACTGCACCTGAAGGTGGATGATACGGCTATTACGCCGCATGATGGCTTGCGAGCACTTAAGGACAAGACGGCTCTGGGCGAGCGTATCTCCGCACTGATCGCCGAATCGGGGGTTGTCGCACTCACGAAACCGACCGAAGCACGCTTCCGGGCCTAGCCTCCCGGGAGTTCTGAAAAGACGAGGGATGAAGCCCATGCTCGACGTGAATTTCGCCGACCCCAAAATTCAGGCGGATCCCTTCCCTCTTTTCGCTCGGTTGCGCGTGGAAGAGCCGGTGCACTGGTCACCGCGCATGAAAGCCTGGGTGCTGACGCGATACGACGATGTGAAACGCGTCGCCCTCAACAATGCTGAAATCTCCGCCGACCGGCTGACACCGTTCTTTGCGGCAACGCAGGACAGCCCGAGCCGTTATGCGAGCCTGATGGCCTATCTTGGGAACTGGCTGGTCTTCCGCGATCCGCCGCAGCACACGCGGTTGCGAAGCCTGTTCACAAAAGCGTTTACCTCCCGCTCCGTCCAGGACCTGCAGCCAAACATCGAACAGATCGTCGAGTATCTTCTCGACCAGATGGAAGCGAAGTCACGCTCGGGAGAGATCATCGATTGGGTGAGCGATTTCGCCTATGCCTTGCCAGCGACCGTGATCATGGATTTGCTCGGCGTCCCGCGCGAGGACCTCAAGCAGGTCAAAATCTGGTCGGACGAGATCGCTCTCTTCATAGGGACATCGAAGGCCTCCGCCGATAAATATGCCCGCGCCGAGGCCGGCTCTCGGGCCATGGCGGACTATTTCCGCAGTATCGTCGCCGAGCGCAGTCAGGACCCGCGCAACGACATCATCAGCCAGTTGGCGACCGCAAAAGAGGGCCGCGAGGTCCTTACCACGGACGAGATCATCGCGACCTGCATCCTGCTGCTGTTCGCCGGCCACGAAACCACGACCAACATGATCGTGAACGGGCTCTATTACTCGCTGGTCTTTCGTGACCAGTGGGATCGCCTGCGCGCGGATCAAACACTGATCGACCCCGCCATCGAGGAATGGCTGCGTTATGATGGACCGAGCAATGCGCTGGCGCGCGTTGTCACCCAAGACGTCGAGATCGGCGGCAAGACGCTGCAAACGGGACAGCGCGTCTTCGCGTTCCTGAACGCCGCCAATCGTGATCCGGACCAGTTTGTCGATGCAGATCGCTTCGACATCGGGCGCAACCCGAATGCGCATCTCACGTTCGGGCATGGCATCCATTTCTGTCTGGGCGCGCCGCTGGCGCGGCTTGAAGGTCAGATCGCGCTGAAACGTCTTCTCGACCGTTTCCCCGGTATCCGACTGAGCGAGGGCCTGGTGCCACATTGGCATGATTCCCTGATCATGCGCGGCATCACCTCGATGCCGGTCCGTCTTCGTTAGTCCATTCAAAAACCGAGGCCCATGATGCGCGACGTTTATGTAATCGGCACAAGCTGCACCCCCTTCGGCAAGCAACCGGACACCAGCTTTCGCGACCTGACCCGCCAGGCCTATCTTGCCGTTCTCGCCGATGCGGGGCTTGAGAATGGCGATGACATCGCGATGACCTGGTTTGGCAATTGCGGCATGGGCACCTTCGGACAGCGCAATGTTCGCGGCCAGGTCTGCTTCACCCCGCTGGTTCAGGAAGGCCTGTTCCCGGAGCGGATACCGACAATGAATGTCGAAGGCGGCTGCGCGACGGCATCGCAGGCGTTCCATGGCGCCTGGAAGGATATCATTTCCGGCGATGCCGAACTGTCACTGGCGATCGGGGTGGAGAAAACCTTCGTCAAGGGCGACCCCGACCGGACGCAGGAAATCTTCGCGGGCGGCATAGACCAGATCAATCCCGAGGAATGGCATCGCTATTACGCAGCCGCAGGCGAGGCCGCCGGCAAGCCGTTTGCCCCAGGTGCCAATGGCGGGACCATCTTCATGGATACCTATGCCATGCAGGCCGCTTATCACATGAAACGCTGGGGAACGACGCAGCGCCAGATCGCGGCGGGCGCTTCGAAGAACCATCATCACGGCAGTCTGAACCCGCTCGCGCAGTATCGCTTCACCGTCACGATCGATGAAGTCCTGGCCGACCGGGAGATCAGCTATCCGATCACACGCAGTATGTGTGCGCCAATCGGGGATGGTGCGGCAGCGGCACTGGTGTGCTCGAAGGAATATCTTGACCGGCTTCCCGTGGCGGTACGGCAGCGCGCGGTCAAGGTACGGGCCAGCGCGCTTGCAGGCGGCAAATACCGTAGCCTTGACGAGCCCGGCCTATCGCGGATCGCAGCCGACAAGGCCTATAAGATGGCGGGCCTCGCGCCAGCGGATATCGACCTCGCCGAAGTCCATGACGCGACCTCGTTCTGTGAACTCTATCAGGTTGAGATGCTGCGCTTTTGTGCCGACGGTCAGGGCGGCGCCTACGTCGCCTCGGGTGCCACATCTCTGGGCGGCGAACGCCCGGTCAATCTTTCGGGTGGGCTTGTGTCGAAGGGACACCCCGTCGGTGCCACCGGACTGTCGATGATCCACGAGTTGACCACGCAGCTGCGTGGCGAGGCCGGCGAGCGCCAGGCTACTAAAGCACGCATAGGACTGGCGGAAAACGGCGGCGGCGTCATCGGCTTTGACGAAGCGGCGTGTGCGGTGACGATCCTGGAATCGCTGCTCTAAACTTTCCCCGCGAGGTAGAGATCGGCAAGCTCCACCCGGAGCTTCGCCTTCTGGATCTTGCCGGTTGCCGTCTTCGGCATGGTCTCCGTGAAGACGATCCGCTTGGGACATTTATAGGGGCTGAGATGCTGGCGCAGTTTGGCCAGAAGATCGGCCTCTTCAAGGCTGTGTCCAGCCTTGGTAATCACAACAGCCGTAATTGCCTCGCCCCAACGTTCATGCGGCAGACCAATGACAGCAACCTCGGCGACGCCGGGATCAGCGGCGTATAGGGCCTTTTCAACTTCGATCGAGGCGACGTTTTCGCCGCCCGTCTTGATCACATCCTTAAATCGATCGGCGAACCAGAGGATGCCGTCGGCATCGAGATGGCCCGAATCACCGGAGTGGAACCATCCTCCGGCAAAGGCCGCAGCCGTGGCTTCGGGATTGCTGAGATAGCCCGACAGCACCTGCGGACTGCGGTAGACAATTTCCCCGGATTGTCCTTGCGGCAACAGCCGCCCCTCCCCATCCATGATCGCTATCTGGACATTGACCGAAGGCGTGCCGACTGCGCCTGGATGGGTGAGTTGATTGGCGGGTCTGAAATATGCGGACAGAGGATTGAGCTCGGTCTGACCGAACATCAAGGAAAACTCACAGCCGAGCTTTTCCATTCCACGCACCAGTTCATGCGCGGGCATCGGGGCCATTGCGTAAATCGCCAAGCGCAGGCTCGAGACGTCACGCGGGGCATCGTCCAGACTGTCGAGGACGGCGCGATACATCATGGGCAAGGCAAAAGTGACGGTCAGCCGGTCGCGCTCGATCAACTCGATCAGGCGCTCGGCGTCGAAGCCGCGCAGGATGAAGATCGTGGCGCCGACCGCGATCGCCGGCGTGGCGATCGCGTTCAACTGCGCGGTATGGAACAGCGGCAATAGGGCGCTAACGCGATCTGCGGCAGTAAAGCGGGTCTCCAACGCAGAGCCGAGCGATTCGAGATAGACGGCGAGATGGCTGCTGACGACACCTTTCGGGGCCGAAGTGGTGCCACTGGTATAGAGATAGCTGATCGGGTCTCGGTCCTCGACAAAGACCTCTGGCTCGTCGTCAGGCATCCCGCCTTGAAGACTATCGAACGTCAGCCCACGCCGCTCGCCAAGACTCGGCGCGGTCCCATCGATGACGATGATCTCAGCCAGTCTTGGTGTCTCAGGCAAGGCCTCACAGAGCTGCTCGACGGATGCCTGCTCGACGACGATGCCGCGCGCATGGGCGTGGTCGAGCACATAGGCAAGTTCGCTTTGGCGCCAAAACAGGTTGATCGGGACGCACACCAGACCCAGCTTGGCACAGGCAAAATACGTCACCAGGAATTCCGACCGATTGGTCGACATCAGAGCCAGGGCATCGCCACGGCAATAGCCAAGCGCCGCCAAGCCATGAGCCGTCCGGTTAACCCAGGAGTTGAGATCACGGTAGCTCAAGCGAAAGACGTCATCGACGACCGCGAGATGGTTCGGAGACCGTGCGGCGCTGCGCACCAGCAAATCGCCAAGATTGACCCGTGAGATCAGATTTTGGCTCAGGCCCGGATCAGGCATCGGCGGCTTCCTTTGGATTCTGGGTTTTGTCATGGGAAGAATCAAGGCGATCTGCGATGCGCTCAAGACGCCGCACAGCGTCGTCAAAGGTCTTCTTTTCGGCCACGGCAGATTGCGGTGCCGCAAGCGCGCGGTAGATCATGTCCG
>CAIXXC010000182.1 GCA_903923205.1 uncultured Rhodospirillales bacterium | reverse complement strand
GCGCTCCTCAAGTCCGAAACCGATTACCGCAAGCGTCGCCGACGTGAGCCCGATGAGCGCCCCGGGGATTTTGGTGCTGAGTTTTTCCGCGACCACGGTGATCGTAAGGACGCAAATGCCAAGTCCCAAAGAAAACGGGTTAACTCGGCTGATACCAAGGGCGAGCAGAGCCAGTCTGTGCAGCAATGACCCCTGTGGCACCCCGACGCCAAGGAACCCCGGCAATTGCGAGGCTGCGATGTGCACGGCGATCCCGGCAAGAAACCCCGTCGTCACCGGTACCGAGAGCAGATCCGCGATCCAGCCGAGGCGGAACACCCCACCCAATGTCACGACAATTCCGACGAGCAACGCCAGAAGCGCCGCCATCTGGGCGTATTCCGGCGATCCCGTTGTCGCGAGCATGGCCAGGCCAGCAACGAAGATCGGCGTGATGGTCGAATCTGCACCTGCCGAGAGAAAGCGGTTGACGCCAAATATGGCAAAGGCCAAGGAACCGGCCAGGAAGGCGGCAAATCCAACCGCCGGGCTGAACCCCGCCAGACGGGCGGTTGCCATTTGCTCGGGGATCGCGATCGCCGCCAGGGTCAGGCCTGCGATCAGGTCGCCTCGCAGCCAACCCGGCGCTATCCCGGTAAGCGAGCGGAAAACCGGCCACGGACGGGAAGCGGAACGCGTGATAGGATCTGAGACGGACGACATGGTCGATAAGGGGCTTTGCCAGACTATTGTTGCGCCACCATGACACGAGGGCACCCTGCGGGTCGACTGCCCCGGCTCTTCCCGGTCAGACGAGGACCATGACCCCTCGGGTAACGACATAAAGACCCGTCACAATAACGATGCAGGCAAAGACGATCCCCAACGTCTGCTTGCGCGCGGCCAGCACATCGCCAAGGGATACCCCGATCAATCCTCCAGCGATGCCACCGACGACGAACGCAGCGGCCAGACGCCAGTCAATCATACCCGACACCGCGTAGTTGAGCGCCGTGGCCGCGCCAAAGGCGGCAACGGCGACCAGCGAGGTACCGATCGCGAAGACCAGGGGCATGTCGGTCGCCAGCATCAATCCGGGCACAATCAGAAAACCACCGCCAATACCAAAAAATCCTGAGAGCAGACCAACACCAAAGCCGATACTGACCAGTGGCGGCAGCATCTGCCAGGCGGTCTGGCGTGACAGTCGGACCGTTGCGTTGCCGTCATTACCGCGGCCGCGCAGCATCAAGCCACCGACAACCAGCATGACGAGACCGAACAGGATCACCAGCTTCTGGCCATCGAGCGCCTTTGCCGCGCTCGATCCCGCCAGGGCGCCAACAATACCGGCGCTGGCGAAGGTAAAAGCGCAGGGCCATTTGACATGACCGGCGCGCGCATGGGCAAAAAGATTGCCGAGTGCGCTTACCGCAACGGCGATCGCACTGGTGCCGATCGCGACATGGGGCGAGGACACCCCGACCCCGTAAATCAGCAACGGCACGGCCAGCAGCGAACCGCCCCCACCGACCAGTCCGAGGACCAAGCCGACAAGGGAGCCAGCACCAGCCGCCATAAGATCATGAAGCCCGACCATCATCTTCTGTCCAAACTCAGGCCGCGGCTACCCCACCGCCGCGACGATTCCAGGGTGCCCGCGAAAGAAGCCGGGCCATCATGCAGGAACCGGTAATCCCGGCGAAGGCAAGCCCGACGCCGACAAAGGCCGACAGCGCATAGAAGCCGGGATGAACAAGACTGCCGAGGACAACGCCGAGGGCAACAAGGCTGCCTGCAGTGATCTGAACCTGACGCATGATCTCGATCGGCTGGTTGCTGTCCTTTTTGGTGGCAAGGCCGGCGTGTTTCCAGGCATCGAGGCCACCAGCCAGAATGAAGGCAGGACCACTCGCGACCGCTGCGAGCTGAGCGGCATTGACCTGGGTGCGATTGCCCGAGCGGCAATGGAAGATCATCGTCTGATCTGCGGGTAGCGACATCTGTCCCAGCGTCGACAGCGGATAGGACATGGCGCCAGGAATGCGTTCGCGGGCGTGTTCATCGGCTTCGCGGATATCGATCAGGACAGCGCCGGATTTGATCCGTGCTTGGGCTTCCTCAGGCGATAAATTTGTCAGCGACATGATACGAACTCCTTGATTATCAATCTATTTCTTCTGGTGGCAGAACAGTCGGTAGAGCTCTGCCATCAACTGCTCGATACGGGGATCGGCGATCCGGTACCAAAGTGTCTGACTCTCGCGCCGGAAGGTGACGACGCCCTCATCCCGCATGCGGCCGAGGTGCTGCGATAGCGCCGATTGGCTGATGCCGACCTCGGCAACCAGGGTACCGACCGTCGCTTCGCCCTTTTCCACCAGCTTGCACAGGATCATCAGCCGCCGTTCGTTGGCGAGGGCGCGCAAAATATCGGCAACCTCGAGAGCGTTAGCCTGGAAATCGCTGAGAGTGGTCTCGGTCAGGGTCATCGTGTCTCCATAAATTAGTGATTGCTTATTTAGTATCTTCTAATGTATGAGTCAAGCATCATTGTTACAGGAGCAAGACTCATGTCCGGCCCATCAGCAAGCGACCCCGCCAGACCAATCGTCCGCGCCTTCTTCGACGAGGCGACGTTCACGGCAACCTATCTGGTCATCGATCCCGAAACGCGCCACGCCGCCGTCATCGATTCCGTGCTCGACTACGACCCCGCAACCGGTGAAATTACGACGCACTCCGCAGATGCCGTGCTCGCGGCGGCGCGGGCTGCGGATTGCAAGATCACCTGGTTACTCGACACCCATGTCCATGCAGATCATCTGAGCGCGCTCGCCTATCTCAAGGCCAAGACAGGAGCAACGACGGGCATTGGCGCCCAGGTCACCCTGGTCCAGACGGCCTTCGCCCCGATCTTCGCCGCCGCCGACCTCCACACCGACGGCTCCAGCTTCGACCATCTGCTACAGGATGGTGAGCGCATCACAATCGGTGCGATGACCGCCAATATCCTTCACACGCCCGGCCATACGCCTGCTTGTGTCAGCTACCTGATCGGCGATGCCGTTTTTGTCGGCGATACCCTGTTCCTGCCGGATTACGGCACTGCACGAACGGATTTCCCCGGTGGCAGCGCCCACCAGCTCTACGCCTCGATCAAACGCCTCCTGGCGCTGCCGGCGGAAACGCGGATGTTCGTCGGTCATGACTACAAGGCGCCGGGCCGTGCGGATTTCGCCTGGGAGACCACGGTCGCCGAACAACGCACCAGTAATATCCATATTAATCCAGATTTTACCGAGGCCGATTTCGTCAGCAAGCGCCGCGCCCGCGACTCTGTCCTGGCCGCGCCGCGACTGCTTCTACCTTCGATACAGGTCAACATGCGCGCAGGCAAATTTCCACCCGCCGCAGCCAACGGGACCCGCTACCTGATGATCCCCGTCCGCGCCAAGGGTAGCGCGGTCGAAGCTTTGATCTAACGACTATGATTAACCCTTTGGCGGCGCAGACGAACCGCCTTATAAGCGGGCCGGCAGCCCTTACGAGAATACCAGCACAATGACCGAAACGACCGACAGCCAGAGGCCGAATCAACAACAGGTCCAGGATTGGAATGGAGCGCTTGGTGAGCGTTGGACCACCAATCAGGATTCGCTGGACGCCCTGCTGCAGCCCTATGGCGATGCCACCCTGATGGCAGCCCGACTGCAGCCGGGTGAGCGTGTCATCGATATCGGTTGCGGCTGCGGCGCGACGACACTCGCGGCGGCGGCGACGGTTGGCCGGGGCGGCGCTGCACTGGGCGTTGATGTCTCAGCGATCATGCTCGAACGCGCCCGCGAACGCGCCCATAACACGGCCAACCCAGCGCGCTTTGCCGAAGCCGACGCCAGCATAGCCATGCTCGAAGGCGGGCCATTCGATGCCATGATCTCGCGCTTCGGTGTCATGTTCTTCGAACACCCTACGGCAGCTTTCTCTAACCTTATCAAAATGTTGCGACCAGGTGGTCGGCTCGCCTTCGTCTGTTGGCGGGCTATGGCCGAGAATATCTGGATGACCTTGCCGCTCGATGCCGCGCGCCCGGCATTGCCGCCGGTCGCGCCCTCGATACCCGATGCGCCCGGCCCCTTCGCCTTCGCGCGACGGGAGCGAGTTGCCAATATCCTCGCCGATGCGGGCTTCAGCGAGATCGAGATCACGCCGCAGGATGTGATGATGACCCTGGCCGCAGGCGCAAGCCCGGCAGAGGCCGCGGCCTTGGCCGTGACGCGGAGTGTCCAGATGGGCCCGCTTGCCGCCGCCCTGCGAGACCAGCCGGCAGAGGCGCGCACGGCCGCGCTCGCCCTGGTACAGGCAAAACTGGAATCGGTCGCAACCCCCTCGGGTGTGGTCCTGCCCGCCGCAACCTGGATTGTCACGGCGCGCAAGGCTACCCCTTGAGGCATCTTAAGCCTTCGGCAGAGACACCGCGATGGCCTGCGCGAGATCGGCGATGGCGCGAGAAACGGCCTCGACAAGACCGCCTTCGCCTATCGTCGTCGTCGCCGCGGCGGGAATGCTGAAACTGGATGCCAGGCTGACCAGGACGGTTTCCCCATCACGGTCGAGCAGGCTCCAGCGCGCGGTGAGGGTGCAGCGCCCATCGGACCAGAGATCGAGCGCATCGATCTGGACCAACAACCGTCGCGGTCGATTGTCGATCGAGTCCGCCGGGGCAATCCCGAGGTCCTGTCGACGGGCCTGCAAGGCGGACAGCACTGCGTGGGTCACCCCGACTGAGAGCCGTTCTCCCCACCGTGCAGAATCGCTGGCGACGATTTCATGGCCAGTGCCGCGTGTCAGGATATCTGTCGTGTCGAGATAATCGGGCACCTGAACCGCCAGCAGCGCGACCTGCGGACGATCGCGCAGGGAGACGATACCGGTCGGTGCCCCGCCGGGTGGATCGAGTACGAAAATCCTGGGGGCAGGCCGTGAGGCGCAAGCTGGAAGCGCGACAAGCGCCGCCAACAGCACGATCCGGGAAAAGTCTTTGTATCGGATCATTTAGAGCGTCCTCCGATCAGAGTCGCGGCGGGGCTGCGAGCAAGGTCGCGCGTCAGATCGCGCAGACTGCTTGAACTCGCGGCGAGATCGCGCAGGCTCGCCTCGAGGTTCATGCGCGCCGGAGAATAGGGTGCGGTCAGGTCCTTCAACGCGCGGAGCACGCTTTCAGCCTGAGCCGTATCACGAGCCGTGTTGTTCAACACGATGCTGAGCTGTCCGCCATTGACGACGATCTGTTTGCGACCCTCCACGACCAGTGCGTCGATATCGCCCAAGGTTGTTGTCGTACTTCGCTGCAAGGCCTGCACGGCCGCGTCGGTGGCATCAAGGGTATGGCGGGCTGAATCCGCCGTTTGCTGAAGGCTGTTCGTCATTGGCCCGAGACGACCGGTCAGCAGGTCCGAGAGCTTCTCGATCCCGCCCAGCGCATCGCGCAGCTTCATGCCGAGGGCGGGGAGGTCAAGCTGGGCAAGTTCGTCGCGCAGGCGTTCCATATCCGAGGGGATCACCGGAATCTCGTCGACAGCCGGGTCAATCCCCAGCAG
>CAIXXC010000181.1 GCA_903923205.1 uncultured Rhodospirillales bacterium | reverse complement strand
GTCGCGAGACGCTTGACGATCGAAAGCCCGAGACCAAGGCCGCGGCTGCGTTCGCGGGCTGCATTGTCGAGCTGGTGGTATTCCTCAAAGATCGCAGCGCGTTCGTCATCGGGAATGCCGATGCCGGTATCCCAGATCTCTATGCTGAGGAGTCCCGCGCGGCGGCGGCATCCCATCAGGATTTTACCGCGTTCCGTGTATTTGAGGGCATTGGCGAGAAGGTTACGGATCATCTGCTCCAGCAGGCGCGGGTCGCTCGCGATCGTCAGGCCACACGGTACCAGTCGAAGCGACAGGCCTTGGGCCTGAGCGTGATAGTCGAACTCTTCGTAGAGGCGCTGCAGAAGCTCGCCAATGACAAACGCGCCACTTTCAACACGCACGCTGCCAGTCTCGATCTGATTGATGTCGAGCAGGGTATTCAGCATGCCAGACATCGCGCTGAGGGTCTCGTCCAGTCTGGATACGAGCTTCTGCGCGCGTTCGCCCTCGACCCGTTTCGCCAAGAGCCCTTGCAGCAACGCAAGCGTTTGCAGTGGTTGACGCAGATCGTGATTGGCGGCGGCCAGAAAACGGGATTTCGCGATATTGGCGAGCTCGGCCCGGCGGGTCGCAGCCTCAAGCGCGCGCGCCGCCTGTTTGCGTTCGGTGATGTCTGTGAAGGTGATTACCACCCCTTCGACACCATCCTCATGGGTCCGGTAGGGCAGAATCCGGCGGATGAACCACGTCCCATTCTGGGCCTTGATCTCGCATTCCACCGGCGCGAGTGTGCTGATGACCAGGCGGGCGTCGCTGGTCAATGCGCTGTCGCTGGCCAGAGAATTCAGGTCCGCCAATGGCCTGCCGACATCGCCTGGAATCACATTGAACAGCGAACGCGTCGCCGGCGT
The DNA here is from genome assembly GCA_903923205.1 of uncultured Rhodospirillales bacterium. Classification (GTDB taxonomy): domain Bacteria; phylum Pseudomonadota; class Alphaproteobacteria; order ATCC43930; family CGMCC-115725; genus CAIXXC01. Next base: position 3,931 of record CAIXXC010000181.1, on the reverse strand, counting down.
AAAGAACCGGATCCGCAGTTCCATATCGAGAAACAGGGTGGCGACGTCGGTACTGTAGAGTACGTTTTGCAGATCGTTCGAAGTCGTCCGTTGTCGCTCCAGTGTCTCTTGCAGCTGACTATTGAGGGCGGTGAGTTCTTCGTTCAGCGACTGCAATTCCTCCTTGGAGGTCAGCAGTTCCTCATTGGTCGACTGGTATTCCTCATTGCTCGAGAGCGCCTCCTCGTTGATTGCCTTCTGCTCTTCATTCGAGATTTCGAGGTTGCGGATCGCGCCCTGCAGCTCCAGCCGCGTCGAAGCGAGTTCGTGTTCGAGTTGGTCGAGCTGCGGAATTTCATGCGGCTTGAGCGCCGGTAATATCGTGGGCACCCGCGCGGGGGCGTCGATAAAACAGACGAGGAGCATGTCCTCACCCTCCAAGAGCAGAGGCTGTATCGCAATGTTGAAGGGAACCTGCGGGCCACGCTTGTCCAGAGTGCCGCCGGGCAGATTATTGGGAAGTCTGTCGCGGATCGCCTGGTTGATCGCGACACGAAGCCGCGTGCGCAAGCCGGGGCGCGCCATTGCAAGCAAATCCTGGGTCGGATTGCCAGGGGGCACCCGCAGGTAACGGTCGGTCGGGCCCAGGGAGTAGAGGCATTCGAAACGTGCGTTGATCAGAACCGCCGCCGGTGCGTAGCTCTCGATCACGATACGGCGACAAAGTTCGGCAAGTGCAGCCTGGCGCGCGGCAGCCTGACCTTGGCCGGGACGGCTTGGGAGTCGGATGACCTCGCCACTGTTGCGCAAGGTACCCAGCGCCGTCGTGCGGGTGTTAGCCCCGATCCGGCGATACAGCCGCTCCTGCTTTGCGATCACCTTGAAGCGGCCTTCGTTTTTGCCGATCGTCTCGGAGCTCCCAAGCAACAGTACTCCCCCGCTGCGAAGGGAGAAATGCAGCGCGGCGATGGCTTTTTCCTGCGCTTCCGGTCGCAGATAAATCAGAAGATTGCGGCAAGAGACCAGATCGAGGCTTGAGAACGGAGGGTCGGCCAGAACGTCCTGGATCGTGAAGATCACCGTCGCGCGCAACTCGGCAGAGACTCGATAGCCTTCCGCAGTCTTGACAAAGAAGCGCTCCAGCCGGTCCGGCGATACATCTGCGGCGATGGTTCTCGGGTAGAGGCCCTCGCGCGCGGCGGCGACGGCGTCCGGATCGACATCAGATGCGAAAACCTGGAGCCTGATCGAAGACTTTGCTGTCGCGATCGCTTCCAGCAGCAGTATCCCAAGCGAATAGGTTTCCTCCCCTGTGCTGCATCCGGCGATCCAGATTCGGATCGGCAGATCGACCGAGTGGTTTTCCACCAGGCCGGGAAGGATGTGCTGGGCCAGATATTCGAAGACCTTTGGATCGCGAAAGAAGCTGGTGACATTGATCAGCAGGTCTTTGGCGAGAAGTTCCAGCTCGACGGGCTTGTTGCGCAACGTCGCGATATAGCGGGTCGCCATGCCGGGCCGCATCCCGGACATCGTCATGCGCCGCTCGATTCGGCGCAGGAGTGTCCCCGGTTTGTACAGCGTGAAATCATGGGTCGTTTTCAGCCGCAGCAAATCAATAATCGTTGCCAGGTTCGCAGGGGTCAGGTGGTCGACATTCTGTTCGCTGGGCGTGACCTGCGTACCATTGGCGCGGGCAATCAGGGCGGCGGGGATGCCTTCTAGGTTTGTGATCAGATCCACGCGACCTGTGGCGATGGCGCTGCGCGGCATACCGTCATACTCGGTTTCTGCCGGGTCCTGGGCAATCACCATGCCGCCTGCGTCGCTGATTGCCTGCAGCCCAAGGCTGCCATCCGCGCCGGTGCCGGATAGAACAACGCAGACAGACCTCTCGCCGTAGCTCGCGGCAAGAGAGCGCAGCAGGAAATCGAATGGTAGCCGTGCGCCGTGGCGGGCCTGCGGTGGGGAAAGGTGGAGCGTACCATTCGACACGGCGAGCGATACCCCCGGCGGTATGACATAAAGATGCTCTGGGGTGATCTCGAGACCTTCGCTGGCTTCGGAAACGGCGAGCGTCGTATGAGCCGCGAGCAGCTCGACCATCATGCTTTCATGGGTTGGATCGAGGTGCTGTACCAGAATGAACGCCATACCGGTGTGGTCCGGGAGCGCAGTCAGAAGCTCACGGCAGGCTTCGAGGCCGCCCGAGGACGCACCAATGCCGACAACCAGAAACTCGGCCGGGCCGAGGATTGCGGATCTGGTCAACTTCCCTCTATCTTGAGGCATCTTGCGACAACCCTCCGGAAAAGCCTTGCCAAAAGCTGGGCAAAACTTCGTGGCGTCGCGAACTCGACTGCTCTCGCAGTGACGGACAAGGTTCACAAGCGACGCGTTGAGGACCGATGTCAAACGATTCCATCATAAGTGAGGTTTAATTAAAAATTTACCACTCTTGAATGGGTAGATTCCGAGTCTTCCCCTTATGGCGATGATCCAGGAGGCTGCATTCTGCGGAGCCGATAGGAGTGTCTTGCGCGGCTGCAGTTCCATTCCAGGAGGAGACCGGTGGTGTCAGAGTGTCGCGCGCCGATGCGCTATCGTGCGGTATCCATGGGTTTGTCCGCCGATTACGGCGAACGCTGCGTCGAGATCCATTTCCTTTCCGATACGGGCGAAACCATCGCGGTGATGTGCCCGAGAGACTCGATCTTCGCGATCCAGCGTCATATCGCGGAACTCGTGCGCGAATGCCCGGAGATCGCCACCTGGGCCGCGATGATGCACTTGGGTTGATCGATTCTAAGGCTTCAGGGGGGTTAGGTAGATTCCGATTCTGCTCCAAGCGCCGGATAGTGGCTAGTCTCGAGGAATTGGTAAACGAGTTGACCAGGGTTGCTCCCGCTCAAGCGCGGCGCGGCCCGCAGGAGAGATCCGTCCCACCTCTGCATGCGACCTGGAGAACCAGGAACCGCCTGACCCTCATACAAGGAAGCAAAGTGATGATGAACCTCCGCAGGACTGTCCTGGCGACCGCGTTGGCCGTGACCTTTATTGCCCCCGTCGCCTTCGCCGACCACGCTGTTGCTGCCAGTGCCGCCGATCTTGATCGGGATTCCTCGCAAGCGTTGCAGACGCTCTATCGCACCAATCCGACCGCCGAGGTGCTGTCGCACCATGCCCGCGCAGTCCTGATCTTTCCGAATATCGTGAAGGCCGGGCTGGTGTTTGGTGCCGCCTACGGCGAAGGCGAGATGCGGCAGGGCGCCAAGATCGATGGCTACTACAACTCCTTCACCGGTTCGTGGGGCTTGCAGGCTGGAGCGCAATCCTATTCGTACGTCGTGTTTCTGATGTCGCGGAGCGCGGTGCGCTATATTCATCATTCGGAGGGCCTGGAGATTGGCGTCGGCCCGACCGTCGTCATTGTCGATCAGGGCGCAGCGAAGAACCTGTCGAGCTCGACCCTCAAAGACGATGCCTACGCATTCATCTTCGGGCAGCAGGGCCTCATGGCAGGCGTCAGCATCGAGGGCACCAAGATTTCGCGCATTCATCGGTGATCGCTGGCCGGCGGACCGGTTCGCCGGTTCGCCAAAGCCCGGCGAGCGTTGCCTTATAGAAAGCCTGCCCCATGAAAACCTTGATGGCCGGGAGTCTGGCGATGGCACTGATGGCGACCGCGCCCGTCGCCTACGCTCAGCGAGAAGACCAGCACCAGCAGCAACATGGCGCCCCGGGCGGTGAACAGCACCGCCCTCCACAACAGGCGCCGCAACGCCAACCACCTCAGCACCAGGCTGAACAGCGCCAGGCGCCCCAACGGCAAGCGCCTCAGCATCAGGCCGAGCAGCGTCAGGCACCTCAACGCCAAGCACCCCAGCATCAGGCGCCCCAGCATCAAGCGCCCCAGCATCAAGACCAACAACGTGAGGCACCACAACATCAG
>CAIXXC010000180.1 GCA_903923205.1 uncultured Rhodospirillales bacterium | reverse complement strand
GCGGAACACACGGGTATGATCCTCTTCCTCAATTGCACTGTGGCGGGCCCGGCCAGGCATCGCCCGAGTGTCATCGGTGTTGCCTAGGTTGGCTGGTACCTTGCGAGTAACAAGGCGGGTGGGTTCGTCATCATCGGTCACGGTGGATCTCCTTAATGCCAGTCGTCAACGGATGGGGTGAGCAGGAATCGCAGGCGCACTTCGCCCAACTCGATGACATCGCTCGCGTGAAGCGGGGACTGTGCCACTGGGCGGCCGTTGACGGTTACTCCGTTGCTCGAATCGAGGTCCACAATCTGCCAGCCATCGCCTTTCCGGCTTATCGTTGCGTGGTTTGTGGACACAGAGTTGTTGCGCAACCGGATGTCGTTGTCTGCACCACGACCGATCCGGACCGCAGTGGCCTGCAACAGGTGGCGTGTGCCGGCCGCGTCGAGCTCTTCCAGTGCGGCGAGCACTGTGGGGGCAGACAGCGCAGAAATTTTCTTCCGGTGGCGCAGCAAAGCCACAAGGCCAAATAGCAGCGCGATCGCCGCAAGCAGTGCGGCCAGCAGCCAGTACCAGCCCCCAAACACTAGCGCCTTTGTCCAAACCGCCCAACTTCGCCCGGCATTGAAATCGAACTCACGCTTCGCTGCCAGTTCACTGCCATCTGCCAATTTCAGTTCCAGCGAAATCATGTGCCGGCCGAACAGATCAGCACTGGCAAAGGCGAAACTGCCACCTCCTTCGATCGCAGATAATGGGGCATCGCGCAGCGCGGCGGGCAAATCGACATGGCCGGACAAATCAAAATAAGCGCCGTGGGTGGCATTAGCCAGTTGTTCGAGCGATTGCAGGTCGGGTTCGCCGCCCGGCCGTTCGGCATAACCCAGGCCGATAATCGCGATCTGCCCGCCGCGTGCGGCGTTGATCGCGTCTCCCGCGTGATAGGCACGGTCCTCTGCTTTGCCATCGGACATCAGCACGAGCCCTCGCCGTGATGCGGAGGTCTGGCTCAGCAAAGTTTCGGCGTGGATGATGGACTTGTAGAATTCCGTCGCCAGCCCCGCCGCACGGACATGGTCAAGCGCGGCGTTTAAAGCGGATTGGGTGCTACCGATCGGAGCCAGCACTCTGACATCGGTATCAAAGACCGCCAGACCCGCTTTCTGGTAGGGTTGAAGGCGCGCAATCATTGTACGCACCGCCGCCGCATTGCGTGCGACCGTTTGCGCGCGCGCAGGATCGCTGACGTCAATCAGGAACAGTACCGCGCTGGTCTGGCCATGCGCAGGGTAAAGCGCGGCATCGCGCGCAGGGCGGGATTGTCCGTCGATCGTGACTCGCAATTGCCGAGTGCGCGCCGCTTCAAGGGTGCGGTAATCGCATGTCACAGTTTCGCCCGATGCCGCCGCACCGCAATCCAGTTCCAGCGATGCCGCCATTGCGTGCGGTGCAAAGGCCACAAGCAGAGCCAGACATGCGAAAAGGAGCTGCAAACGAGCGAAGATCATGGTGAGCTCCAAATTTAGAAAATATTGTAAATATTCGGCATGGGTACGGCCATTATCAAAATATTATTACACGTATAAGTAATTAAGTTTCGCGCCCTATTGGGCTAAGCGGTGAGAAAAGGTCATTGGCAGCGCCTTGTGCGGCAGGACCAAGGGGTCGTCGAGCATGCCACCGGCGAAATCTGCTCCCTCCGCCGAGAACGGCACGAAGGTAGTGTTTCTCCCGCATCGATCGGGGGCACCTCAAGTCCCTTCGCCTTCATAGCGTTTCCCGCTCTACGCAGCGCGCTCAGGCTGATGATACTGAAAGTTCGACGTTACCGACTTCCAATCGATCGCCGGGACTGAGCCTGTGCGGCACGCCGGGGGCGATGTCCTTGCCGTTGATCAGGGTCCCGTTCTGTGACTGGAGATCTTCCACGTGGATTTCCCCCGCACGGACCACGATCTTTGCATGAGTTTTCGATACGGTGCTGTCGCTGATCACCATCTCGCAACCGGGATGACGACCAATCGTGGCACCCCTGGCCCGCAAATCGGCGTCGTCTGGGCGAAAACTGGCGCGGATTACATGTCCGGACTCATCAAAACCCGAAATGCGCACGCCGCCGCCATGTGATAGCCGATCATTGCCACGATCCACCCATGTCTGGTCTTGCACAAAATGCGGGGTCTGGTGGAAGGTTGGTCCGTCTGTCCGTGGGTCTTCGCCATAGCGATTGCTGCCAATCGTTCCCGGCGTGAAGTAAAAAATCAAAAGTATGATCCCACCCACTATCGGTATAAACCCACACAAAATATATGCCCCCGGCTTGTCTATATCATGGAGCCTCCGGATCGTAACGGCCAAGTTTGGGATAAATGTCGCAAATGCCCATGCGATATAGGCTAAGATGCATATGCCGATGGAAGCATTGTCACCGTTCGTTGCCGCTGCGGCGATGATGCCCGTTATGAAGATTATTGTGAACACCATGGCATTGAGCAGTGCGAACAGCCAGAACTCCCGGCGTGACGCCCGGCCATCAAAAACGGCGTATTTTCTAAAAGGTTCAAACATCTAGATTCTGCCCCCGCGGATACCAACCAGCTATCCCGGACCATCGGACCGAAACAAGCATATTTACCGACGACCTTGATAGCGCCTCATCTATCATTGTTTCGTTTCAAGAATCAATGATCGGCGGTTTGCCGCAATCCGTTCCTAATCCCGGACAGTCGCAAGGGTCCCCAGCCCCGGTCAATCTGTGTTCGGGCCCTCACAGTTGCAGCACTATAACGGCGTCGCCTCGCTGGAAATCCAGGGCCAGTCCGCCCCGGGCAAGAGTTCGGGCGCAGCAATGGACGCAATCCAGAAGCTGGTCGGCAAATTGCCCAAAGGGATCGGTTTCGAATGGACCGGGCAATCCTATCAGGAAAAGCTGTCCGGCGGAGAGGCGCCCTTGCTTTATGGTCTGTCGATCCTGGTCGTGTTCATGTGCCTGGCAGCACTGTACGAAAGCCTGACGATCCCGGTCGCCATATTGCTGGTCATTCCGTTGGGCGTCGTCGGCGCGCTGCTTGCCGCCTCGCTCAGGGGATTTTACAACGATATCTATTTTCAGGTCGGGCTGCTGACCACGATCGGGCTGTCGGCCAAGAATGCGATCCTGATCGTCGGCTTTGCCCGCGATGCGCAAAAAACCGGCAAATCCCCGCTCGAAGCGGCGATCATCGCCGCGCGCGAGCGATTGCGGCCGATCCTGATGACCTCCATCGCCTTTATCGCCGGGGTGGCGCCGCTGGCGATTTCCACCGGAGCGGGCGCCGGCGGCCAGAACGACATCGGCACGGGGGTTATCGGCGGCATGTTCACGGCCACAGTCCTGGCGATCTTCCTGGTGCCGTTTTTCTTTGTCATGGTCAGCGGCGGTCTGCGCAAGCAACAGCCTGACGCAGCAGAGGCAAAGACGTGACCCGCGCAAAGACGCTGATCGCCCTGACGACAGGCCTGCTCGCCGGATGCTCGCTGGATCCGGCGTACCATCGCCCGGCACCCCCGGTGCCGTTGGCCTGGCCGACTGGCCCCGCCTATGGCGCACCGACCCAGGTCATACCCGCCGACTGGCGTCAGGTGTTTCCCGATCCGAAACTGCAGAGGGTGATCGAACTGGCGCTGGCGCAGAGCCGCGATTTGCGCGTGGCGATTGCCCAGATCGAAGCCTCGCGGGCGCAATACCGCGTGCAGCGGGCCGCGCTGCTGCCGACCGTCTCCGCTTCGGTCGGCGCCAGCACCGGTCGCGATTACACAGGACTTCCGCCGAGCCCTTATGCCAATTCGACAACGTATTCCACCAGTGTTGCCACAACATCGTACGAACTGGACCTGTTTGGCCGCGTTCACAGCCTGTGCGGAAAGGGCT
>CAIXXC010000179.1 GCA_903923205.1 uncultured Rhodospirillales bacterium | reverse complement strand
TGGATGGTTTAGATAGTTACCCGACGGGTTCGTGCGAACGAACCCATCGAGGAATTGCGGCGCCAAAGTCTTTTCCGCCAGCAGCATTCGCCTCGGATCCTCGAGGGATCGCAACACACAGATGGTTTGAATCCATGAGCGAAACCGGGGTAAGGGCGAGCATCCTTGTTGTGGAAGACGAGATTCTTGTCTCGGGCCTCATCGCTGATATATTGACCGATAGCGGATTGAGGGTCGCCGGCCCGTTTCGGTCAAATCTCGAATCCCTGCGCTTTCTCGATCAGGATAGACCTGACGCGGCAGTCCTCGACTTCAATATAGCTGATGGAAACAGCGGCCCTATCGCAGAACGACTTCAGGAACTGGGCGTGCCCTTTATCGTGGCCAGCGCCTTTCCAAGAGAAATCGCCTCTGGTCCGGTGGCCTCGGCATTACGCTGGATCTCGAAACCGTTTAGTGAGGCTGCGCTCACCGAAGGCGTATGTGCGTGCCTTTTTAGCGTTAGTTTTAAATCTTGAGGCGATATCCTCTTGCGAGGTTGCACAGAAGCGGTTAGCAACTTATTTACGCGTGCGTGTTAGGCGTACTGATCAATGTAACCGGAACATGTTAAATGGCTCGTCCAACCATCGCCCAGGATTCTAAACTTTTCATCGCCGCCTTGCGCAAGCTTGGCTCCTCAGCTGGCAATGGCGCGCTCAGGGATGCGCTTGGCTGGAGCGAAACCCGATATTGGAAAGTTCATGCAAGCCTTTTCGAGGCTGAGAAGATTGCAAAGGGCCGCGGCCGCGGCGGTTCCGTCGCGCTCGTCTAAACCAATCGTCCGGTTTTAACAGTTAACCGGAACGCTTTGGTTTAAGAAAAGAGTTAATGGGGCGTCGAACGCCTAACTCCAAGCTTCGGGCGCCCCTCTGCTCTGTGTCCGGGCCAAGCCTACGCCGCTTGGGAGCCCTGACGATTGGTCGGGCCGCCCTGCGTCGCTTCCGTCATTGCGTTGCGGATATAGTCGCGAAGTTCGGGCGTATCCGGGAGCTGATGGACCGCAGCAGCATGATGGACGGCCGCCTCCATCAGTTCCTCTTCCGTGTCAGCGCTGATGGCGACGGTGCAAACGCCCCCGCCGGGCGCGGAACGGCAATCAATAAGTTTGCGGCCCATGCTGACCTCCTCATTCGTTCGACGGGCTCCCCGGCGTCCGGGTCGCCATAGAACGCACAGGGGCGGCCGGGGTTCGCTGGTCAGGCAGGGGCAAGCCCGTTAAATAGGATGCGCCCGTCATGTGGCGCGCCCAAAGGCGGCACGGCCGCGAAGGACCACCGCCCTTGACGGAAGCAGCCACTCCCCAACCTGCGCTCGCGGTCGAACATCTGAGCAAGGCTTTTGATGGTCGCATCGTCGTGAACGACGTATCGTTTTCCCTGGAGCCGGGCGAGATCGTCGGCCTCGTTGGCCTCAACGGCGCCGGCAAGACGACGACCATCAATATGATCCTGGGCGTGCTCGCCCCGAGCTCCGGCAGCGTCACCATCGCGGGCCTCGACCTTGCGGACCATCGGGAGGCGGCTCTTGGCGTCGTGAATTTCTCCGCCGTTTACGCCCCCTTGCCCGGCAATCTCACGGTGGCCCAGAACCTGCGCATTTTCGGCATGATTTATGATGTGCCAAACCTCACCGACCGCATCGGCGAGATGATCGATATGTTCGATCTGGCGCGTTACCGCAACACCCGCTGCGGCCTGTTATCGTCCGGGGAACAAACGCGCGTTTCGCTGGCGAAGGCCCTGCTGAACAAACCGCGGCTTCTTCTCCTCGACGAGCCCACCGCATCGATTGATCCTTCAACCGCCGATACGATCCGTGGGCATATTCGCGACTATGCCGCTCGTGAAAAGGGCGCGGTTTTATGGACGAGCCATAACATGTATGAGGTCGCCGCCGTCTGCACACGCATGATGTTGCTGTCGCGCGGCCGCATCCTCATCGAGGGCGATCCGCG
>CAIXXC010000178.1 GCA_903923205.1 uncultured Rhodospirillales bacterium | reverse complement strand
CGGTATCGATCGCATCCTGCCGGCACAGCACGATCGGCTTGGATCGCGACGCTTGAACTTGACCTTTCGCAAGGCAGCCTGAAAGCAACTCGACTAGCCTCTTGATAGGATCGTCAGCGCCGTGGCTTCGCGGTATCATTGATCCGAAGACGGCATCGAACCGCGACGAGGGACATGGCACACGACCTGCTGAATTCTTTGCGCAAGGCGGTGAGCGCCCTGTTCGATCAGAACCTGCCCGCGTCGCTGGCGAGCAAGATCGTCAGCGCTATAATCGTGGCGACCATCCTGCTCAGCATAGCGTCGGTAGTGCTGGAGTCGGAAGCCGGATTCCGGGCCGAGCATGGTCTGCTTCTGGTCAATGTCGAGCGGGCGGCAACTGCCGTCTTCTCGGTCGAGTACCTGCTGCGGGTATGGTCGTCTGTTGACCGCATCGAGTCTCGATATCGTCACCCAGTGTGGGGGCGCCTGCGTTACATCGCCCGGCCTGTCGCCATTATCGATCTGCTCGCGGTGCTCCCAGCGTTCCTTGGTGACTATGATCTACGTGTCCTGCGATTGCTTCGGCTATTGCGGATGCTCAAGCTGACCCGGCATTCCGAGGCTTTTGCCATGATCTGGGCGGTGTTCCGCAAGGAGGCGACTACGGTAGGCGCTGTACTTCTTGTCATGGCGATGTTCACGGTCGCCAGCGGCACCGTCATGTACATGCTGGAGAACGAGGCGCAGCCGAAGGTGTTCAGTTCTATCCCGATGGCGATGTGGTGGTCGATCATCACCATCACAACTGTCGGCTACGGCGACATGATCCCGCTCACGGCTGCGGGAAAGGCATTTGGGGCGATCGTCGCCGTATTTGGCATCGGAACGGTCGCATTGTTCTCCGGCGTTCTGACCGCAAGTTTCATGGAACAGTTGAGACTTCGCCGGGAAGAGGCGCGGCAGGCTATCTCGATCGGGTTGCGGAGTGGTCGCCTGACGCCTCGCCAAGTCGAGGAAATCGATCGTATTGGTGAACAGCTTGGCCTCGGTGAGAGTGAGGTAGAGGACCTTATCGAGAACATGCTCAGCCGCAAGATTCGTCCCGATGATTGCCCGCATTGCGGCGGCGATCTGACTGCTCCTCACCGGCATATTGTGCGCAGGTCGCGGGACACCAGACGCGACTAACAAGACAGCTCTCGGGACGAAGGGAAAACACGCTGGTCCGGTTCTGCCCGCCCCTGTATAGCTTTGTCGCGTCGATCTAGAGATGAATGGCGCGTTCGGCGGCGCCGATGCAGAGGTTTCATGGATCTTTTCCAGACGTTGCTTATTTCAGTGATCCAGGGGATCACCGAACTGTTTCCGATCAGCAGTGTTGCTCATGCAGTGCTGACGCCTTTCGTCTTCGGTTGGGATCTGACGCCGAAATTCCTGAAGGACCACTTCCTGCCCTTCGTCGTCATGCTGCATCTTGGGACTGCCGTGGCGCTGCTTGGCTTTTTCTGGCGCGACTGGCTCGATTTCGCCAAAAGCACGATCGATTCGCGGGCTACTGTTGCCCGGGCCATCCTCGTTCGTGTCATGATCGGCTCGATACCGGCCGCGATCATCGGCGTGGTTCTGGAAAAGGAACTGAAGGGGCTGTTCTCTAGTGTGACATCGGCTGCGGTCTTCCTGATCGTCAACGGCGGCGTCTTGTATTTCGGCGAACGGCTGCAGGGACGGGGGGCGAAGCGAATCGAGGAAATCGGCTATGTGGATGCCCTGCTGGTCGGCCTTGCCCAGGCCTCGGCCCTGGTGCCGGGGTTCTCACGCTCCGGCGCGAGTATGGTCGCAGGCTTCTGGACCGGCCTGTCGCACGGCGAGTCGGCACGCTTCTCGATGCTGCTCGGCACGCCAATCATCGCAGGCGCGGCCCTGCTAGAGGTGCCCAAATTGCTGCACGGCGAATCGGGTGACATTTTGAGGATGGGACTGATTGGCGGCGTGGTTTCGGGCATTGTGGCCTATCTGAGCGTCTGGGCGCTCATGAGTTGGTTTAAACGTCATGAAATCAATGCGATGCTGCCATTTTCGTTATATTGCTGGGTTGCAGGTGCCGTCGTTTTGGTAATCGCGCATTAATATTGATGACGAACAAGTGACGGCTTGCAGAAGCATTTGCGCCAGTTCTGTTAAAATCATTGTCACAATAATAAATCCTATGGATCGGGTTTCCCGATTGTCATAATTGCTGCCGAGACGATCACAGAGGGAGAGTTTCATGGCTGCGATTGAGACGAAGGCGACCGCGAAGACTCAAATCAAGGACGCGGTGCTGCGGAAGACATCAACGCGGCGCCAAGCGCTTCTCGAGCGCTTGTTTGCGATGTGGTTCGCTCGCTTTGTCTACAACCAGATCTGGGAAGATCCCGTTGTCGATCTCGAAGCCTTGCAGCTCACGCCCGAGTGCCGGGTCGTTACGATCGCCTCTGGCGGTTGCAACATCATGAATTACCTTGGCGCTGATCCGGCTGCGATCATCGCTGTCGATCTCAATCCGGCGCACATCGCGCTGACACGGCTGAAACTCGCTGCCATGCAGCGACTGCCCGATTACGAAACCTTCTTCAAATTCTTCGGCATCGCCAAGCATGCGGACAATGTCGATGCCTACTTCACGCATGTTGCGCCCCATCTTGATGCCGATACCCGGCGTTTCTGGGAGCATCGCTCCCTGCTTGGGCGCCAGCGCATCGAGTTCTTTGCCAAGGGCCTCTATCGCAACGCCCTGCTTGGCCGTTTCATTGGCTTTCTTCATGGCTTCGCAAAGCTTGCGGGACAGGATGTTTCGCGCATCCTCGACGCGCGCAGCCGCGAGGAGCAACTCGCCATATATGCCGCCGAGATCGAACCCTTGTTCGAGCTGAAGCTTGTTCGCTTCCTGGCGCGTCAGCCGGTTTTGCTCTACAGCCTGGGGATTCCGCCGAACCAGTTCGCGAGCATGAAGGAAGATTCCAGCGGCGACCTGGCGACGCTTTATCAGGATCGTATCCGACGGCTCGCCTGCGACTTCGACCTGTCGGAAAATTACTTTGCCTGGCAGGCCTTTGGTCGTCACTACGACGCCAAGTCCCGGCGCGCAGCGCCCCCCTACCTGCGGCCAGAGAATTTCGATGCGATCCGGGGCCGCATCGATCGGGTGCAAACGAAATGCATCTCGATGACCGAATATCTTGCGGCGCAACCTGACCAGAGCCACGATCGCTACATCTTGCTCGATAGCGTCGATTGGATGGATGCGCAGATGTTGCGCGATCTCTGGGTGCAAATCCGTCGGACTGCCCGCCCCGGATCACGCATGATCTGTCGCACTGCCGGATTCAAGTCGCCATTCGAGACATTGATTCCCGCTGACGAGCGGGTTGGATGGGATTATCGGGAAGCAGAATCGCTCAAGTTCCTCGAGCAGGACCGCTCGGCGATCTATGGCGGCTTTCACCTCTACGTTCGCGGCTAGGGCCTTGCCTGGCGCGGGGGGCGATGCGGGCCGGCTGGATGCTCAGGCCCGCATGGACGCGATGTATCGCTACCAGCGTCACATCTATGACCTCACCCGGAAATTCTACCTGTTCGGGCGAGATCAGTTGCTGCGCCAGTTGCCGGCGCAGCCGGGGGCGCGCATTCTTGAAATGGGTTGCGGTACCGGGCGCAACCTCGTGAAGCTGGGACAACGTGCGACCGCATCGCAGATTTTCGGTGTCGATATCTCCAAGGAAATGCTGGCAACGGCTGCGCGCAATTTGGAGAAGGCTGGTCTTGGCAACAGGGTCAGGCTTGCCGATGGGGCAGGGCAGAGCTTCGATCCTCAGGCGACCTTTGGGATTGCCCAGTTCGATGTCGTTTATTTTTCCTACGTCCTATCGATGATCCCCGATTGGCAGGGCGCGGTTGAGCGCGCAATGGCGCTCCTGGCGCCAGGTGGCGTACTAGCCGTTGTCGATTTTGGTGATCAGGGCAAGGCGCCGGCATGGCGCCGTCGTCTGCTGCTCGGTTGGTTATCCTTGTTCCATGTCCATCCACGGGCCGAGATTGAGATCTCGCTTCGGGCCTGGGGCGAGGGCCGCGCAGCGACAATCCTCGATCAGGACATCATGAACGGCTATGCCTATTTGTTGATGTTGCGAAAGCCTTATCAATAACGAAGCGTCCCCCCCCCCTGGCCCTAACGGGACTGGGCCTGCCGCTTCTGCCAATTCATGAGATAGCGCGCCGCGAGACCGGGATCTGTCAGGATCAAGAGGTTTTCCGCGTTCCGGCTCTCTGCGGCTGATGTGAAGTTATACGAACCCGTCACGACGACCGTTGCGTCAACGATGATGACCTTAGAATGCGCCAATCCCTTGACCGAATCGATCAGCACCGTGATGCCAGCCTCAGACAGCTTTGGCATCATGCCGTTTTTCTCGAACGCGTGCTGACGGTCGATGATGACCCCGACATCGACCCCGCGCTGGTGAGCCCGGATAAGGGCTGCAGCAATATCCTGCCGCGTGAACGAATAGGCCTGGACTCGGATTTGGGCTTGCGCAGCATCGATCGCCGCGACGATCAGTCGGGCACAGGATTGATCGGGCGGGAAGCAGGCAATGGTCTCGGGCGTTGTGGCCGATGATGTCGGGAGTTGTGCAAGTGCCGGTTGGCCTGGGAAAGGTCGCGGCGGGAGTGGTGCATCATGGATATAGCGCGGCGGCGCGAAATCCTCTGGCAGCGGAATCACGCAGCCCGACAAGAACAGCATCATCCCGAGTGTCGCGATCCCGATCCAATGCCTGCTGCTCATGTCCGTGCTCTCGGATGGGCCTCGTCATAGACGCGCATGAGCCCGTCAAGGTCGACCATGGTGTAGCGTTGCGTTGTTGAAAGTGATGCGTGCCCCAGAAGTTCCTGGATCGCACGAAGATCGCCCCCGTTGCTCAGCAGATGAGTGGCGAAGCTGTGACGTAGTGCGTGGGGTGTCGCCGAATCCGGTAGTCCCAGCGCGCGCCGAACCTGTTCCATCGTTTTCTGGACCAGTCGCGGGTGCAATGGTCCGCCCCGGGCACCTACGAAGAGGGGGCCATCGGCTGGCAAGCGATAGGGGCAGGCGTCTAGATAGGTGGCGACTGCCTCAATGACGGCGGGTAGAAGCGGGACCAGACGTTGCTTGCGCCCCTTGCCGACGATCACCAGGACTTCCCGTCCTGGCGCGGGAGCCTCTGCACGGGTAAGCCCCAAAGCTTCCGATAATCGCAAACCGCAGCCGTACAGAAGGCTCAACACAGCCGCGTCGCGCGCGATAATCCACGTCTCCGCCTCCACGGAGCCCGCGACATCCACCGAGTCGATGGCCGCTGCAGCGTCATTGATCGTCAGCGGGCGAGGTGCGACCTTGGGAAGGCGGGGGCCGCGCAATACGCTTAGGGCTGGGTTGTCAACAAGTCCGCGGCGGCTCAGGAATCGGAAGAAGCCACGCACGACCGACAGCCCGCGCGCCAGCGAACTGCGGGCCAACCCCTCGCCGACCCGGGCCGCCAGATAGGCACGGAAATCGCGCAATTCAAGTCGGCGTAGCCCATCGATCGTCGGCAGCTCGCCGCGATGGTCGCGCACGAAATCGAGGAAGACGGCAAGGTCACGACCGTAACTGGCAATCGTGTGGGCGGAACTGCGCCGTTCCGTTGTGAGTTGGGCCTGCCAAGCCGCGATCATGGCCAGGAGTTCTGCATCCCCGGCGAAACGGGCGGCGGGCTGCGGTTTTGGCCGTTTGACGCCCAAATAGGGCTTGGCCGCTAGATTGCCAGCCATTCCGAGACGACAACGTCGAGCGCTCGGGCCAGAAAGCAAAGAAGCTCTGTTCCCTGACCGGGTTTGAACTTGGCTGGTCGGCGTGATCCCAACGCCAGCAGACCGTTGGGCGTGCCCGTGCCGACAGACAGGCGCAGCAACGCTTGCGAGCGGACCAGCCCTGCGGCAGAGCCGAAAATCTCTACATCTCCAGGGGCGTGATCGGCGAGCAGGGCATCCCGCTTCGAGCCCAGGATATGATTGACCATCCCGATTTCGAGCAATTGCAGGCCAGCAAAAGGATGGTTGAGCCCAGTGGTGTGGTCCCCAGCCTCGATGCAGAGGGTCACGGCGTCGATGTCGAGCATGACAGCCAGATCAGAGGTCACGATCTGAATCAGATGCTCGAAGCTGGTCGCGCTGATCAAGGTCAGGACAGCCGCGTGAATGCGGTTCTGGCTCATCAAATTAGAACGACTTGTCGAGATCAGGAGACGCTGCTGCCCTTTTAATCTGGCCAATTCCTCCCGCAGCCGTTCAAGCATGAAGCGCTGCATATCGGCAACATTGTCGCCGCGCTGATGCGCAGGTGGCGTCAGGATCGCCAGAAGTTCCTCATGATCCGTCAGGAAGCTCGGATTCTGCCTTAGAAATGCAAGCACCTGCGCAGCGTTTGGGCTTGCAGCGACCGGGGTCGGTTGTGCTGCCGCCACGGCCGCTGCAGGGTCCGCCTTTTCCGGATTACCCTTCTGGTCCATACACGTATCCTTTAACAGGGTTGGTCGGAACGAGGGTGTTTCTGGTTGGTCAAAGGATCGACTGCCCGGTTTTGGCCCAATCGGACACGAAGGTGGCCAGTCCCTTGTCGGTCAGGGGGTGGCCATACATCTGGCGCAGCACAGATCCTGGGAAGGTACCGACATGAGCGCCGAGCTTTGCCGCCGCGACAACATGCAAGGGGCTGCGAATGGATGCGACCAGTACTTCTGTCTCGATCGATGGGTACTGCCGGTACATCGCGACGATATCAGCGATCAGGTCCATGCCGGTCTGCCCGATATCGTCGAGTCGGCCGACGAAGGGCGAGATGAAGCTGGCGCCGGCCTTGGCGGCGAGCAGAGCCTGTGCCGCCGAGAAGCACAGGGTCACGTTCACCATTGTACCCTCGCTGCGCAGCACGCGGCAGGTCTTGAGGCCGGCGGGCGTCAGCGGGACCTTGACCGTAACGTTTGTGGCGATCTTGGCGAGGTGACGGCCTTCCGCGAGCATCGTTTGGAAATCGGTCGCGGCGACCTCTGCGCTTACAGGACCGGGGACGATCGAACAGATTTCCGCGATCGTTTCAAGGAAATTGCGACCGGTCTTGGCGACCAGAGAGGGATTCGTCGTGACGCCGTCGATGAGGCCGGTATCGGCAAGGTCGCGGATTTCGGCGATATCAGCGGTATCAATGAAAAACTTCATATTGTCGTAGACTCTGTACTGGTGGAAACGGGACGGGCGAAAAGTTTTGGCGTGCCAGTCGCAACCCGGCACGAACTGAAGTAGACATTAGCCGATGCGTGACCATCGCACCAGTTCCAGCCTCGCGCCATCGCGGCAAGGCATGCGTCGGATTTCCGTGCTGCTGCCCCTGCCTTTGGCCGCGACTTACGACTATCGGTTGCCCGAGGACATGTCGGCGGGGCCGGGCAGCTACGTCCGGGTTCCGCTGGGCAATCGTATCGTTACCGGCGTGGTCTGGAGGAACGACGATGAAAATTCTCCCGTTCCGGAAAAGCGGCTGAAGCCCGTCGCCGAAATCTTGCCCAGCCCGCCCATGGCCGAGGAACTGCGACGTCTTGTCGATTGGGTCGCGGGCTATACGCTGGCGCCGCTCGGTACTGTGCTGAGAATGGCCATGGGTCCGGAGGATGCCTTTGCGGCCGAGACGGCGCGCCAGGGGTATCTGGCACCCGTCGAGATCGATTCGTCGCTCGCGCTCACCGCCGCTCGCAAACGGGTGTTGGCCGCACTTGTGATGGAGCAGGCTCGGAGTGCTTCGGATCTTGCTGCTATGGCGGGCTGCGGAACAGGGGTCGTCAGAGCAATGGCCGCTGCGGGATTGCTGCGGGAGGTCGTTCTGATGGCGCATCGGGAGCGGCCACAGCCTGACCCGACAAGACCGTTTCCAGTTCTGTCAACGGATCAAGAGCAGGCAGCAACGGCGATCAGCGATGCCATCGACGCCAATCGATTCGCGCCATTTCTACTCGATGGTGTAACCGGATCGGGGAAGACGGAAGTCTATTTCCGTGCCATCGCGACCGCGCTGCGCCGTGGCAAGCAGGTCCTCGTGCTGCTGCCTGAAATCGCGCTGGGGGCGCAGTGGCATGAGCGATTCGCCCGTCAGTTCGGTTGCCGCGCCGCGGCCTGGCACTCTGGCATCCGGCCATCCGAACGGCGGGTACTCTGGCGTGATGTCGCGCAAGGTAGGGCGCGGGTCGTCGTTGGCGCGCGGTCGGCCCTTTTTCTGCCGTTCCGCGAGCTTGGTCTTATTGTCGTTGACGAGGAGCATGACAACTCCTTCAAGCAGGAGGAGGGCGTTATCTATCACGCCCGGGACATGGCAGTCGTTCGTGCCTCGCTGAACGATGCCCCGATTATCCTCGCCTCGGCGACGCCGTCGCTTGAGAGCCTCGCGAATGTCGAACGGGGTCGCTATCGCCACCTTGTGCTCCCCGATCGCCATGGCGGGGCACTGCTGCCGACCGTCGCCCTGATCGATATGCGGATCGACAAGCCCGCGCGCGGTCGATTTATGGCACCCCGGCTGGTCGCAGCTGTAGATGAGACGCTGTCTGCGGGGGAGCAGGTCATGCTTTTCCTCAATCGACGTGGCTATGCACCACTCACCTTATGCCGAACGTGCGGCTATCGGCTCCAATGCCCCCATTGCACGGCCTGGCTGGTGGAGCATCGCCTGCAGGGTCGGTTGACGTGTCATCATTGCGGCTATCAACAGCAACCACCCGATCACTGTCCTTCCTGCGACGATACCCGTTCCTTTGCGGCCTGCGGACCTGGGGTTGAACGCCTCGCCGAGGAGGTTGCGGAGCGGTTTCCGAACGCGCGGACGGCGATCATGGCCTCAGACACGCTCGACGGGCCGACTGCCATCACCGAGTTGATCCGTGCCGTCGGGGCTCATGAGGTCGATCTGTTGATCGGGACCCAGATGATGGCCAAAGGCCACCACTTCCCCATGTTGACGCTTGTCGGGGTGGTCGATGCCGATCTCGGCCTCAACGGCGGCGATCTGCGCGCCGCAGAGCGGACCTTCCAGATGCTGCATCAGGTTTCGGGTCGCGCGGGCCGGGCAGAACGACCAGGGATCGTGATGGTGCAAACCTACGATCCCGAACATCCGGTGATGGCGGCGCTTGCGGCGAACGACCGGGGTCGCCTGCTGGGGATCGAAGCGGCAGCAAGGCGCGAGCGCCACCTGCCGCCATTCGGTAGGCTGGCAGCCGTTATCTTGTCTTCGGAAGATTCGGATCAAAATGAGACCGCGGCTGCGGCGCTAGCGCGGGCGGCACCACATCTGCGCGGGGTCGATATCCTGGGGCCCGCTCCAGCGCCGCTGGCAATATTGCGCGGTCGGCACAGGGTTCGTTTTCTGGTCAAAACCGAACGACAGGTCAATATTCAAGCCGTCGTCACCCAATGGCTCAGTGGCGTCAAGATCGGCAGCGCCGTCAGAATCCAGGTCGATATCGACCCTTACAGCTTCCTATGATGGGTTTTTTGCCGCAGGGGGCGCAGCAACAGTTGACGCAACGCCCCCGCACCGCGACAAAGACATGGTTCAAATTGGAAAGAGCCATTTTGGATAAAGGTTTTTATCTGACCGCAGCGCCACTTGTGCAAACAAGATGCGTCGCGATGCCACATGGGCCAAGCGCGCGGGCCTCATAGTTTTCTGCGGCGCGGGGTCAATAATCGTTCGACCGTGAAGAGGGAATACATGGCGACAACAACAACGGTGCCGACGTCCGGTCAGGGCGAAGGCGGCAAAACGCGGCGAGACTTCCTGATTATCACGTCGATCGTGACCAGCGCTGTCGGCGCAGGGATAGCGATGTGGCCGTTCATCGATTCGATGAACCCGGCCGCTGATACTCTGGCCTTGTCGACAACAGATATCGATGTGGCGCCGATTGCCGTCGGCCAGCGCATCACGGTAGTCTGGCAGGGTAAGCCGGTCTTCGTTTCCCATCGCACGCCAGAAGAAATCGATGCCGCGAAAAAGGTCGATGTTGCGAGCCTTCGCGATCCCGCGGCGGACGAGCAACGCGCGGTCATCAAGCCGGAATGGTTGATTGTCGTCGGTATCTGCACGCATCTTGGCTGTGTACCCGGTGGCCAGAAGCCGACCGAGGATCGCGGCGAATTCGCGGGCTGGCGCTGCCCGTGTCACGGCTCGCAATACGATACGGCCGCTCGCATTCGCAAAGGCCCAGCGCCCAAGAACTTGCCCGTTCCGGCCTACAAGTTCACCGGGCCTACTGCCGTGACCATCGGTTGATAAGGGGATAATAATGGCTGGACCACGCTCCACACCCGAATTCAAGAATTCATTCGTTCGCTGGGTTGACTATCGGCTCCCCATTTTCAGCTTCCTGCAAAAGGAAGCGGTGGATTACCCGACCCCCAGGAATCTGACCTATTGGTGGAACTTCGGCTCACTTGCTGGCGTCATGCTCGTCATCATGATCCTTTCGGGGATCTTCCTGGCGATGAATTACCAGCCAAATGCCGACCTCGCTTACGCCAGCGTCGAGCACATCATGCGCGACGTGAATTATGGCTGG
>CAIXXC010000177.1 GCA_903923205.1 uncultured Rhodospirillales bacterium | reverse complement strand
CAGACCCTCGGCATCCGCCTGATGGAAACGCTCGGCTTCGATTTCGCCCATGGCCGGCTCGATGTTAGCGCCCATCCGTTTTCCGGTGGCACGCCCGACGATGTGCGCATCACGACCCGGTATGCCGAAGAGGACTTCACCCGCGCCCTGATGGGCGTTCTGCACGAAACCGGGCACGCGCTTTATGAACGAGGCCTGCCATCACGCTGGCGTCGTCAGCCCGTTGGCTATGCCCGCGGCATGAGCATTCACGAAAGCCAGTCCTTGCTGATCGAGATGCAGGCGTGCCGGTCGCGCGAATTCATGGAATATCTTGCGCCTCTGGCGGCCAAAACCTTCGCCGAATACGGCGTCGACACCAAGGGCCCGGGCTGGACCCCTGACAATCTTTGGCGGCTTGCGACCCGGGTCGAGCGCAGTCTGATCCGGGTCGATGCCGACGAGGCCACATATCCCGCCCATGTCGTCTTGCGCTATCGACTTGAGCGAGCGTTGATCGAGGGTCGGCTCAGCCTCGCCGATTTGCCGGGTGCCTGGGACGAGGGGATGCTCAGCCTCCTAGGCGTAGCGCCCCCGGATGACCGGTTGGGCTGTCTGCAGGATATCCACTGGTTCAGCGGCTCCTGGGGATATTTTCCAACCTATACCTTGGGGGCGATGACAGCGGCACAATTGTTCGCTGCCGCCAGTTTTGCGGATCCTTTGATTCGTCCCGGATTGGCCGACGGCAAATTTGGCCCGCTCCTGGCGTGGCTGCGACCCCATGTGCATGAACGCGCCTCCTCGGTCACGGCCAGGGACATTGTCACCGAGGCGACCGGGAACGCCCTTGACGTCGGGGTCTTCGAACGCCATTTGCAAACCCGGTACCTGGAAAATTAGGTCGCTTGCGCGGCGCTATCTGGCTGCCGGCACTTCCCTAAAGCTTCGGTAATGATCGATGCTCACCCAGATATCGCCGGTCTGGTCAAAGATCAGACGCTTTGGTCCGCGATGGCCGCAATTCTCCTCGTCGAGATCGGCCTCATGGTATGCTTGGCCCTGTGGAAGCGCCTGAGCCCGGTTATCGAAGCGATCACCCCCAATCATGCGACCGCCGAGCCAGGGGCAAATATCTGCCCCCGGATGCCAACCCAGACGTAAGGCCTCCCGCTTCGTGACATAGAGGTCGGCCGGCAAATGGCCGCCATTGCGCAATGTCATCACCGTTCGATGAAACTCCCCACCATTTAGGAGGCCGATTGCCAAGGCAAAGTCGTCAATAGGGTCCGCGCCGGCGGTATTGCCGTGCACGCACCCGAATAAAAGTAAAAAAATCGCCCCCAATGACCTGAAAAACGTACCCTTAGCAATCATTTCAAAACTTTCTCGTAACATGATCGAAATCATAGCCTGGGTGGCTTTCGTTTCCCACGTTACGAAGGCGGCTATGACGGGATTGCGAAGTCGCACTCCGTCACACCCTCACGAGCCCCAATCTAGGGGTCATCACGCCGAGGGCGGCGTGGCAGGAGGTCGATATGTCGAGAATGACAGGCGTCTTTACCCTTGGCGAGGGTGAGGTTTACGAAGCTCCAGAACTGCTGGACCACCACGCGCAAATGCGGCTGAAGGGCAACTTGCAACAGATCGATTACAGCATCTTCGCGGCAAATCGCGAAGTCTTTCACAAAGTGGTCCCCGAACTCGACCAGCAGACCATGATTCGGTTTGCTGTGGTTGTGTCGGAATTGCGCGCCGCATACGTGAGTCGCGCTCTGGCGCTGAGCGCTTCCGGCCATCCACCGACTGAGCAGGAGATTGGTGAACTTGCCCTCGCGCGTCAGCGCTTTGAGG
Organism: uncultured Rhodospirillales bacterium; assembly: GCA_903923205.1. GTDB lineage: Bacteria > Pseudomonadota > Alphaproteobacteria > ATCC43930 > CGMCC-115725 > CAIXXC01. The sequence goes on along the minus strand of CAIXXC010000177.1, from coordinate 15,621 downwards.
AGATGGAAGCGGCATTTCGCGCCACCCGTCGCCTGATCGAACGCGGTTACAGCAAGGTTGCGCCCGTGAAATAATGTTTGGCCGTAGGCCGCTAGACATCCGGACCGAGCAGGCCTATTTCCTGTAGGCACCCGCGACAGCAAGGATCCGGATCGTCTTGGGACGTCTCAAAATACTCTACGGCTCGCTTCTACTGCTTGGCGGTATCGCGCTTTATGCGGTGATCGTCGCCAGGATCGGAATTGACTATCTACCGCATGTGACCTGGATCGAAGCCCCGTATTACCTGGTGACCGGCGTCGCTTGGGTTTGGCCGGCAGCCTACGTCACGCGCTGGATCCAGGATCTTCCCCCCGTCAAACCACCGTTCTCGGACGGGTGAACCCACGACAAACGATTTGTGGTGTGTCGGGTCCTAAAATCATCGATCCCTAGTGGTAACCTGACCAATTTTCTTCGTCGGCAGCGTTAGAGACGATAGGAAATTGTCACAAATCCATGTTAGCGTCGCGACCACTGTAGAATCTGTCGTGTCCCGGGTTTGTTCAGGGAGTGTTGCGGTTTCATGCGCAGGGTTCCGAACCATCCACCCAGTAGCCAGGTCCGACCTGCCGGTCGGAATAGTTTCTGTCGTCTTTATTTACGCTCAGCCGAACGCAAGTTCGGCTGTTTTGTTTTGCGGACCCCGCCGTTGCCGGCCAAGGGTGCACCATGTTGAACTTGCAAACGCTGGTCCTCAACGCTGATTTCCGACCGCTTTCGTACAACCCCTTATCGCTGTGGTCATGGCGCGATGCCATGACGGCTCTGATGCTCGACCGTGTCCAACTTGTCGCCAATTACGACGTTCAGGCGCGCTCACCACGGATATCTTATCCGGTGCCAAGCGTGGTTGCCCTGAAGCGTTACAAGAAGCTGGACGGCTTTCCTGCCTTCACCCGCTATAATATTTATTTGCGCGACCTCTTCACGTGCCAGTATTGCGCCGCGAAGTTCCCGACGGAAGACTTGACGTTCGATCATGTCATCCCGCGCTCTCGCAACGGCAAGACCTCTTGGGAGAACGTCGTCGCCGCCTGTGCACCCTGTAATTCGCGCAAGGCCGACAAAACCCCGCTCGAGGCAGGGATGGCTCTGCTAAAGCCCGCGCGCCGCCCCTCGCGGACGGAATTGGCCCGCCGCCTCCCGAGAACACTCTACAAAGACGTACACGAGACGTGGGTTGATTATCTCTATTGGGATTCACCGCTCGATGACGAATGAAACCGCAGTAATAATTATTCTCAACTGTACACTCTTTTTACTTTCCTCGTAGACGAATCTTCGCCATTGACTGCACATCTTGCCGATGGCCCATCGCGATCTATCTTGTTGGGCGCAATATCATGATTGCTGCAGTATCAAAAATTTTCTCGGAGAACGCCTGATGTCGGCAACACCGCATCATGAACGCCATTTTCTGGGCTCGGAGACAGTCCGCGACGTCGTTATTGGAATGTCAGATGGGCTGACAGTACCCTTTGCGCTTGCCGCAGGCCTCGCCGGGACGAGCGTCACCAACCGGCTCGTCGTCGTCGCCGGTGTTGCCGAGATCGTGGCCGGAGCAATTGCGATGGGGCTCGGCGGGTATCTCGCAGCGCGCACCGATTTCGCGCATTACCACGCCGAAATGCGGCGCGAACGGCGCGAGATCGATGAATTGCCGGATGAAGAGATTCGTGAAGTCGCGGAATTCCTCGAGTCCCAAGGCCTGGAGAAGGACGACGCCGCGACCGTCGTTCGCTCGCTGACCAAGGACCCGGAAAAATGGGTCCGCTTCATGATGCGCTTTGAGCTCGGGCTCGAGGAACCGGATCCAAAACGGGCAAGCCGGAGCGCGCTGACGATCGGGCTGTCCTATATTCTCGGCGGGTTTGTCCCCTTGTTGCCCTATATCGTCACCATGGACAAGCAGTTGGCCCTGGCGGGCTCGCTTCTTGTCACCCTGGCGGCGCTCTTCATATTCGGTGCCGTCAAGGGACAGTTGACCGGTGTAAAACCAGCAATGGCGGGACTGCAGACGACGGTGATCGGAGGCCTCGCGGCTGGTGCGGCGTTCTTTATCGCTCGGCTTGTATCAGCGATTTAACGATTGTGATGGGGCCGCAGCACCCTGGTTCACGATGCAACGGCCAACGCTCCCCGGACGAGTTGCTGGATGAAGACTTCCATCTCTGCCGCCGGAATACCGGCGCATTGCATCAAGGCGATGGTGTGACCGCCCCCGACGTACAAACGCGACGCCGCGCGGGTATCGAGATTGGCGGGAACCAGGCCTTGGCTCTTGCCTGAGGCCAGTATCCGATCGATATGGCGCTGCATTCGCTCCAAGAGTTCAAGATAGCGCGGCCACGACTCAAGGCCGACGCCGGTACTCCAGTCTAGCCAGACCATCGTGATATCGGGCTTGCTGCGGGTACCCTCTGCAAAGGTTTCGGCGATTTCAAGCAGGCTCTCATAGGGAGGCAGGCGTTTGGCGACAACAGCTTCGAACATTTCATCGAGATAGGCCTCGACAGGTGTCAATGTCGCGGCAACAAGATCGGCTCGGGTGCGAAAATAGGCATAGACAGCCGAAACCGAGACACCAGCCAGGGCGGCCACCTGTGAATGCGTCGCTCGGGCGATTCCATTTTCGGCAAACACCGCGAGGGAACAAGTAATCAATTGCGGACGTCGTTCTTCCGGATCAAGCCGGAGACGCCGTTTCACCAGTGTTTGCGACATTCACTCACCCCATGCGCTGTAACCTGCCAGCGCACCCCCTGTAACTGCCCAGACTGGTATCCGGGCATTGGCGTCTTCTACCCGATCTTCAAGGCCGGGACCGCCGCGCGGCCAATACTGTAATAGTTGAAGCCTGACGCTGCGACTTGCTGCGGATTATAGATATTCCGCAGATCGACGACGACCCTGCCTCTTGCGCAATTCGCAATGCGACCCCAGTCGAGGCCACGGAACTCGTTCCATTCGGTCATGAGAACAATGCAGTCGGCGCCCTCCAGCGCCTCATAAGCATCGCTCGCGTATGAGATATCGGGCAGAAGCTTTTTAGCCTCGTGGATACCCTCGGGATCATAGGCCTTGACCGTGGCGCCGGCTGCGATCAGTTCGGGAATGATCGAGAGACTCGGACTGTCTCGCATATCATCGGTATTCGGCTTGAACGTCAGACCAAGCACCCCGATTGTCTTGCCCGCCACCGATCCGCCGGCGGCTGCGACAACACGTTGCGCCATCTGTTTCTTCCGGCTCTCGTTAACCTCGACCACCGTTTCAATGAGGGTCATTGGCGAGCCAGCATCCCGCGCCGTTTTAACGAGGGCCAGGCAATCCTTCGGAAAACAAGAGCCACCGTAACCAGGACCAGCATGCAGGAATTTCTTCCCGATCCGGCCATCGAGCCCAATCCCCTTGGCGACGTCCGAAACATCTGCACCGACAACTTCACACAGGCTCGCCACCTCATTGATGAAGGTGATCTTCGCCGCCAGGAAGCTATTGGCCGCATATTTGATCAATTCCGAGGTTTCGAGACCCGTGAACAGGATTGGTGTCTCGAGGAGGTAAAGCGGGCGGTACAGTTCACGCATCACGTCGCGCGCCTTGTCAGATTCGGGCAGGCTCCCGATGACAACACGATCCGGCCGCTTGAAATCCTCGATGGCGGACCCCTCCCGAAGGAATTCAGGATTGGAAACCACGTCGAAATCGATACCCAGCTTGAGGTCTGGCCTGGCTTTCGCAATCACTTCGGCGACCTTGCGTCCCGTACCAACCGGGACAGTCGATTTGGTGACAATGGCCGTATAGCCGGTAATTGCGTGGGCGATCTCTTCAGCCGCGGCGAAGACGTAGGACAGATCGGCATGGCCGTCGCCGCGACGGGAAGGCGTGCCGACCGCTATGAAGACGGCATCGGCACCATCAACGGCGAGCGAAAGGTCGGTCGAGAAGGAAAGCCGACCGGCGCGAACATTGACCGCCACAAGTTGCTCAAGCCCCGGCTCGTAGATGGGCATTTCGCCGCGATCGAGCCGTTCGATCTTGTCGATCGCCTTATCCACGCAGATCACCGTCGTGCCGAAATCGGAAAAACACGCGCCCGAGACGAGCCCTACATATCCGGTGCCGATTACTGCGATTCGCATTGCCCTAATCCAATTTCTTGAAGAGTCTTCGTGTCCCCGCCAAAGCCGCACGATCGATCTGCTGCTGCTAAACAATCGGGCTATGTAGCCGTTAGGGTCGTCTAAGTCGATAGCTTCGTCAACGGCAGTGCAACATAGAAAGATGACGCCTTCCACTTCCTCTGCTAACTTCGGGATAAAAATAAGCACGTTAATGGGTTGTGATGGAAATGTTTTTGGCCGTTTTGATTGAGGGATAGGGTATCCGATGAAGTGCATACTGGTCACTGGTGGCGCCGGCTATATCGGCAGCCATACGGCACTCGCACTCGCCGATGCCGGCTACAGCCCGATTGTCTACGATAACCTCTCCCACGGCCACCGCTGGGCGGTACAATGGGGACCATTGATTGAGGGTGATCTCAACGATCGTGAGAAACTGATCGCAACGATCCGGGAATTCGATATCTCGGCCGTTCTCCACTTTGCCTCGTTCATTTTCGTTGGCGAATCGATGAGCGATCCTGGCAAGTATTTCGCGAACAATGTCGGCGGCACGTTGTCCCTGCTTGAGGCCGTTCGCGCGACGGGCATCAAGCATCTCGTCTTTTCATCCACTGCCGCGACATATGGCATGCCCGAGATTGTGCCCATTACCGAGGACGCGCCGAAGGAACCCATCAATACCTATGGCGACAGTAAGCTGATGGCTGAAAAATTGCTGTATTGGTACGATCAGATTTTCGGAATCCGATCAGTCGCACTGCGTTACTTCAACGCAGCCGGGGCCGACGCGGAGGCACGGATTGGCGAGGCTCATGATCCGGAAACCCACCTTATTCCGCTGATCCTTGATGCCGTGTCCGGTCGACGCTCGCACATCGGCGTCTATGGCACGGATTATCCGACACCAGATGGCACGGCAATCCGCGATTACATCCACGTCTGTGACCTGGCAACTGCGCATGTCAAAGCGCTCGAGTACCTAATCGGGGGTGGCGCATCCACAGCGGTCAATCTTGGCACGGGGACAGGCTATTCGGTTGAGGAAGTCATCACCTCGGTCGAGCGTATCACCGGGATTCCGGTACCCAAACGGTACGAGGATCGGCGCGCAGGTGATCCGCCCTCTCTCGTCGCCAACGCTGATCGAGGGGCGAAGTTACTTAATTGGAGGCCGCAGCACTCCGATATCGACACGATCGTTCGTTCCGCCTGGCGTTGGCATCAGAGGGTCGCTCATGGCGAGTAGGCGCGAGATCGCCTTGTCGTCGCAGGCCGGTTTAGGGGATTGCCGTGACAGCATCCCCCGTGTTCTGATCCGCGCCGTCACACGCGTTGGAAAAAACGGGACTTAAACGATTGGTCATCGGCCAAAGGAAGACAATTCTGGTACTGCACCTGGCGGGTCAGGTGCCGCTCGCAGGCGTTGCCTGGCAGGCACTGCACTACGTCTTGGGCCTGCGCCGTCTCGGCTTTGATGTCTGGTACATTGAAGATTCGGGTGAGCAGGCCATTGACCCGCGCACTGGGTTCGCGGCGGAAGACAGCGATTATAGTGTTCACTTCGTCCGGACAATGATGGAGCGCTATGATCTCGGTGACCGCTGGGCGTATTGGGATGGCACCCGTGATCAGGTCCACGGTACGACGCGCGAAAATCTCTCCGCGCTCTATGGCAAGGCCGCTGCCATCATAAATCTGAGTGGCGCGACGCGATTGCGCGAAGAACATATGGTCTGTCCGATCCGGGTCTATATTGACACCGATCCCGGCGCGGAGCTTGCGCGACTAGCCGAAGGCGATAACTTGGCCCGTGATGCGCTCAACGCCCATACACACATGTTCTCGTACGGCGAAAACCTCGGCAACGCCGACTGTCTCATTCCCGATGGCGGCCTCAACTGGGGCAAGACAAGAGCGCCCGTTCTCGTCGACCTTTGGGACGCCGGATGCGTTCCGGCGGGGCCGTTCTTCACATCAGTCGCGACTTGGGAGACCAGACGTGCCGAAATTCGGGTCGGCGGCACCACCTATCGCGGCTCGAAGCATGTCAATTTTCTCGAGTTCCTGGAACTTCCGCGTCAATTGTTCCAGCCATTCCGACTAGCGATGCTGCCCCCGGGGCCTCATATCGCCGAGCGAGTGCGCGCTTGCGGGTGGGACATCGTCGATCCAATTCCCCTATCGGCCGACATGCGCGCGTATCGTGATTTCATCCTGACCTCTCGCGGTGAATTCACCGTGGCAAAGGATACCTATGTCGGCACGAGAAGTGGGTGGTTCGGCGATCGTTCCGCCTGTTACCTGGCCGCAGGGCGTCCCGTCATTACCCAGGAGACGGGGTTCTCAAGCTTCATAGAAACCGGTCGCGGCCTGTTCTCATTCACCGATGTTGAAGGCGTGCGCGATGCTATCGCCCGCATCAACGGCGACTACGCGCGCCAATCAATCGGCGCCATCGAAACCGCCTACGAATACTTTGACGCCGACACAGTGCTCCGGAAACTGACTGGCGATATTGGGATCTGAAACCAATCAGGTCCCGCGGCTCTGCAGCGCTGAAACTGTCAGGTATTTTTCATAGATATCGGGGTCGTTGACATGCATCTTGTGCCCTGGCACTTCCGCAAGCTGCTCAAGCCGCGTCATCCGTCCGGTCTGCACGTTGTAGGCATGCACCAGGCACCATGACCAATAGGGATCGGCACCGTCCATCACGCGCGCCTTGCCATCATCATAGACGGAATAGGCCCCTTCAAACGACCGGAACATGTCACCGCGACGGTCATAGGAAACCATGACAAGCGGCAAGCCGGTTCGCGCATCAAACCAGACATGCTTCTTACCGATCGGCGCGCGCGGATACATGACTGGAAGGGACTCGATTACCACCGTTTCCGGCACCATTTCGACATAGGTGTCCCAGAACATATTGCCGGCCGGGCCGCCATGCGTCGGGTGGGCCCAGTTTTCAGTCTCCGATGTCCAGCCGCGCGAAACGCCTGCAAGCAGGGGGCCGCGTTTGACCACCTTATACTCGCCCCACGTCATGAACGGGTCACCTGCTGCCCACGCATCTGAAAGATACAACTGCGAGCCGGGATTAAGCGTTTCAAAGCGCTGATTGGTCGGGAACTTCCGGACCCGCTTGAACTCCGGAAGGTACCCGTAAAGATCGGGAAACACTGATTGGTCGTAGTGCCATATGTTGAGGAAGCCCATTCCCTTCATGTCTTCAGGCTTTGACCAAATCACGGACTGATAGCGCAACTTGTCCTCGTGATCGTGCATGTAGGGCTTTGGATCGAGAGTAATACGACCTGCCGTCGCCAGCTCCGCCCAAGCACCCGTGTACTGATAGTTCACATTGCCGTGCTCATCGATATCCTGTTCCTTGAAGGCGTAAACGGAGGAATCGTGACGCCCCCAACTCAATGTGTGGGCAGCGATGATCTCGATCGGGGTCTTGGGCTCAGGAAACGGATTGCCGCCAATCCAGAGCTTACCGTCCTTGGTCACGACATTCCCCTTGGCATCGAAGGCACCTTGGCCTTGGTTGCGCAAGGTTGCAGCGATATAGGGCGGCGGCATCAGCTTGTTCATGTCGTGCGTGGTCGGCACCACGACCATCTTGCGGCCCAGTGTCTTGATCTGCTGATAGCGAACGCCATCGACGAGATCTTTGACGTAATCGACGTTATTGGCGTCGATCGTGTCGCCATTCTTGATACGGCCTTTGGTGTAGACCTCGACGGAAAGAAGCTCGTCTGGATACGCGGCCGCGCTGCAGCCGGTCTTGGCAAACATCGCCCAAGCCGAGCCTAAAACGCCGGCCCGGAACAGGCCCTTGGCCGAGTTCTCCAGGAAGGCTCGACGGGAATAATCCCTGTCAAAGCGCGGAATCAGTACCATGGCTTCAGTCCCTTTTGCCGGCATTCGCTGCCTGCCGCCTAGCATCAGGACGATGCCGGGACGACTTGCCGCAGTCTAATGAAACAAAAAGGGCGAGGCTACGACATCATCAGTCGTAGCCTCGCCCCTCTTAGAAAACACCCCACCGAGTTGTACGGTGGGGTGGGCACCATTGCGCATTGACTAGAAGTAGTACGTTGCTCTGACGAAGACTTCGCGGGCCCATTCTGCGCCTTGAGCGAAGTTTGTGTATGTGTTTGCGGACGCTGTTGAGTAGACCAGGTTCGAGTAGAGATCGAACTGGAGATGCTCGGACGGCTTGTACTTGACGCCTGGCTGGAAGAGCCAGCCGCCCTGTGCGTCGGACAGCATGGTGAAGTCGAAGCGATACTTCAACGTCGGCGACGGCTGCTGCATCGCGAAGGCGAAGTAGTTCGTGCCGCCGGTCTGGCCCTTGGGCGAGTAGCCCGGCGCGGTATCGAGGTTGCCGGTATAGCGGCCGAAGATATCGGACTTCGACTTGTGCAGGTACTGACCGACCATGTAGGTCGCGGGGAAGTCGGTCGAGAACTTGTAGTACTTCTCGAGGATACCCGCGATCTGGTATTCGCCATGAACCTTCGGCGGCCCGAGGTCAGCAGCGGTGAACTTCTTGTTCGGCGTGTACGAGACTTCGACGCGCGCAATCAGCTGATCGAGGAACGAGTCGGGCGTACCCTCGAAGATGTGATTGATACTGGTGCCGAAGATCTTCTGGTACGGATACTCGCGGCTCAGGAAGCCGGTCAGTGAGCCCGAGAAGAAGAACGTGTTCAGAATGCAGGTCGCCGTCGCCTTGTCGGTGATGTTGATTTGACCAGCACCCCAGTTGCCGGCGCCGCCATTGGCCGCCGAGCACGCATTGGCAACACCAAGACCAGCAGCCGGAACCGAGCCGATGGGGAAGTTGTTGAGCGAGGTGTTCAGGCCGTTGATACCGTCAAGGCGAGACATGGCGGCGTAATGGAACCACTCCTGGGCGCTGTAGACGCCGGTCGGGTTGGTCGTGAACGCCGAAGACAGGACATTGGTCGCAGGCACGGCCGGATTGTTGTACGTACCGCCCGCATTCGTCGGCAAGGCGCCGCCGAAGTAGGTCGAGAGCGCCTGACCATTGAGCGGACCAGCATTCCGTGCCGTCGCCCACTGGAACACGCCGTTCGCGTCATGCTCGAACATCGCGAACGCCGCCAGACCGTAATCCGCGATGCTGCCCGTGATCTTGGCACCGAAGTTCATCTCGCCCGACACCTTGTCGTAGCCTTCACGATCATCGATGTAGAACTGCGACGGGATCGGGTTGTACGGATCGTTCAGCGCCGGCAGGATCGTCGGCGAGAACTTCTGCGCATAAGCCTCGATCGTGATGTCGTTGTCACCCTCGAAGTGATAGCTGCCACGCAGGCCGGGGCTGGGAACGCGGGTATCGGAGTATTCTTCACCGGCAACACCCAGAACCGAGTGGCGACGAAGATCGATACCGTCAACCTGGTCGGCGACGCGGAAGAACAGCGCTTCACCCCAGGCGATCTGCTGGTTACCAGCACGAAGCCACAAGGCGCCGTTGTTGTAGTCGACATAGGCCGAGGGCAGATCCAGCATCGCGTCCTTGCTGGTCACTTCCAGCAGGTTGCCGCCGCTGTTATGGCCATAACCGAACGAGCCGCCGTAGAAGTTCGTGCCGCGGAACGCGTCTTCGACGCGACCGATCTCGTTGTAGACGCCGCGCAGCTTGACATGCGCCGTCAACGAATCAGACAGATGGCTGTCGAGGTTCAACTCGAAGCGCGTGTCGAACTGGTTGAAGGTGTTGTCCTTCGAATACGATGCCGGACGCGTCGTCGTGCCGGTCAGACCCGCACCGGCCGAGATGCCAGTCCACGGCGTTACCACGCCATTGTACGGATCGCCCGCCTGGTTGTTCTGGTTGCGCTGGCCCGTGATCTTGACCGCGATTTCCTGGCGGACAAAGCCGGAGATCTGCAGATCGATCGCCTTTGCGCTCTGGATATCCATGCCCGACAACAGCGCAATCGTCGCTGCCCCCAGGACGATATGTCTTTTCTTCATGCTTTCGTTCCTCCCCTTGAACTTCTCAGTTAACTGGTCCGGTTACTGCATCGGGATCGATGTGATCGTCGCATCAGATCCAACAACAACGACATTCGGATGCCCCGAGACTTCACCACCGTAAGCAACCTCTTGGTCCCACCCTAGTTTGACGCGATTCGTCGTATCCGCGCGCCAGATTTTACCAGCATCGTCGGAATAAAGAACCGTGTGTATCCCACTTGCAACAAGTCGACCGTCAGGAAGCGCAATAACGCTCGTCAAAACCGTCTTCGAGCCACTGTCAAGATCCGTCCAGGTAACCCCCTGGTCATGGCTCTTGATCATCACCCCTTCCTGACCCGCCGCATAGATGTCGCCATTGGGCGCAATCGCCAACGCAAACAGCGAATCCGTCCCCTTGTGACGCACAGCCCAGGTCTTGCCCATATCCGCAGACGTCAGCACAAGACCAAACTCGCCAACAATCGTCAGACCACCATCAGCCGCAACATGAACCCGGTAAAGATGCGGCTGCGCCCCATCTTCCGTGATCTTGCTCCAGTCAATGGCAAGCGGCGACCAGGTCTGGCCCCAGTCCGTCGACTTCAGCACCGTGCCAAAGCCGCCAACCGCATAAGCCGTCCCGCTCGCCGTCAACGCCATGTTCAACACCCGCGGATCACCCGCAAGATGACCAAGCGTCCAGTGCTTGCAATCCGAAGACACAAGCACCGTACCCGCCTGACCCGCCGCAATGCAGTGATTGCCCGAACGAACAACCGCCAACAACGCCAGGTCCGTCGGCACACCATCCTCAGCCGACCACGTGACCCCGCCATCGGCAGTTTCGGCAATCAAGCCGAAGTTGCCGACCGCAAGGCCATTCTTGCCGTCAAACGTCACGTCATAAAGCATGTCGTGAGCAGTTCCGTGGAACACGAGGGCATGGTCCGTCGTCTCTTCCGCCGACACCAACCCGGGAAGACCCAAGGCCGCGATGCCAATGAACAAGGACGCCAACCGGCCCAGATTTAGCTTGATCAACATATTTATACCAACCCCACGGAACTGCTCTGCCTTATGACTCGACGATCAGGTACCAAGACGGTTGATCGCCTGCGCCGTCAGGTACTTGTTGTAGATGCCCTCAAGGTTGAAGCCACCGACAACACCGCCGACTTCCTTGCAATGGGTAAAGCGCGTCATCCGGTTCGTCTGGATGTCATGGCTGTGCACATGCGTCCACGACCACAACGGCGTCCCGTCCGTCTCCTTCATCAGCACTTCGCCATTCACGATCCGCTGACCCCAAACCGGCTCAAAGCTCTTCAGAGACTGGTCACGGCGGTCATACGTCTCATACGCGATGAACTGCATGTTGCGGACATCGACCCAAACCCGCTTGCGGCCAACAGGCGCACGCGGATAACCCGTCGGCGTCGCGTCAATCACGATGCACTCCGGAACCATCGAGTAGTTGATCTCGTAGAAGGTCTTGCCCTTCTGACCACCATGCGTCGGCGGCACATAGTTCGGAAGATCGCCGTGCCAGTTCTCAGACACCGCACCAAGCATCGGCTGACGACCGATGATCTTGTAATCACCCCACGTCAACATCGGATCACCAGCAGCCCAGGCATCCGACAGATACAACGTCATACCAGCAACAAGCGGCTCAAACCGCTGATTGGTCGGGAACTTACGAACGCGCTTGAAAGCCGGAACATAACCAACAAGGTCCGGGAACTTGCGCTGATCGTAATACCACGTCGACAAATACGCCGTGCCCTTCGAATCCGCAGGCGCCGTGAACACGACCGTCTGATAACGCAGCTTGTCAGCATGCTCCGGACCCGTGAACTCGCCACGACCGCCAATGCGACCAGACACCTGCTCCTCGACCCACAGGAAGTCGTACTCGTAGCTGATCTCGCCATCGGGACCGATATCCTGGTCCGTGATCGCGAAGATGTCGTTGTCGTGACGACCCCAGCTCAATGTCAGGTTCGAGAACACCTCAAGCGCCGTCTTCGGCTGCGTAAACGGAAGACCGCCGATCCACTGACCACCGCTCGTCGTCGTCACATTGCCGTCAGCGTCAAGCAGACCCTTGCCCTGGTTGCTCAACGTCGCCTGAAGAAACGCGTTCGGGAACATCTTCGAGACGTCCGTCACCGTCGGAACAATCCGAATCCGGCGCCCCATCTCCTTGATCTGGTGATACATGATCGGCGCAATCAGCGCCTTAACATGATCAACATTGTTCGCATCAACAATGTCACCCGTCTTGATCGCGCCCTTCGTGTAGGCATCAACCGACAAAAGCTCTTCCGGATAGGCCTTGGTGATGTCCGCGCCATTGGCAATCAACGGCCACAACGACGACAGAAGACCGCCGCCAGCCATCGCAGCACCCTTCGCCATCAACTCCCGGCGGCCATAATTGAAGTCGTATTTCCGTATCAACATCTCTCGGTTTCCTCTCTACAGTATTATCGTTGGTTGCAGTCGCGGTCCCACCACGTCTCAGACTATGCCGCCCTCAAACTTCTTGTGAACGGGCGAGTCGAGTAGACCCTCCACCGATTCAGACAAAAAGCTGTGCTCGGCAGACAGGAATTTCGGCTTGATCAGATAGACCAGCAAAGGCACCAGCACCAACGCCAGAACCATGTTGATCGTCATAACGACCACCAGCAAAAGCCCCATGTCCGACAGGAACTTCAGGTCGCACATGAAGTACCAGGGCGCAATGCCGATCGTCATCAGCACCGCCGTGAACAAGATCGCCTTGCCGCACGTCTGCAACGACCGCGCAATCGCATCGCCAAGATCATCAGGATCACGATATTCCTCGCAAATCCGCGTCAGCAGATAAATGCCGTAGTCAATGCCAACGCCAATGCCAATCGCAAGAATCGGCAAGCTGTTCACGTCAAGGCCAAGACCCGCCAGCGTCATGAACGCCGTCAACGCAACATTCGCCAGATTCACCGGGATCAGCAGCACAAGCGCCGCCATGAACGAGCCATAAGCCCAGGTACAACCAATGCCGATCACGATGTTAATCCCGGCCATGATGTACCACTGGTACAAATCAACCGTCTCGTTGATCGACTGCTGCAACGCAATCGCACCCGTCGCAAGGCGAATCCGGAAGTTCTGGTGCTCCGTCCCAACAAGCGCAAGACACTGCCGAACACTGATCAGCGCAGCGTCAACCGTCTCCTGCTTGTTGTTCGCGTACCAAAGCGACACCGTCGCATTCTTCAAATCAAAATCCGCGACATGCGCATAAGCCGTCGGGCTCGCACCAACCATCAACGCAACCGAAGCCGCAGAGGCCGCAAGATCCTCATGATCAATCGCAGACCACTTCGGATTGCCACCATTGAACATCCGGTTCGCATCCGGCGCATAATCCGAAAACGACAACGTCGCCGTCGGCGGATGCGGATGCGTCTCAACACAATGCTGCAACGTCGTCATCGTCACCAAGGTATCGGACTGCCGCAAAATACGGCCCTCCTTGCCCTCAAAAACAACCTCAAGCGTCATAACACCAGGGAACTTCTCGTTGATCTCCCGAACAGCCGTGTTAAACGCCGAATCATACCGCAGCAAATTGCTGCCCTCGACCGGGTTACCGATCTGAATCCGAGCCATCATCGCGCCAGACGCCAGCGCAAAAATAACAAACGCAACCGCCGTGTACTTCGCCCGCGACCCCGTGCTCAGCTTCGCAACACTATACAAAATCGACGACAACGCCTTCTGAACACCACCAGACTCGCGGCCAATATGTTTGCCGATATTCTTGGGCGCCGGCAGCAAACTCAAAAATACCTGCGTCATGATCACGCTCGTCGGCACAAGCATCGACGCCCAGAAACCCGTGAACAACGCAAAACGCTGCAACGCCGGAATCGGCGCAACACCAACCATCAACAAACCGCAAACATCCGTGAAAATACCAAGCGTACCAGGCGCAATCATCACCGCAAGCGACAACTCAGCCGCACGCGACTTGCTGCCAACCTCAGCAAAAACCTCAAAATAACGCTCCGTCGCCTGAACCGAATGACTAAACGACCGCGCAATCAACAACAACGGCACAACCATCAGCAACGGCTCAACAGGCTGCTGAATCCAGCCAACAAAACCAAAACCCCAAACCGCAGACATCGCAGAAACCAACGCTGGCGTCAAAACACCCGCCAAGTTCCGCATCACAACAATCAAAAACAGGAACATCAAACCAAGCGTCACACCAAAAATCTCAGGCGTCTGCGAACCAAAATGATAAACCCAACCCGTCAACGTCGGAAAACCAGCAACAAAAATCTTCGTGTGATCGTCGCTGTACTTCGTCACCAAAGCCTGGACATCATCAAAAACAACACCGTAATCAACAAGACGCTCAATAAACGTCGCATTCAAAATCAACGACGTCGCATCCTTCGAAACCAAAAACGTCCGCGTGCTCGGAGACTCATTCACACGACGCTTGATCTCCGTCAACTCAGCGTCCGTCTTCGGCAAATGCTCGTCCAAAATCGGATTCGAATAAATACCATCCGACGTCAACGTCACATAACGAGCCTTCTCCGTCGCAATCGAAACAATCTGGTCATGGTTGATACCAGGAACCAAATCGATGTCGCGAGAAAGCCACCACATCTTCGCAAGAGTGTCCGAATTGTAAACATTCTGACCATCAGTCCGCTCTATCATCATCGTGACAGTCAGCGGATTACCAAAATTCGGGTGGTCCTTGAACGTCTTCACAAACGGATGAGTCGTCGGAAACAAGTCCGAAAAAATCGTCTTGCCGTGGACGTCCTTCAGCCCGTAGCTGAAAAATGCCGTGATCACCAAAGCAATCGACAGCGAGACCCAACGATTCTGGACAGCCAGACGAGCTATCCGATGCCGCATGTTTTCCAAACTATAAGCTCCTGCCTTAACCCACTCATTTATCCGCAGAAAATTCAAAATCAACCGAAACAAATAACGGCTAACCAAAAAATTCCGACCCATTTCCGGTCGCACAGGCAAACATGAGACAAACCAATCCGAACAGCAGAAGATCACTGATCGCGTCTGAACCGAATTACTTCGGGACCGTCGCCATCAAGATGAAATCAGCGGATTGATTTAAGCCCAGAAACCGGGCGCCTTCCCATTCCTCCCGCACGCCGTTCATCGACGCATTTACCCAGGGATTTCCCCCTGTTTAGACCTGATAGTCCTACGCTGTCGCCTGCAATTGAATATCCGCTAGCGCCACCTTTTTGACTTTAAACGCCATATTTCATCAAAATTACGACGAAACTCTTCCAGATTGATAAGAAACTTTCGAATCCTCGATGCGCTTATGGCCCAATCGCATCACCAAATGTTGGTTTGCAATCGCGAACACGTCTGATTTTTCTTTTGGATTTTT
>CAIXXC010000176.1 GCA_903923205.1 uncultured Rhodospirillales bacterium | reverse complement strand
CGCGGCGCGGCGGGATGAACTGGGCGACGTGAAATTCCGTTCCTGCATCGCCGTCAAGCCGCGTGCTGTGATTGATGTCGATCCCAAGGGCGAGCATTTCTTCTGGTTCAGCTGGCATTTCTCCGGCTACGAGCGCCGGAAACACGACCTTGGCCTGTCGCATTACATCCCCCTCAACCTTGGCGAACTCCCCGACTATTACCGACGTTTTATTGATCCCGTCGATATCATCGTCATCAAGACCTGCCCGATGGACGAGCACGGGTTCTTCAATTTCAGCGCCGCAAATACCTGGCATCGCGCCATTATCGAGCGCGCCAAATGTGTGATTGTCGAAGTCAGCCCCGGCCTTCCATATGTGTTCGGCGAAGGCAATGGCGTCCATGTGAGTGAGGTGGATTATATCATCGAAGGCGATCCCGATCCCGCAACGGAATTGCCCAACGCCCCGCCCTCGGAAGTCGACCGCGCGGTCGGACGATTGATCGCGGGGGAGATCGAGACCGGCTCCTGCCTGCAGGTCGGTATCGGCGGCATGCCGAACGCGGTCTGCACGTCGCTGCTCGACAGCGATGTCCGCGATCTCGGCGTTCATTCGGAAATGCTGACCGACGGCATGGTCGCGCTCTACAAGGCCGGGATCATCAACAACAGTGCCAAGAAGCTCAATCCAGGCAAGACGATCTTCACCTTCGCGCTCGGTTCCGCCGAACTCTATGAGACGATCCACCGAAACCCGGACATGCTCTGCTACCCGGTCGAGTACACCAACCTGCCGCACAACATCATGCGCAATGACAGGGTCGTCGCGATCAACAACACAACGCAGATCGACCTGCAGGGTCAGGCGGCATCGGAATCGGACGGCTATCGCCACATCAGCGGGACCGGCGGGCAGTTGCAGTTCGTACGTGGGGCCTATGCCTCGGAAGGCGGCAAGTCGTTCATGTGCCTGTCATCGACTTACGAGAAAGGCGGGGTCCGAAAAAGCCGGATCGTGCTCGGCCTGACACAGGGCAATATCGTCACTACCCCGCGCTCCGACATGATGTATGTCGTCACCGAATACGGCATCGTCAATCTGAAGGGGAAATCGGTCGCCGAACGGGCGCGCGCCCTGATCTCGATCGCCCATCCCGATTTCCGCGAAGACCTTGAGCGTCAGGCCCATCATCACCGCCTCATCCCGCGCGGCTTCACCTTCGGCTAAAGCGGATCGCGATCGACGCTTGAGCCGTTGCCGTTTTCGGTCGATCATTGCCCCCAACGCAACCAGGGAGGCGGACCGCGCCCCTCGCCAAGGGTATCGCGGCCGATAAGGTTCGAGATGAGAAACGATAATCGGCACTGGGTCATCGCACGCCGGCCGAGCGGCGATCTGACCACGGGGGATCTTGAATTCCGGCAAGGGCCTCGCCCGGTGGCGGGCAAGGGACAAATCGTCGTTCGTAATGAATGGCTCTCGCTCGATCCCACCAATCGGCTTTGGATGCAGGAAGCCGATACCTATTTGCCGGCGATCCCGTTGGGCCAGCCCATGCGCGGCTTCGTCGTGGGCAAGGTTGTCGACCATGGCGACCAAGAGAATTTCGCGATCGGCAGCTACGTCATGGGAATCGGCTCGTGGAGCGATTACTCCTGTGGCCCGGTGGCGAATTTCTTCCCCATGTTCGATGTCGCCAATGCGTCGCCAAAGGACTTGCTCGGCTACTACTACCACATCGCGCCGACGGCATATTTCGGCCTGCTCGATATCGGCCAGCCGAAGATCGGCGAGACCCTGGTGGTGTCGACAGCGGCCGGGGCGGTCGGCAGTATCGCTGCCCAGCTCGGCAAGGTCTGGGGCTGCCGCGTGATCGGCATCGCTGGTGGCAAGGAGAAATGCGACTGGTTGATCAATGATCTGGGGCTCGATGGAGCGATCGATTACAAGTCGGAAAAGCTCTCCGACCGGCTGCGGGCACTGTGCCCGAACGGCGTCGATGTGTTCTTCGATAATGTCGGCGGGCAAATGCTGAACACGGTGTTGAACCAGGTCAACATCAAGGGCCGCGTCGTGCTGTGTGGCGGGATTTCAGCCTATGGCAAGAACGGCAGGGACGACACGCCGGGTAATTACCTGCGACTGATCGTCCAGCGCATTCGCGCGGAAGGCTTTGTCGTGCTCGACTACCTTGCCCGCTATCCCGAGGCGCTGCGGGCAATCGCGACGCTTCATGGCGAAGGCCGCCTGAAATGGCGCTATCACGATGTCGACAGTCTTGAGGACGCCGAGGCCGCCTGTATCGACCTCTACGCCGGGCGCAACCACGGCAAGGTGATGGTCAAGATCGCCGACGCTTGATGTCTTGAGGCGAAAGCCGGCAGGAAAGCCCTGCCGGCTTTCGCGTGATTACGCCAGCTTTGTCAGATCAAACGGCAATGAGCGCAGCCGCTTGCCGGTGGCCGCGAAGACCGCGTTGCCGATTGAGGGCGCGAGGCACGGCACACCCGGCTCGCCAATCCCGGTCGGGGCGGCGGCCGAGGGGACGATATGGACCTCGACCGTCGGCATTTCCGAGATTCGCGTCGGCTCGAAGTTGTCGAAATTCGCCTGCTCGATCATGCCATCCTTCAAGGTGATCTTATTCCGCAAGACTGTAGCGAGGGCGAAGCCGACCGAGCCTTCGATCTGGGCGCGGATGACATCGGGATTGATCGCGATGCCGCAATCGACAGCGGCGACGACCCGGTCGATCTTCAGCTTGCCCGCTGTGACCGTCACTTCCGTCACCATCGAGACGAAGGTGCCGAACGATTGATGGACCGCGACGCCACGACCCCGTCCGGCCGCAAGTGGCGTGCCCCAGCCGGCTTTCTCGGCGGCCAATGCCAGAACCGCAGCGTGGCGGGGATGATCCTTCAGCAGCGGCTGGCGGAAAGTGACCGGATCAACCTTCGCCGCGTGGGCGAGATCGTCGATCATCGTCTCCATCGCATGCGCCGTGTGGGTATTGCCCACCGACCGCCACCACAAGACCGGCACACCTTCATGGGTGTTATGGATGGAGGCATCGAAATCGGCGATGGCATAGGGCGTGCCTGCCACGCCTTCGACCGAGGTTGAATCGATGCCGTTCTTGACGAAGGCTTCGAACGCGGTGCCGATCATGATCGACTTGCCGACCATCACGTGCTGCCAGCCGGCGATCCGGCCCTTGGTGTCTAGCCCGGCGCGGACCTTGTGATAGTAGGCCGGGCGGTAATAGCCCGCTCTCATATCGTCTTCCCGTGTCCGCATCAGGTGGATCGGCGCCTTCCCGCCGGTTGCCTTGACGATGGTCGCAGTCTCGGCCGCGTATTCGCAGTCGGGCGTGGCGCGTCGTCCGAACGAGCCGCCCGCGAACTGGGTCTTCACCGTCACCTGATCCTGCCTGAGGTCGAGGATGGCGGCGATGGTCTTTTGCTCGAAGGTCTGGAACTGGGAGCCTGCCCACCAGGTCGCCCCTTCCGAGGTCGGCTCCAGCACGCCGTTCAACGGCTCCATCGGTGCGTGGGCGAGGTAGGGGAACTCGAACTCGGCCTCGATGACCGTTGCGGCTGAGGCGAGAGCTTGGCCCGCGTCACCGCGTTTATCAGCCGACAGCCCCGGCGATTTGGCGAGGTCCTTATAGCTCGCCATCTGCGTGGCGGAGGTGACATCTTCGGCCTTGGTGAAATCCCACTCGACCTTGAGGGCTTCGCGCCCTTTGATCGCCGACCACGTATCGCGCGCGACGACGGCGACGCCGGTCGGGACCCGAACCACTTTGACGACGCCCTTGACCTTGCGTGCGGCGGCGGCATCGACATGTTTGACCGTCGCGCCGAAACGCGGCGGTCTCGCGACCACGGCGGTCAACTGTCCCGGGCGTCGGATGTCGATCGAAAATACGGCCTTGCCGGTCGACTTGGCGCTTGAGTCCAAGCGACCGATCTGCGTTCCGATCAGCGTGAAATTCTTCGGGTCCTTGAGTGCGACATCCGTCGGCAGGGGTAGCTTCGCAGCCTCTGCTGCGACCTTGCCAAAGCTGCAGGACCGGTTCGATTTCGCGTGGCGGATGACACCTTTTTCAACGGTGATTTCGCTGACCGGAACACGCCATTGCTGGGCTGCAGCCCTGACAAGCAGGGCGCGTGCGCCGGCACCGGCATGACGTAGTTGCTCCCATGAATTAGCGATGGCGGTAGAGCCGCCTGTACCCATCGCGCCGCCAAGCAGCAGATTGCCGTAGAGCTTGTCGTTAGCGGGGGAGAATTCAAAGCGCATCTGGCCCCAATCGGCGTCGAGCTCCTCGGCAACGATCGTGGTGAGGCCGGTCGTGACACCCTGGCCCATGTCCAGATGCTTGATGATGACCGTGACGCTGTCGTCATTGGCGATGCGAACAAAGGCATTGGCCGTAAACGGTTCATTCGCGGTCGCGGCTTGGGCGCGACTGCCAAAACCGGCATAGGTACCCAGCACGAGGGCGCCACCGGCGACGCCCAGGCTTTTAAGAAAGAACCGGCGCGAGGGCTGTTTTGGGGCGGTCTGGTCAGGAAAATACGTGTCCATGATTCCGCTCCTCAGGCCAGGCTCTTGGCGGCATCATGGATTGCGGCGCGGATGCGGTGATAGGTGCCGCAGCGACAGATATTGCCGTCCATCGCAGAATCGATATCAGCATCGCTCGGCTTTGGCGTCTTGGTCAGCAACCCGATCGCTGACATGATCTGCCCGGACTGGCAATAACCGCACTGCACGACGTCGAGCTTGACCCAGGCGTTCTGTACCGCAGCAGCGACCCTCCCATTCGCACCTTCGATCGTCGTGATCTTGGCGGTGCCGACATCGCCGATCATGGTTTGGCAGGAACGCACCGGCGCGCCATCCATGTGAACAGTGCACGCACCGCACAATGCCTGGCCGCAGCCGAATTTCGTGCCGTGTAACTCAAGATGATCGCGGATGACCCAGAGGAGCGGCGTATCGGCGGCCGCATCGACAGACTGGGTGGTCCCATTAATATCAAGCTTTATCAATGTCGCGCTCCACTCGAGGCTTAAAAATTCACGGCCCTGTATCTTGCTGGATCATGTTAGCAGTTCGCGCGGGCAAACGGTGCGGCAGTCATGGTGCCCCCGCTATGTTGTGAATGCAGATGTGTCGCACTGCAACCGGCGAAATTAGAGTCCTTAAGCGAAACTCTTCATCT
>CAIXXC010000175.1 GCA_903923205.1 uncultured Rhodospirillales bacterium | reverse complement strand
GGCTGGCTCGATGATTGCAGATGCAACCCCTTGAAAATACAGGCTTATAGTGGCTGATATCAATTTCGCCAAGATCCCGATAAAGCAAGATTGAGACACAACTGGGCACTTTGCGCACCATGCTGGTCTTTCATCCCTCAGTCCTCGTTCCGTTCATCAACATCCGGCAGGATCTTGGCCAGATTATGCAACCGCGCCAATCGAGCTTTGTCATCCCTGAGATAGCCGTCAAGAAAATCGATCACTGCGATCTGAGTGATCTCGCGCTGACGTGTCGGCGTCGTAAGTTTCAAGCCGGGCTCGCATCCCACCATGTGGTCACCTCCACCCAGCAACGCGCAATCGGGATTGCCGCCATCGGCATGCGGTCCGTCGACGTCGGTAAACCAGATGTGCGCACCGCCGCGCACTGTAACTTCGTATTTGGGGTTTTCCAGCCGCGCATAGGCTACCTGCGGCCGCCCCGTGAACCGCGCAAAGACATCATATTGCGCCGACAAGAACAGCACGGGGACATGCACGGGCATATGCCAGGTGCCGATTAGCCCCATGTTGGCGGACAGCGCGGCCTGCACCGGATCGCCAGCCCCCATCAGCACGGTCGCTTTGATGCGCGGATCGCGCGTGCAATTGCCAAAGCTGGTGAAATAGCTCGTCACCGCGCCCAGCGAATGGCCGATTGTGGCGATCGCTCCGGAATCGATCTGCACGCAGAGCGCGGGATCCGCCAAGAGACGGTCGATAATATAGTGAATATCACGGGTCTGGTTGATGACATCCGAAGCGTCCGGCGCCTTGATCGCCGTATAGGCTGCACGCGAGGACAGCGGATAATCAGGAGCCGCAACAATGAAACCCGCATGGACCAACGCATGGACAAGGTACATCGCATTGTCGGCCTGTCCAAAGCTGCCATGGCTGTAAATGACCAGAGGGTGCGAATGTGGCGTGGTATCCCGATCGTCCGGTTGCCACACAGTCACATCGAGGCGCCGCACCGTCGACCCGCCATAGCCGCCGCTAGCCGTTACCGTGCGTGTTTCATCGACAAGGGTGAGGTGACGAACGCTTTCGCCTGGCTTGGCATGGGCCGTGGTACCAGCCAGCGCGATTGATATGGCTAGCGCCCAACGAGATATTTTGAAACGCATGAACTCTCCCTTGCCCCGGTCATGCCAGACCGAGCACCCTGGCTGCGTTGTCATGCAAAAACTTGGGCCACACCTCGTCTTTGAACGGCACGTCGTCCATTTCACGGAAGATGCGCGCAAGATCGAGACCCATCGGGAAATAGCCGCCATAGAGCACTTTGTCGCTGCCGCGGGTGTTGGCGAACTTGATGATTTCCTCGGGCCAGTATTTGGGCGCAAAGGCAGAGGTTGAATAATACAGGTTGGGCCATTTGAGCAGCAGTTTGACCGCCAGATCGACCCAGGGTTCGGCCCCGTGACGCATCACCAGTTTCAATTCGGGGAAATCATAACAGACCTCGTCGAGATGCCCCACATATTGTGGCATCATCGGGATGCGTGGGCCG
>CAIXXC010000174.1 GCA_903923205.1 uncultured Rhodospirillales bacterium | reverse complement strand
CGTCCAGATCATCCAGCGCCTCGGCATGGCCGGAGCTCAAATCCACCCGCCGCGCCAGATGTTCATGGCCCAGCACGACCGCCAGAAACAGCGCCTCGTGGCCCCAGATTTCGATATCGCCAGCCTCGGCCTGGGCATTCGGGTCGAGGCAGACGCCGTAATCGAGGCTTGGCACAATGGCGGCCCGTGCGATCTCGACAACACGGGTGCGCGGATCGACGACGCTCATCCGCCCGCAGGGAAAATCGGGCGCTTCGGACAGCGCCAGAAAGTTGACGAAGCCGGGGGCGCCGGGCGACCCCAACTCATGCGCGACCAGGCGTAGGCCATAACGCGGCGGTCCTGAAGACGGCAACGCCACGAATGTGCCGGGCAGCACATCCGCGAATTTCCGCAGGCGATCTTCGAGAAGTACGTCCATGCCTGTTGCCTCGATCGTGGACCGACCGGTCGGCTTTAGCCGGTGCCGATCTCGGCGGCAAGAGCCTTGCGGCAGCGGTGCCGTCCGGTCAGGCGATCACCGCGTGGACAAAATCAGGGATTGTCGTTGTGGCACCAATGATATCTCGCGTCACCAGCCCGCCATAAATGCAATCAGGCTCCAGAAAGATACCAACACCCTCGATAAAACGGCGCTTTCCGTTCCGGTAGGCGCCCACCTGCCGCATCCAGAACGGGCGATGCGTTGCCGAGCAGTCAAGATAGGCCGCCATTACGTCCGAGCCCCGCGGCCCGTGGATGAAATCGCCGAGGTAACGGTTGCGCAACGGCTGGTTCATGGCGTCGTCGATCATCGTCCCGGTCAAGCTCACCCGCATCTGCGGCTCACTCTTTGCCGCATGCTGTTCAAGCCGCAGCACATAAATGATCGGCAGCAGCGCCGTGCCGATCGCCCCCGGATCAACCTCCCTACGGTGACTGAGAGACATGAAATACTCGGCAATGTAACAAAGGCGTGGATCGATCTCAGACCAGATGGCGGGACGATTCCTCAAGACTCGTTGCTCCAGTTCTTCCAAAGGGGAAATTCTCGAATTGACGGGCTCAGGCGGCCCGACGCAGCCACCAGGTTTTGTCGTCGCGGGCGATGAAGCCCATCCGGAACAGGGCAGTCAGGACAGCAATGATCTTGCCTTCGACCCGCTTGCCCTGGCGGAATTGAGCAGCCAGAGCGGCGGCGTCCAGGCCGGATGGCGTGCCGGCCAAGGCCGCCATGACGGCAGCGGTCTGGGCAAGGTCGTCGGTGGGGAAGGTGGGTTTGCGCGTGGCGGCGGCGGGCATCGGGAGCGTCGCCTCCAACTGCGCTTGCTTTTCGGCGGCGCTGCCGAATTTGGCGATCTGATAGGCGGGGCGCAGCCAGCGCACGAGTCCGCGCTCCTCCTCTTGCAGGCGCTCCTGGTTCAAGGCGACCAGCCGCGCCAGTATATCGTCCGGTCCAAGATCGGCGGGCCAGCCATAGGCGGCCGCAACGGCGTGATCGAGCCGCTCATGCAGCTCCTTCAGGATCAATACCAGCCCGTCATCGAAGGTACGCCGCTCCGCCGGGTCGAGCGCGGCGGGCGCGACCCCGGTGTTCAGCCGCTCCAGCACATTATAGAGACCGGTCAGCGTCAGATGCGTGTGTTCGGCTAGAACGCGCTTGCGATGGCCGTCGAGGTCTTCGGCG
>CAIXXC010000173.1 GCA_903923205.1 uncultured Rhodospirillales bacterium | reverse complement strand
CACGACGGTGGCACCCGCCTCGCCCCAGACAGCGACAAGACAGGTCCGGCGGGTTTCGTGGGCAAGCGCGGAAAACGTTGCATCGGCGGCGGCAAAGATATCGAGGCGCGAGAGAGCGGCAAGGCCGATCCGAATGGCGCCGGCATCGAGGTCATAAAGGCCCGATCTTGCCGCCTGCTTCACCATGCCGGAGGCGATCAGGCTGCTGAGGTAACGATGGGCCTGGCTGGCCGAAAGCTGCGCCGCCTGGGAGATCGTCGACAGACTTGCCGGGCCGGGCTGGGCACCAAGAGCGGAAAGCACCCGCATGCCGATCACGACCGATTGAATACCGCGCCTTTTCGACTCGACTTGATCAGCCATCGATCACGTCGCCGCTCCCCGTCGTCAGCTTTCCAGCATCCGGCGGAGCAACTCGACATCTTCGGCGAGCGCCCGATCATTGGCCATCAGGGCCTCGATCGTCTTGACCGCATGGATCACCGTGGTGTGGTCCCGACCGCCGAATTTCTTGCCGATCTCGGGCAGGGAACGCGAGGTCAATTGTTTCGAGAGGTACATCGCCACCTGGCGCGGCCGGGCGACGGCCCGAGCACGTCGCGCGGAATGGATTTCGGAGAGCTTGATGTTGAAATGCTCCGCGACCCGCTTCTGGATCTCCTCGATCGTCACCCGCCGATCATTGGCGCGCAGCAGGTCATGCAGCACGTCCTGCGCACTCTCCAGCGTGATCTCGCGATTGACGAGTTGGGCGTGGGCGGTAATGCGGGTCAGCGCACCTTCGAGTTCGCGCACGTTCGAAGTAATCTTGTGGGCTAGGAACTCGAGCACACGCTGCGGCACCGTCTGCTGGCGCTGCTCGGCCTTGGCTTGCAGGATGCCGAGGCGCAACTCGTAAGTCGTTGGGTGAATATCGGCGACGAGGCCCCAGCCAAGCCGCGACTTCATCCGTTCCTCCAGCTCGAGATCGGACGGCGATTTATCCGCCGAAATCACGACCTGACGATTCTGATCCACGAGGGCGTTGAAAGTATGAAAGAACTCTTCCTGGGTCGCGTCCTTGCCGCTGATGAACTGGACATCGTCGATCATCAGGACATCAACCGAGCGGAACTGATCCTTAAAGGCCATCGTATCCTTGTACCGCAGCGCCTTGATGAACTGGTACATGAAGGTTTCGGCCGAGAGATAGATGACCTTGCGGTGCGGAGCATAGCGCCGGATATGCCAGGCGATGGCGTGCATCAGGTGGGTCTTGCCAAGACCCACGCCGCCATAGAGGAACAGGGGGTTGAACGGCACCTGATGGTTGGGCGAAACCGCGACGTCCGCCACCCGGCGGGCCGCCGCATGCGCCAGTTCGTTGGGCTTGCCGACGACGAAATTCTCGAACGTGAAGCGCTCGTCAAGCTGGCCTTCAAGTCGGCCATCGCCGTCGATACCGGCTGCCGGGCCGGCATTGCCGGAAAACTGACGCGTCGCCGGGCCATTGATAACCGCAGGCGCCGCGACCGCAGGAACGTCGATGCTCTTCGCCTGCGGCTCGACCTTGGTTTGACCAACAGAGATTTCGACCCGGCTAACACTGCGGTTTTCACCGCACCAAAGGGCGCGCAGCCGGTCGGCGTAATGCACGGTGACCCAGTCGCGCAGGAAGCGGTTGGGCACCTCCATGCGGATGATGCCGTCTTTGACCTCGCGCAATGTCAAAAAGGACAGCCAACTGCGATAGGCGGCCTCGCCGAACTCCTCAAGTAGACGCGAGCGGACTCGCGCCCACTGCGCCAGTTGCAAGTCGCTGGTCACCGCCATCACCATGGCGCGGACTCGTCGCTCGTCAGAACGCGCGCAGGCATCCTGTTTGATCGACTGTCTGGGGCCACGGGATTTTTCATTGTCGTTGCTTTTGAACTACCCCAAACGAAAAGAATGCACACGGGCTCACATCTGGACAGCCACCATCGATGCCAAGATCGAAAGCGGATATCCTGCCTTTAGCCCATGTCCCAGCCGGCTTTTTCAAGCCATACGTGAATTTTTGAAATGCCCCACCGCATCGCACCGGGCTCACCGCCGGGGTCGATGCATTGTCGGAGTAGATTAGCGCTCTGGCTGCGATCTGGCAATAAGACCGAATCCCGAACGTCGCTAATTTTTGGTCACGACGCCGCGATTTATTGCGGGAGCATCTTGAATTACAACAATAACAACGGAAATTACTTCGACCACCTTACGGCAATCGAAGTAAATATCAGCACTGGTCTAACTGTTTTCTAACGAGAGAGCGTCAGAGCGCAGCGATCCGAGCATTCAGCCGCGACAGCTTGCGCGCCACGGTGTTCTTGTGCATCACGCCCTTGCTCACGCCGCGCTGCAATTCCGGCTGGACCTCGATGAAGGCCTGACGGGCTTCTTCGCGGTTGCCCGCATCAAGAGCCACTTCAACCTTCTTGAGGAAGGTCCGGATGCGGCTCACGCGGGCCCGGTTGATCTCTGTACGCGTGACCGTTTGGCGGAAACGCTTTTCGGCGGATTTATGATTTGCCATCCTGGGCGTGCTCTCGAATTCCTGATACGCGGGAAGGGAGCGTGTATAGCTTCCGGTTAGGGGGATCGTCAAGCTGCATCTTCGACGGATCACGCCGCTGATGCGTTTCATCTCCCGGCGTAGGTCGACCAGCCTTGATCCCCAAGGCTTGCGACGATTATACCGCGTGATCATCGACACGTCTTGCTGGAGCCCGCATGGCCACGACGTCAACCCTCGCCGAATTGAAGACCCTGTCACGCGACCAGCGCAGCGTGGTGATCGCGAGTTTCCTCGGCTGGGCGCTCGACGCCTTCGATTTCTTCCTTATGACCTTCGTGGTCGCCAATATCGCCAAGGATTTCGGCAGCACCGTCCGGGACGTTGCCTACGGCATCGCCCTGACGCTGGCGATGCGCCCCCTCGGCGCCTTTATTTTCGGCTACCTCGCCGATCGCT
>CAIXXC010000172.1 GCA_903923205.1 uncultured Rhodospirillales bacterium | reverse complement strand
ACTCGACCTGGGCGGGCGTTACACCGACAGTCGTTCGAGCAATTATATCAATGAAAATCTGCTCGGCACATCGTTGTCCCAGAACCAGACCACTTCGAGCCATAAATTTTCGTACAAGGTATCTTTGGGCTGGAAAGTCGATCCGGACAATTATCTGTACGCGTTTACCGCGACAGGCTTCAAGCCCGGCGGGATCAATTTGCAAGTTGCGCCCGGCGATTCTGCAGTGTTTGCGCCCGAGACGGTCCAGTCTTTCGAAGCTGGCTGGAAATCCAACTTTGGCGGTGGCCATGGCCATCTGACAATCGACGGATTTTACAACAGCTACAAGAATTTCCAGGTCACGATCGGCTATCCGCTGTTTCCAACTTTCGGTCTCGAACTGAACGTGCCGAGTGCGACGAAGATTTACGGGGTCGAAGCCGAGGCAGATTACCGGATCGGCGGATTGACGCTGGAGGCTGGCGTCAGCGTCGTCCACAGCGAGCTTGGACAGTTTTATGCAACGGACTCGCGCATACCGGCGCTGTCTCCATGCGACCCCTCCACCGGGCCGGTCAGCGCATCCTGCATCAATCTCAAGGGTGTGCAGCAGACGTATTCGCCACCCTTCACCTTCAACGCCTCTGCTAAATATGATTTTGCACTCGGGAATGGGACCAAGCTGATCCCCAGCATCAACTTTGGCCATGTCGCCGCTCAGTGGGCCTCGCTGTTCGAGAATGCAGCGCTCGGCGACCGCCTGGCTGCACGCAATATGCTGGGCGCGCAACTGGCGTTGCAACATGGCAGCTGGACGGTGACGGCCTATGGCACCAACCTGACCAACCAGCACTATGTCGCCGCCATCTTCGCGCCGGCCGGTACCAATCTTGATCTTGCCGGGCCGCCGCGTCAGTATGGGCTCAAAGTGCTGAAGGTGTTCTGAGTAACTGCAGTTATCCCGGTTGTCGGTAGAACAAAACGCCGACAGCCGGGCCCTTGCGGGTCAGGCCAATCCCATCGCCTGGGCTGCCGCCGTCAGTTCCTGGTTGATCTGTGCACCGGCGTTCTCAGGCACGGTTTCGCCTGTTCGGTCCGTGATGTCAGACCAGCGCCGACCGATTTCTTCAGCAGCATTGTCGGAGCTGCCAATGTAGGCGCCCTTCGTCAGCGTAATGTTTGCGGTCTTGAAGTGACCCGCGCCAGCACAAAGAATGGTTCGGGTCGGGGCATCTTCCGCAACGAGATTGATCAGGCCAGGGCTGACCAGCGCGGGCCGCAGATGTTCCTTCACTTCGGCAGGAAACAGGTTGTCTGTCATCGCTGTTGTCGCGGTGGGCGCAAGGCAATTGACGCGGATATTGTTCCTGGCACCCTCGATGCTGAGCGTTTGCATCAGGCCGACCAGCGCCATTTTCGCCGCGCCATAGTTGGCTTGCCCGAAATTGCCATACAGGCCGGACGACGACGTCGTCATGACGATGCGACCATAATTGCGGGCCCGCATCGTTTCCCACACCGCCTTGGTAAAGATGGCGGCACCCATCAGATGGACGTCAACAACGAGACGGAAATCCTCGAGGCTCATCTTGGAAAAGGACTTGTCGCGAAGGATTCCGGCATTGTTTACCAGAATATCTATCTGCCCAAAACGCGCCAAAGTTGACTGGATAATCGTATCCACCCGCGCCTCGTCGGTCACAGATCCTTGCGCGGCAAAAGCTTCGCCGCCCGCTGCCACAATTTCGGCCGCGACGGTGTCGGCGCCATCGCCAAGATCGTTAACGACGACTTTGGCCCCGTAGCGCGCCAGAATCAGCGCATGGGTGCGGCCAAGGCCGCCGCCGGCGCCCGTGACAATGGCGACGCGTCCGTTCAGGTTCATTGATTCAGGCTCCATTGGTTGGGGGCAGGGGCAGCGATGCGTGCCCGGATGGATGCGATGCCAAGTAAAGTTCGTGGAGTTCGCGTTTCAGGACTTTGCCGATCTGGCTTCGGGGAAGCTGAGGTACGGCCTCCATGCCTGACAGGCGTTGTGTTTTGCCGAGACGGGCATTCACCCAGGCAAGGATGTCGTCGCTGGCTTGCGAATCGTCATTCGACACAAAATAGGCAAACGGGGTCTCGCCCCATTTTGCACAAGCCACGCCAATGACCGCGCAGTCGGCAACAGCCGGGTGTTCCAGCAGCACCGCTTCAATGTCTGACGGGTAGACATTGAAACCACCGCTGTTGATCATGTCCTTCTTGCGACCCATCAGGATCAGAAAGCCGTCTTCGTCAAATGCTCCCAGATCGCCATGCCGGATGTAGCGGTGACCTTCGGGACTGATCCAGATCGCGGCATTTGTGGCATCGGCGCGGCCGTAATAGCCAGACATCATGGTTCTGGACCGTCCGACAATCTCTCCGATCGCGCCTTGGGGCACTTCCTTGCCGAACTCATCGATAATCAGGATATCGGTCTCCGGCCCCGGTTTGCCAACAGTATGCAATTTGTCGGGAGATTCATTGGCAAATAACGTGCAACTGCCACCGCCTTCGGTCATGCCATAGAACTCGAACAGCAGCCCCGGCCACCTTGCGAGAACGTCAGCTTTCAGTTCCTTAGGAAAATGGGCGCTGGTGCAGAACTTGACGCGATAGGATGACAGGTCAAACCGATCAAACATCGGCGAGGCCATGATGCGTTGGTACTGGATGGGTACCAGCATCGTGTGATTGATGCCGAAGCGTTGCGACGTCTCGAGAAACGTTTGAACATCGAACTTGCCTAGCAAAACAGCAGTACCGCCATAAGCCAGTGTCGGCAGAAAGCTTACCAGTGTGGTGTTGGAATAGAGCGGGGTCGCAACAAGGGTTATGGCTTGCGCATAACCAAAAGGCGCGAAATTGCGGATCTGGGCCCACCGCATCGCATTGTTGTGAACGATGCCCTTTGGCATTCCGGTCGTGCCCGAAGAGTAAATGATATTGAATGTGTCCTGCGGACCGCGTGTGACTGGCGCAGGGACATCTTGTCCTGCGCCCAACCATTCCTCGAGCCGATCCAGCCTGACGATGCCCAGCCTGACGATGCTTGCCATGGTTTCGGCCAGCGCAAGTGTGGCATTATGATCGGCGAACACAACTGCGGCGCGGCAATCCTCGATCATCGCCCAAAGCTGCATTGGTGTGGCCGATGGCGGCAGCGGAGTTGGGGTACACCCGGCCCGTAGCGCACCGAGAAACGCGAGTGCGCTGGCATTGTCAGTGTCGGAAACGATGACGATATTGTCTCCCGGCGCGACCCCTTCTCGCTTGAGAGCAACAGCGATCCGATTGATCATGACATTCAGCGCCCGGTAGGAGAGGATATTCTCTCCATGGATGAGCGCCGGTTTCTCGCCACGCTCGCGCGCGTGGCAATCGATGAGATCGGAAAGGAGGCCAAAATCACGATCGAGAATTTGCTCTGCGGTTGCCGTCGTCATTCAGTCACCTGGTCCTGCCTTGGCTGGCGCCTTTGGAGTGGAAAGTCGGCAATCCCTTCGATCCCCATACGCGCCACCCGTACGAAAATTCGGCACAGATTGGCAGGTTCTGCATGCCACACGTACCCGCCACATCTGAGAAATTTATCCAATCGGTCTATCTATCAATCCATATCCGTCAACGAAAAATAGACAGGATTTCATGATTCGGTATGTTCTTTCAGCGACGTTGTTGTAGAACCGGCAAGGCGGCGCAAGAGAGGAAAACAACCTGTATGCCCAAGATAGACAGCGTACATCTCGTCGATCCCGAATTGCTGTCGCTGCTCGATGTATGGCCCACGGTGGAGATCAACGCCGACATCTTGCCCGGCTTGCGCGCCATAACGCCAGCCTATGCGCTTGATCCCGCCGATCAGGCCGAGACCGATCTCGCTGTCCACAGCGTTGATGGCCCGAACGGGTCTGGCAAACTGGATGTCTGGTTCTATCGCCCGCACGGCATTGCAGAACCCTTGCCAACCCTCTTTCATATCCACGGAGGCGGCTTCGTGCTTGGCGATGCCGCACACCTTGAGCAAATTCACCGACGAATCTCGGCAAGGCTCAAGTGCTGTATCGCCTCGGTGAATTACCGCCTGGCACCCGAAACCAGGCATCCGGGGCAGGTCGAAGATTGCTACGCGGCGCTCGCGTGGCTGTTCAGCCAGGCAGCAAATCTGGGCGTAGATGGTGCTTCGATCGGCGTCGTGGGCGAAAGTGCCGGCGGTGGCCTTGCTGCAGCGCTCGCCCTCCTCGTCCGGGACCGCGCCGAATTCACGCTAAAATTCCAGCATCTCATCTATCCCATGCTGGACGATCGCACTTGCGTCGATCAGCCGACGCACAATTACGCCGGGGAATATATCTGGACGCCCGCCAACAACACCTTTGGCTGGGCGAGTATTCTGGGCAGTCTCCCAGGCGGACCCGACGTATCAATCTATGCAGCGCCCGCGCGTGCCACAGACTTGTCGGGCCTTCCACCGACATTTCTGGCCGTGGGCGCGCTCGATCTGTTTATCGATGAAAACATCGAATATGGCAGGCGCTTGATCAGAGCCGGTGTTCCGGTCGAACTCCACGTCTATCCCGGCTGCTTTCATGCTTTTGATGTTTCGCCCACTGCGGCAGTTTCGAACCGGATGCGGCAGGACAGTCTCAATGCGCTGGCGCGCGCGCTGGCGCGTTAAACGGGAGTTTCGACTTGGAAGGGACTAAAAGTCTGGAGAAAGGCCGCGTCAGCAAAAAATTCGCCGAGCGCCAGGCAAGCATAATCACGGTGGCAACGCGAATGATCAATCGGCGTGGCGTGAGCGGCATGACGCTCGCGCAAGTTGCTATTGAGTTGGATATGACTCCAACTGCGATCGCCTATTATTTCAAGACCAAGGACGATCTGGCTGTCGCATCATTCTTGGCGGGGCTGTCGCGACTTCAGGACATTATTGGCGCGGGCATCGAAGGATCTTTCGCCGACAGAATGCTAGGCCTGATTGATCGATATTTTGGCTATATCGCCAGAATGGACCTCGGATCAGAAGCCGAGCTGATCGCTCCCAACGATATCCGGGCATTGAACGCTCCGCAGGTTCTGGAGGCTTATGCCGATGTTTTCCGGTCTATCCGTGCACAGACTTTCGAAAGTCTGGCCGGGCCCGGCCATCACCAGAGTATCAACGCGCGCACCCACTTGTTGCTGGCACAGTTGCACTGGTTCGCTGCATGGCGGCAGAACATGTACCCCTGTGACTATGCAAGATCGGGGCAACGTGTCGGCGAAGTGTTGCTGAACGGAATTGCCAATCCCGCGTGCCATCTTGACCGGCAATGGTTGTCGCAGCCCGTTCAGGCGCGCGAGCCCGGCGAAGAGAAGGCCAAGGACGCTTTTCTGCAGGCCGCAACCGAGCTTATCAATGAGCAGGGATACCATGGCGCGTCTGTCGAACGGATATCAGCGCGCCTGAGTGTCAGCAAAGGCTCGTTTTACCATCACTTGGAAACCAAGGATGAGCTGATCGCGGCCTGTTTTGACCGGACAATCGACATCCTGCAAGCGACAATCGCGGACGTCGAACAGCGGTCATCGAGCGGACTCCACGCGCTTGCCCTGCTGTCTGCGACGCTTGTGCATCGCCAGCTTTCGGGCGAGGCCACTTTGCTGCGGATATCAGCCACCTCAACCCTGCCCGAAGCGCTGCAACCGCGCGTGCTGATGGATTACAACCGTATCGCTGTTCGTATCGCGTCGATTTTCAGCGACGGCATGGTCGATGGATCAGTACGCCCTCTGGACAGTTTTGTTGCAGCCGAAGTCTTTCTGGGGATGATCAACACATCGGATGAATTGCGGTATTTTGTCAGGGATCTTAATTTTGACATCGCGTTAAAATATTATGTCGAACCGCTATTTCTTGGAATGAGCGCTATTCAGTAGCGCGGGCGAGGCCAATGTTGCCACGAAGTCAATTTCGCCAGGGACGCAGTTCTTCGCAAATTGACCATTTCCTTCCAAGCGGGAAGGGCGGCGTGTTGGCATACCGAATCCTCAAATTTTATCTCCTGCATGTTGACTTGCAAGAGGCCGGATATAAACCATCTCACCAAACAAGGTCACTCTTGAGGGTGTAAGCCCACGGGTTGGTGACGTGGGAGAGACGCCGGATGGCAACTGCAATCGCCAAATCGCCGCATGGATTCGGGACCAAATTTTTCTACGGCATCGGTGCCGTAGCGTTTGGCGTCAAGGACAACGGCTTTGGCGCCCTGCTCCTGCTGTTCTATAATCAGGCGCTTGGCCTTGATGCGCGCCTTGCTGGCCTCGCAATCGCTATCGCGTTGGTCGTCGATGCATTTCTTGACCCATTGATCGGCTATGCTTCGGATCATCTGCATACGCGCTGGGGGCGACGGCACCCCTTCATGTACGCCGCGGCAGTGCCGGCCGCGCTGAGCTATCTCTTGCTGTTTTCCCCACCTGCCGGCCTCAGCCAAACGGGCCTTTTTGCCTATCTGCTTGTCAGCGCCATTTGCGTCAGGGCTTTCATCGCGCTGTATGAAATACCCAATTCGGCCCTCGTTGCGGAACTGACCCAAGGATATGATCAACGCACCAGCTATCTCAGTTGGCGTTATTTCTTTGGCTGGATGGGCGGCCTGACGATGTCGGTTGCAGCGTTTGGCGTGTTCCTGAGCGTCGGCGCCGGGAAGATTTCAGGCACGCAGATTCCAGCCAACTACCACGCATATGGCGTTGCCGCCGCAATCATCATGTTTAGCGCGATCATGGCGTCGTCATTGGGCACACACCGCGCCATTCCCTGGCTCAATCGTCCTGCCGTGCGAGAAGGGCATGACGCGCGCTCGAATCCTTTCCGCGATATCCGGCGCGCCTTGTCATCCCGATCCGCAGTGGTGATCCTGCTGGCCGGAATGCTGTATTCGTTGGCGATGGGATTGGCGGGCGGCATTGCGCCCTACATCTACAGCTATTTTTGGGCACTGACGCCACAACAGATTTCGCTCCTGCTCAGCGCCAGCTTTCTGTCTGCGTTTGCCGCCCTGGGCTGTGCGCCTTGGCTGTCGCGGCGGCTCGACAAACGCCGCGCTTCGATCGGCATCACGTTTGCCATCGTCATGACGACACCCATCGCGCTCGCGTTGCGCCTGTTGGGACTGTTTCCTTCGGCAAGTTCACACGAACTGATCCCGCTGCTGTTCACGACTGGGGCCATTTCGACCACCTTATTGATCGTGCAGGGTATTCTATTCACCTCGATGTTGGCTGACGTGATTGAAGAGAGCGAAGTACGGACCGGTCAACGCGAAGAGGGAGTCTTTTTTGCGGCGAACATCTTTGTTCAGAAATGCGTGTCGGGACTTGGCGTGTTTTCCAGTTCAATCATGCTGGCACTGGCCGGCTTTCCAGCCCACGCCAATCCGGGAACTGTGCCGGCCGCAGTGATCACTCACTTGAGCGAGTACTATATAGGAACATTTGTCCTGCTCAATTTTGCATCGATGAGCTGCGTGGTCGCGTTCAGAATTACGCGCGCGCGTCATGCCGAGAATCTCGCAATTTTGGCCCTTCGACGCGGCGGAAAAGTGATGCCGGCATTGGATTCGCAGGCGACTGCTGCAGTCTCATTTTCGGAAACTGCGCTTAACAGCAGCAGCCAAAGGCTTTGAGCGGGTAGTGTTAAAGGGACGGCACCTGCTGTCGATGAGGCTACTTGTCGTGTAGCCCTCGGCCAAGTCAGGCCGCGCAAACTCCACCTTGTTCATCACATGCAATGTGAAGACCGAACAGCGCTTACCTCGCTCGGTTTGAATGGCATGTTTTCTCATAATTAGCCATTCGCCGCCGCCAACATGTATGGCTGGAACTGGGCGATTCTGGGCAATAAAAGTTGAGGCAATTTCACCCTGCTTTGCACTCAAAAGATTTCCTTTTTAGAAATCAACGATCGGCAGTTCGGCAAATGAAAATCGGTGTCTCCCCGATGCGAACTCGCCACCGCCCAAACTCCTGCTCAGCCTGATCGACCAACCATATCGGCAGGAGCAGAGAGGCAAAGAGGGAGGCTGTGTTTCTGACCTCAAAGAGGCCAGTAAAGAAAGCTGTGACAAGTGCAAAAAGTGTAAGACCGGCTGCGCCGAGAGAAACGACCTTGGCGAACGCGATATAGCGAGGGATCAGGACTTCGCGAAAATTGCGGAGTTCATCAACTCGGCGCTGTCTGCATTCGAGTTCCACATTGGCCTGCCGAACCTCGTGCCGTAGCGCAAAGCGTTCCGTCATGAGCTTTTCAAGCGGCGGGTTTACGGCCTTCATTGCTGCCAGGATGCGGGCGTCGACGACCGAGATGTCAGAATTGTCGTTCATGTCATGCACTCAGGGACAGAAGCTTGTCGGTCATCGCGTCACTGATGTCGCCATGTTCCATTAGGTATTGAAACAGCGCGCTGCTCAGCTTGATCAGATGGTCCCGCTCGACCTCATCACCGCCGCGGGTGAGATAGGCCCAAGCGATGTGGATCGACCGACTGTATAAGTCGTCCAGACTGTTTTGCTCCGGACGACCTTCGCCCAGCAGCAGCCAGGTCGGATTGACCCCGTAGGCCTTACTAAAAGCGATGACCGCCGACGCTGGCGGCTCGCGGCCTTTTTCATAATTGACCAGCGCTCCGTGGGAAATGCCGATCGCAGCCGCGACGTCGGTCTGGTTCAGCCCCTTGGCCTTTCTGATCTCCAGAAAACGGGCGCCGATGCTCACGCGGCACCTGCACCCGAATCCGCCTTGACGAAACTCACAAACATGAGTTACTCCATTAATCGTGAGTTTCAGTCTAACTCAAACCCTAAACTACTACAGAGGTGCTAGTCATGCAATTGCTGACCCTCCCAAAACTGGCCGCGCAAAGTGGCTGGCCGGAATCTCGCGTCCGTCGAATGGTCGCGCGTGGCCTGCTGTCGCACATCCGCGTCAATGGCCGGCTGCTCCTGCCTGAAACTGCGATCGAGGATTATGTGGCGAACCATTTCGTCAAGGCTGCAGGGCGGTCAACACCCATGGGGCGGCTCATACTCGCCAACCCGGGGCAGGATCCAGAACCGACGCGCTGAGCGCGGGGAGCTTTTGAAATGGCTGTTCTTTCGACCATCCTCGATTCCGGCAAACCACCCAGTGAATGGGTCGAACTGCTGTCCACACGAGGCCTGATCATCTCCGAGCGCTCACTGCGGGAAAAGGCGAGCCGTATCGGCGCCTGCCATCGGCTTGGCCGGACAATGATCATCACCGCCGATCAAATTGATCAAATTCTGGAAAGTCGCAAACCATGCCCCTCGAACCGTTTCGCAGAGGCCCAACGTGGTGGGCTCGCGGGCGCGTCGAATATCTCGGCGCCGCCATCACCGACTACTATCGATGCAGCACTGGCGCATCTGAGGAAGCAGGCGCTTGGGACTGGTGCCGGGCCGAAGAAGAAAGGCAGATTCGCCGCCACGTCTTAGGCGATGAGGCTGACGCGCAGCCACTGGCGAAGTTCACTTTCGCCGACGCTGTCCTTATCTACAAGCCGAGCGCAGCCGATGCCGGTTATCTCGTGCCGATCCTTTCAAAATTTGGGTCTTTGCCGGTCGCCGATATCACTCCGAAGTTGGTGCGTGAGCTTGGCGAGCAGCTTTACCCTGACGCATCGACTGACACATGGGTTCGTCACGTCGTCACTCCGGTGCGCTCGGTGATCAACAATGCGCACGATCTCGGTTATTGCGCGCCAATTCGCATCAAAGGCTATTCCAAGGAAGAGCGGGTTGCCCAGGATCAGAAGCGCGGCCGAAAGAGTCGGGTCAAGAAGACCCCCGGAAGCTGGGAATGGCTACTCAAATTTCGCCAGCATGCGCCTAAACGTCATGCGGCCTTGGCGATGTTCATGTTTATGACCGGCGCACGCATAAGTCAGGCGGTGGCGATGCATCCCGATCGACACCTGAAGCTGGATGAAATGCTGGTCTGCATTCCAGCGGCCAAGGGGCATGATGATCGCTGGATCACGGTCCCGCAGGAACTCGTCACGGAATTAGCATCTTTGCCTTTGATCTATCCGCGTGGGTTCGATCGGACGGCGGAAAATTTACGCGTCTTCGGCTTTGCAGATCGCTCAAGTCCGAGGAAGGGTTGGGCGAGGGCGTGCAAGCTGGCCGAGATCGATCTGCTGCCATTTCACGCCGCCGGTCGCCATGGATTCGGCCAGGAGATGAATGTGCGGCAGGGCATCGACGAGAAGGCTGCCGGCGAATTCGGCGGGTGGTCCGATACGAGCCTGATGCGCAGAACTTATACCCACGCCGAGCAGACGACCGAAAAAATTCACGAGGCCCAACTGCGCGGCCTTCGCGCGGCTGAGCAGTCAACCAAGCTGGCTCTGTTCAGCTCGCCAGAAGCGAAAAGGAAGGGGAAAGCGTGATGGCCGTGTACGAGCTTTGTACGAGGGACAAGCGAAATGAGGCGTTTGTTCTCGTTATTTTCCGTTTTGAAAATTTCCGGCCTCGAAAGGCTAACCATAAAATCCCTATATTTCTGAGGGTTTTATGGTGGGCGCGGCAAGGATTGAACTTGCGACCCCACCCGTGTGAAGGGTGTGCTCTACCACTGAGCTACGCGCCCGCTCGCCAAGCCGGATCCTTGGGCGGAGCCGCGCCCTTAAAGAAGGTGGCGCTGCTTGACAAGAGGGTTGCTGGCAGGCCGGACGCCTGCTCGCAAAACCGCGATAACCCATGGGGGTTAACCGCTGATTGCCGCCAGCGGCGCAAATGCCAGCCTGCTGCCATTGGTGTCGGTGACTGATCCCCCGGCTACTCATGGTTGACTCCGCGCGGGGGCTACCTAAAGCGCATGGATCATGACCGACCAAACTCCCGAAACCGCCCCTGCTGCCGCCTCTGGCCCGGATGTTCCGCCCGACCGGCTGGCCATCAGCTACAAGAGCCCCTTCTTTGACGAGGAAAAGCTGGCGCGCGGCATCGGCATCCGTTTCAAGGGCGTGGTGCGCACCAATGTCGAGGAATATTGCATTTCCGAAGGCTGGGTGCGGGTTCAGGCCGGCAAGGCGATGGATCGCAAGGGCCAGCCGCTGACCATCAAGCTGAATGGCCCCGTCGAGGCATGGTACGAGGATCTGGGTGAGGGCGCGCCACTCGCCAAGGTTTGAAGCGGCGGGGCGGGAAGAGCCCGTTCGCAAGGGATAAAGGGTAAGAGGAAGGTGCGAGGGACTGGAAGTATTGCACTTCACGCAATGCGACCAACAAGGGGCCTTCCCTCGCATCTAGAGCGTCGTGCCTTTAATCGGACGCATATCCGGCATCCTTGAGATAGTTCCAACACTCTT